>NZ_CP015455.1:0-300000 GCF_001888165.1 Syntrophotalea acetylenica
GAAGCGGCGGGACCATAGGCAAGCGAAACGGTATCGTCCACGCTCCCCTCGGTGGCTGGTCATGATATAGCACCGCGATGGAGGGATTGACGGCGGAAATCGCGCCAAAAGCTCCGGCGACGGCGCCGCTGCCCTCCTCGGTTTCAAAAATTTGATATTCGGTGTTGAACAAGGTTTCACCGCTCAGTGCGGAAACACTCAAGCAGCACCATTGATATCCAGGGTGGCGCCATCATTCACAAACAGGGAGCCAACGGTCGGTCACCGTCCAGGGTCATGTGGTAGCTGTCGAGCAAGGTGACGGTACCGGACATGACTGCCACTTCGTAGGCCCTGTCGCCAAATGCCCGAATCATACCGTTCTGGGTCAGATTACCGTCGGCGGCAAACAGGATGCCCACGGCTGCCGTGTCCAGATCATCCGGTGCCATGGCCTGCACCGTTATATTGCCGCCATTGATGACATCGCCGCCGGTGGCAAGAATACCGGCGGCCCCGGCATGGGCCTCGCCAAACGCAGTTGAAAAAGGATCCAGCCCGGTACCTTCGCCGTAGGTTGCGGTTGCGGTGATATCGCCGGTGTTGTCAACCGATCCGCCCTGCAGACCTATAGCAAGAGCGTAGGGCTCGGAGGAATCAGCGGTCGCGGTGCCGCCGGTTGCGGTGACCGCAATCGTACCGCTGTTAACGATCTCGTCGGAAGCCCGGATGCCCCAGGCGTCGGCATAGGCATCGCCGTCTGCATCGGAAAGTGCGCCGCTGGCAGTTCCTCCCTGGGCCGAGGTGGTGATGGCACCGCTGTTGACAACAGACCCGGCTGTATCGATACCGTAAGCGAATGCTTCGGCGTAGCCGACATCGCTGCCGCTGGTCACGCTGCCGCCGGTGGCGGCGACGCTGATGGCACCACTGTTGGACACGTCATTGCCGGCGGATATCCCGTAGGCTTCCGCATCGACATAACCGTAGCCATCTTCTTCAAGCTGCCCGCCAGTGGCAGTTACCGAAAGGGAACCGCTGTTGTCAACGATCCCGCCGCTTCGATACCAGAAGCCTCCGCATAGCCATAGGTGTCATAGCCGGTAGTGGAGATACCGCTGCCGGCGGCAGAGGTCACGCTGATGGCCCCGCTGTTGCGCACATCGCCTTCGGTTGATATGCCGTAAGCTTCGGCTTCGTGGTCGGCAAACGAGATATCCGAAGAGGCCGTGCCACCTTGGGCGGCAACGCTGATGGCGCCGCTGTTGTCAACGCCGGCCAGGGCGCGGATACCGCAGGCCCGCGCCTCGGCATAGGCATCCAAGTAGGCATCTGCCGTGCCACCGGTGGCGGTAGCGGCAATGTCGCCACTGTTGAGCACCGCGCCATCGGAGTAAATACCGTAAGCTTCCGTCCAGGAAAGACCGTACTCCGATTCCGAAGCCGTCTGCGTGGTGCCGCCGGTAGCGGCGGCGCTGATGGCGCCGCTATTGCTTACATCGCCAACCGAAGACAGGCCCCAAACTTGCGCGTAACTCTCCGCATAACCATTGTCGGAGGATGCCTCCCCGCCCTGGGCGGTGACACTGACCGTGCCACTGTTGTTCACCGAGGTCTGGGACACAAGCCCCAGGCTTCGGCATAGCTGTCCGCCCGGTTGGTTCCGGCGGTGGCGCTGCCACCCTGGGCGGTCACGGAAACCGTGCCGCCATTGTTGGTCACGACACCGTCCGATGCAATACCGTAAGCTTCAACGTAGGCACTGGCTTCGTCGCTGGCCTCGGCCGTGCCACCGGTGGCACTCACGGTTATCGCCCCGCCGGCGCCATTGGTGACAGCATCTGCCGCGTCGATGCCGTAGGCAAAACCCCTCGCGTAGCCATCATCGCCATTGACGCTGCCTCCCGTCGCGCTGACGGTGACCGGCCCGTCGTTCGTTACGGTGGCGCCGGAGGCAATGCCATACGCTTCAGCATTGGCCAGGCCGTCGTTGTAGACAGACGTGACCGATCCACCCTCGGCAGTCACGGCAACAGCACCGCTGTTGTCCACCGGGCCGTCGGAGTCCAGCCCCAGCGCCCGTGCGACAACGGTGGAATAAGCGCGCCGGCTGACGGCGTTGCCGCCGCTGGCCGTTACCGTCACATCGCCGCTGTTGCTCAGCAGGCCCGTGGCGGATTCGGACAGGACGCCAGCGGCATAGGCCGTTGCCGATGCACTGTTGTACAGAAAATCTCCTGCAACGGTGGCATCGCCACCGCTGGCCGTTATCGTCACATCGCCACTGTTGGCAATGATCGCCTCGGAAGATTCAGAGCGCAGACCTTCGGCGACGGCATTGGCGATGACCGTGGCATAATCGCTGCCGCTGGCACTGGCGGTGCCGCCGCTGGCACTGGCGTCGATGTCACCGGAATTGCTGATCCCGGTGTTGGACTCGATGCCGTAGGCCCAACTGCCGGCATATGCGTAGGTGGTGGCCGCGGCGGTGCCACCGGTAGCAGTCACGGTAACGGCTCCCTCGTTGGTCACCGTACCCAGCGCTTCGATGCCGTAGGCATACAAACGGCTGTAGGCATGAGTGCCAGTGTTGTTGATGGTGGCGCCGCTGGCATCCACCGTCAGATCGCCACGGTTATCGACTGCCGCATCGGTGACAATCGCAAAGGCGCTCATTTCGCCATAGGCGGAAAAATCGTTAGCAGGCACGCCGCCAACCGCTGTGAGCTGGATCAGCCCGGAATTCTGCAAATCGACGGCGGCATCCGCGTAGAGACCAAAAACGGAATACCGCACATTCGTATAGCTGCCCGTAACGTCCCCGGCGGCCATGATCGAATAGTTGTCCCCATTGACAAAAGGCGAAGTCTCCGACGTCGCATCAAAACCATAAACCTGCTGGCCATCATGCAAACCCAGAAACTCCCGATCGATATCAGCCGCCCGCGCCGCGGGACCAGCCGTCGCCAGCAACCCCGCCAGAAATCCGCAGGCCGCCAAAACCGCCGCACCCTTTCTTGTCAGATTTTGCATGCTGATTCCTTTCTCCAAAGTAGGCAGTTCAATACACAAACCTCCTCCATACACGATCCAAAAAGTCTCTATTAAAGCCGTCTTTCGGCAACCTGTTCGAAATGGAACTTTCCTTGCGCGTTGCCGCCAAAAGATTCGCGCATATTCCATGGCTACATCTTAACAACTCAAAATGAGAAAACAATCTGCTTTTTGAGTTGCCGTGGGACTTTTTAGCGGAGAGTACACCATGAAGGTTGTGGGACGCAGGGCTCGAAAGGATTTCGGAGGAAGGGAGGCGGTACGCATACACGGAAACACTGAAGAAAAAAACAAACGGTTTGGCCCCGGGGGAGGCTGTGCAGCGGGGAAACGGGTTAAACAACCCGGGACATGCCAGGGTCAGGCAAACCGCGTTGCGGCCTGTTGCCCGACGCATGACAGCCAGCGGCACGTTAACGTATGTCCGAGGATCGATTCAAGCTTGCCTGCCCGATTTCGGGCATTATAGCGCAATCCGCCTGCTCCTGCTCGAAGCGCGAAACTTCCCGCGCGACACTGCTCCTGTTTAACAGGTTTCCATCCGGGGTTTCCGGATGGATGCTAACTGGTATCCATCCGGGGTATCCATCCGGAAACTCCGGATGGATACCAGCGTAGTTTTCATATGGGAAACGAGCAATTTTTCGTTGTGGCAAGGAAATCAAGGGGTTGCGCGGAGGCGTACATCGGTACGCCGCACAAGCAAGCCTGCGGATTGACGCCGCCACGGCGGAAAAGGGCCGTTTCCGGATGAAAACTAACTGGACTGGCGATAAAAACATTTCCGTTCAAGAGCATCCATCAGGCGCAGAACCTGAAAAACCGCCTTGCGCCCCCTTCTGCCTGCCCATTCCATGCGGTTAAGGACCCTGCTGCGGCGGATCAGGGCGCGGATCGCCCGCTGCGTTTCGGGGCGGACCCCTCGACGGCGGATCTCGTCATAGGCTCTGATAAAAACCGGATCGACCTGCATGACCCGGTCGAGACAAGCGTCAAGGTGCTTTTTATTGGCAAAATTCACGAAATCGTCCAGTTTTCCCTCCTGCTCCAGGACCAGCAGGGTGCGAACGCATTTCTGGCATTGCCCGCAATTGAGATACTGCCTGGACAATGCGAAGGAACCATAAAAGTTCTCCTGACAGATGCGCAGGTGGCGCTGCGCCAGAGGATGGGCCGCAATGGCGCCGATTTTATCGTTTTTGGTGGAACCCGCGCCAAAGTAGTTCACTGTCATATCGCTCGAAGACCAGAGCGGATCCGTCTGCCAATGACTTCCGTTGGGGAAACTTTCCGATTGCGGCATTCCCGACGACACCACCAGTTCGCCAACCTGGTCCAGTAAATGCCCAACCGCCGCGATGGCACCACCATAGGCATATCGGTACTTTTTACCGGCAATCGGATGTTTGCGATAATTGCTGCGGACCAGGGTGGCATTCAGGCGCATTTCGGCGGCAACCCGCTGCACATTGTCAAACGCAAGGCGTGCGCCGTCTTCATCTTCCAGATGGATATCGTAACCGTGAATGAACACCAGCGTATCGATGGGACGCGGATAGGTGAGCAGCGAAAAAAAAGAATCCACTCCGCCGGAAAAACACAGCGCCGTCAGCTTCCCCGGAGAGCCTGGCTGGCGAGCCTCGCGGGTATCCGCCTCGATGTTTATCGGCTTCCACCCCCACCAGCTGGAAAAATACCCCATCACCTCATGGACATTCGCCAGCCACACAGGACACACGGGATCCTCAAAAACCAGGTCGCGCCCGTGACACATTGCCGGCACCAGCAGGGCGCTGCCGTACCCCTCGGGCGCCAATCGCAGCGGCGCCTGTGACGACTCGAACCAGAGCGGCTCGCCGCCAACCGTCGCCATAACCCGGGCCCCCCCGGGCTGGCAATCATCATACGCCAGCTTGCCAATCAGAATTCGTTTCATAGCTCTCCTCTGATCCCCGAATACCGCCGGTTGCGGCGGTTTCCACCTTGCCATGTTCCGTCATGCCGGTGTTTGTGCCGCAGGCAACCCGAGCAGTGCGCGCGCCTCGATCGGGCCGGCCACTTCACGGCCGAATTCGCAACACAGACGCCCAATCCGCCGCACCAATTGTTCATTGGTTGCCAGCTGCCGCCGGGAAGCATCGTAATGCAGGTTGTCTTCCAGGCCGACACGGACGTGTCCGCCCATCAGGATGGCGGCGGTGTTCATCTTGAGTTGAAAACGCCCGATTCCCGCCGCCGCCCAGTGAACCGAACGGGGCAAACTCCTGACCATGCAGCCGAGATCGAACAGGGTCGCGGGGGAAGTGTAGAGGGAACCGAGCAGTAGGTTCATATACAGCGGACCGTTCAGAATACCGCGCCGCCTCAGCACCTTCGCCGCATGGATCATGCCCGGCTCGAAGATCTCGATTTCCGGCACAATGCCTCGCTCCTTCATGACCAGCGCCAGCGCTTCGATCATTTCCGGGGAGTTTACGGAAGCCTGTCGCGGAAAATTCAGCGAGCCCATGGTCAGGCTGGCCATATCGGGCCTGGCCGCGCCGTCCAGCTCCAGCACCGCGGATCGGCAGGCGAAGCTATTGTGCCGGCGCCCACTGGTCGATACGCAAAGAATCGCTTCGGGGCAATGTGTGCGGATGCCGAGAATCAGCCGTTCGAAAACCTCTTTGCGGTAGGTCGGCGTCCCATCTTCATCCCGGGCGTGCAGATGAATGATGGAGGCGCCGGCCCGGATGCAGCGAACCGCATCTTCGATGATTTCTTCCGGTGACAGCGGCACATGGGGAGAATCCTTGCGCATGGGCAGCATGCCGGTAATCGCGGCATTGATGATCAGCTTCGGATAAGGCGTGACCGGATACGGCATTTCCAGATCGTCATGGTCGCTCATCCTGTTCATCCTTTCCGGACACTGACCACCGCTCCAGATCAACTCGCAGGGTCGTCCAGTAACCGATGTCTGGCGATCCGAATTCGTGCTCTTTCTTCAGGCGCCCGATCTCCTCGTAACCGAAATGTTTCTTATACCAGGCAATGCTTTCCGGCAGGTCACAATTGGTGATCAGTGTCTTGACGCCTTGCCGCGCCATCTCCCGCATCCGCAAAGCCTGCAGTTGCAGTCCGAGCCCCATGCCGCGACAAGCCCTGTCCACTGCCATCAGCTCGGTTTTGGCCTCGGTATCCGACAATATCCTGTAGCCGCAAAATCCGACGACCCGGCCGTTCATGCGTGCCACGAAATAGTTTTCCCAGCTGATCCGGGGCATTTCCGGGGACGGCACATGATGCATGTTGACCTGCCTCAGCAACGCCATGACCTGTGGCTTGTCCGTTTCCTGCAGTTTTTCAATCCGCACGCTCAACACAACCTCCCATCAACCGCCTGAAAAATTTCAAGATATCCAAAATTGCCCCGGCCGGCGCTGGATCTGTTTATGGAGACTCGCGCCACTTCGGAGCGGTCCATCGAACCGGCTATTGCGCCCATGCCGTCAGCAGCTTTTCCGCCGCGTCGCGCTGCCGGATCTTGAATGGCCCGACAAAGGCCGCGGCCAGCGCCTGGGGCAAGAACAGTTCGGCGGCAACATCGCGCACCTGCGCGGCGCTGAGCGCCTGTACCTGGCGACATTCCTCGGCCAGGGTCAGGGGATAGCCGACCAGTTCGCCCCAGCCAAAACGTCCGGCACGATTGTCAGCCTGGTCGAGGCTGAATTCCTGTTCGAAGATAAAAGAGCGTATTACCCGTTGCAGCTCATCGTCGCTGGCGGGATGGCTGCACAGGTTGTCGAGCATCTGCAGCAATTCCCGCAGAGCCTGGGTGAGGCTGGACGGAGCGACCGCCAGATCGATGGAAAAAACACCACAGTCGTCGTACAGGCCGAGATTGGCCTCGGCGTGATAGGTCAGCCCCAGCTGCTCGCGCAGGCGCACCATGAGGCGTGAGCTGCTGCCGGACAGAATACGACGCAGCAAACGCAGCGCCGGAGTACGCGGATCCTTGCGGCCAGGCGCGCAGAACGCCAGCTGCACATGGATCTGCGATGCAGCGTCCCGGGTCCAAATGGTGCGAGGGCCGTCGTTCCGCGGCGGCGGAGCGGCCAGCGCAACCGGGACGGGGTGGTCCTGCCAATCTCCAAAAGCGGCTTCGACGGCCGCCAGGGCCCGGGCCCGGCTGACCTGACCGGCCACGGCAATCACGGTATTGCCGGGCGTGTACCAGGTTTCGAGATGGCGTCGCAGGTCCTCCCGGTTCAGATTTGCAATCGATTCCCTGGTGCCGACAATCGGCAGGCTCAGAGGATGATCCGGCCAGATCAGGCGGCTGGTAAGGTTGTCCGGGTTGATTTCCTCGCCGGATTCGTTGAGATCCTCCAGCGCCTCTTCGATAATGATGCGGCGCTCGATGTCGATGTCGTTGAGCAGCGTGCGGCGCAGCAGGGATGCGAACAGCACCGCTCCCTCGGCAATGTGATCGGGGTGCAGGCGCGAATGGTAACAGGTGGTTTCGCCGTCGGTGGCGGCGTTGACGGTGCCGCCGAGAGATTCAAAAGCCGACTCCAGGGCCAGTCCCGTGGGATAGTCGCAGGTGCCGCGAAACAGCATATGTTCCAGGAAATGGGAAATGCCGGCCTGTGCCGGACGCTCGTGGCGACCGCCCACGCCGACATGACAGACCATTTCGACGCTGTGCAGATGGGGCATTTCCACCGTCACCAGGCGCAGGCCGTTGGCGAGGGTGTCCTTGTGATATTCAATCATGCAGTATATATCCGGACCATCATGGTGTCAGGTGTGGAAGGTAACATCGTCAGCCGCCCTGCCGGGGATAGATCAGGTCACGGCCGCCCTTGGCCCGCTGCCCGACATGACGCAGGTAAAACAGGTGAAGGACAAAGACCGCCATGAACAGCAACGACCAGAAGCCGGGCAGCCCGCCGACCGAAGCCTGTTCCAGGTACTGGTCCCAGGAACGCGCGATCAGCGGATGCAGCTTGATTTTCAGCAGCCAGCCACCCAGCAGCACAGCGAACAGATAAATATAATTGGCGTGAACCCGCTGCCCGATGGCCTGCAGTGCTCCCATCTTGTAACGGGGATGCAGCAGGTCCTCGGCCAGATCAATGCGCCATTGTGCTTCAGCGGAAAAATCGAGCCGGCCCTTGAGCAGCCTGGCAACAAATTCCTGGTGCAGCAGGCGTACGCGGTATTCGTAGGCATCGTAAAAGCGGAACCGGCGCGCTTCGACAAACAGCAGGATATACACCATCACCAGACCGAACACAAAGGCGGCATGAGTAATTTCCGGATGGCTGAACACAAAACCGAGAAATGCCGCGGTTGCGGCTACCGCCCAGTTGGTGGTGCGGTCGAGTCGCTCCCGCCAGGCCAGAGCGCGCGCCGATTCCGCACGGTAATAGTGAATGACGGCGGTGATGGTTTCAGCGCGGCTGAGAGATTGGTCGTCGCGGATCGTATCCGGCATGATCTTAAGGTTCCTGTCCGGAATGGTCCTGCCGGAGCAGGCCAGCCGCTTCCTTGGCGTGGTAGGTTATGATCAGATCGGCGCCGGCGCGCTTCATGGCCGTGAGCAGTTCCAGCATGACCCGATCGTGGTCAATCCAGCCCCTTTGCGCCGCGGCCTTGAGCATGGCAAACTCCCCGGAGACGTTGTAGGCAACCAGCGGCAGATCAAACGCCTCGCGCAGGTCACGTAGAATGTCGAGATAAGCCATGGCCGGCTTGACCATGAGAAAATCGGCATTTTCATGCACGTCGAGGCGGGCCTCGCGCAAAGCTTCGCGGCGATTGGCCGGATCCATCTGGTAGGAACGCCGGTCGCCGAATTGCGGCGCCGATTCCGCCGCCTCGCGAAACGGTCCGTAAAACGCACTGGCGTATTTGACAGCATAGCTCATGATCGGGATCTGGTCGAATCCCTCGGTATCCAGAGCGCGGCGGATGGCCGCCACCCGCCCGTCCATCATGTCACTGGGCGCGACGATATCGACCCCGGCGCGGGCATGGGCCACAGCCTGCCGGGACAACAGCTCCAGGGTGGGATCGTTGAGCACGTCCTGGCCGCGAACCACACCGCAGTGACCGTGATCGGTATATTCGCACATGCAGACATCTGTGACCACGATCAATTCCGGCAGCACCTGCTTAAGGGCACGCACGGCGCGGGGAATGATGCCGTCGTCACTGGTCCCCGCGCTACCCAGAGCATCCTTGCGATCCGGAATGCCGAACAGAATCACCGCCGGAATGCCGAGCTGCCAAACCTCGCGGGCCTCCGCGACCAACCGGTCGATGGACAGCTGGCATACACCGGGCATGGAACCGATGGGGTGACAGACATCCGCACCCTCGACGCAGAACAAAGGATAGATGAGATCGTCCACCGACAGACGGGTCTCGCGGACCATGTTTCGCAGAATCGGCGTGCGGCGCGTGCGGCGCGCCCGGTACTCGGGGAAATGCATGGATTGCTCCTGAAATTACGCCAGAGTAGAGTCGCACAGGCGTTATTGCACTTATGCGACACTTCGGCTCCATGGTTTTTAGCGGATTGACACCGTCACGGTGGAAAAGGGCCGTCGACTCCCTCGAAATGCTTTTCCAAACCCTCGATCAATGCTTCCGTGGTCGGCACGGCGGCTTCCACGGCCACCCGCAGGCCATGGCGCCGGATCGTGGCGCTGGTCAACGGACCGAGGCTGGCAATGACCGTTTTCGAAAGCAGCTGTCGGCCGTCAGCCTCCAAAAGCTCAAGGCAATGCTCAACCGCCGAAGAGGAAGTGAAGGTCACGGCATCCACCCCGTCGCCCAGAGCGCGGCTCAGATGCTCCTCTGCCGAGGCGGGTTTACGGGTATGGTAGGCCACCGGCGCCGAGACATCGGCACCGGTGGCGCGAAGTTCCGTGACCAGCAGGTCGCGGGCGAGCTGGCTGCGCGGATACAGGATCCGCCTGCCGGCCACCCCCCGCTTCAAAAGCGCGGCCAGCATCCCTTCGGCACACTGTCTATCGGGCACCAGGTCGGCACGCAAACCGTATCCCGCCAGAGCGGCGGCGGTTTTCCCTCCCACGGCGGCAATGCAGGCAGAGTGCAGCGCACGGCTGTCCAGCCCGAGACCAAACAACCGTTCGAAAAAATAATGTACCGCATTGACGGAAGTCAGCACCAGGACATCCACCTGCGGCAATCGTTCCAGGGCGGTGTCCAGAGGCTGCCAGTCGGGCGGCGGCACAATTTCCAGGGTGGCGCAACAGATCGCCTCGGCGCCGGCGGCCCGCAACCCCTCGGACAGGCTGCCCGCCTGACCGGCCGCCCGTGTCACCAGGATGCGCCGGCCAAACAGCGGCCGGTTGTCAAACCAGCGCAGTTGCTGACGCAGTGTCACGATCTCCCCCACCACGATGATAGCCGGCGGCCCCAGCCGGGCCTTCCGCACCCGCTCGGAGACGTTTTCCAGGGTACCGACCAGGGTTTGCTGACGCGGCGTGGTGCCCCAACGCACCACCGCCACCGGTGTGTCCGGAGAACGGCCATGGGCCATGAGCTGTTCCGTGATGGTGGACAGGTTGCCCATGCCCATGTAAAACAGCAGGGTGCCGACCCCGGTGGCGAGTTTGGACCAGTCAAGGCTGGACACCTTTTTGGCCGGATCTTCGTGCCCGGTGATCAGGCCCAGGCTGGTGGTAAAATCGCGGTGGGTCAGGGGAATCCCGGCATAGATGGCCGCTCCGAACCCCGCTGTAATGCCCGGCACAATCTCGAACCGCTGTCCGGCATCGGCTAACTCGCAAGCTTCCTCGCCACCCCGCCCGAACAGGCAGGGATCGCCGCCCTTGAGCCGCACCACTATTTTGCCCTGACGGGCTTTTTCAACCAGAAGGGCGTTGATGCGATCCTGCGGGAGGTGATGGTGGCCGGCGGTTTTGCCCACATAGATGCGCTGGGCGGCGGCGGGCGCCTCCTCGAGCAGCTGCGGGTTGGCCAGGTAATCATAGACCACCACTTCGGCACGACGCAGGCATTGCAACCCGCGCACGGTCAACAGCCCGGGATCACCAGGTCCGGCGCCGACCAGATAAACGATGCCTTTGGATGCGGAGGTTGTTTCGGACATGATCAGGATCCCAGCGGTTTCGGTCGGATATCGAGAGCAGCCAGAATACGGTCGGCGCCTTTTGACAGGAGCTTTTCGGCGAGGTGTACCCCGAGTTCCTCGGCCTGGCTCAGCGAAGCGGCAACGGTCTCCTTGAGCAGACAGCGGCCATCGATCCCGGCTACCAGTCCGGTCAGGGTCAAGGTCTGGCCCGCCAGCGTGCCGTGGGCTGCCAGCGGCACCTGACAGCCGCCATTCAGGCGGCGCAAAAAAGACCTCTCGGCGGACACCGTCAGCGCCGTGGCGGGGTGATGCAAGGGCGCGATGCGTTTCAGGACCCAGCCATTATCCTGATGGCACTCCAGCCCCAGGGCGCCTTGTCCGATGGCCGGCAGGCTCAGTTCCGGGGGCAGACAGGCACTGATGAGTCTCATCAGGCCCAGGCGTTTGAGACCGGCGGCGGCCAGGATGATACCGTCAAGATGTTCTTCCTCCATCTTGCGCAGGCGGGTTTCAACATTGCCACGCAGCGGAACGATCTCCAGATCCGGGCGCCGGTAGAGCAACTGCGCCTGCCGGCGCAGCGCCGAGGTGCCGATACGCGCCCCTTGGGGCAGTTGACTAAAATCGCGGCCGTTCCGGCTAATCAACGCATCACGAGGATCCTCGCGCTGCGGGATGCAGGCCAGAATCAGGCCCGTGGGCAGCACCGAAGGCACATCCTTCATGGAATGCACGGCAAGGTCGATGCGCCCGTCAAAAAGAGCCTCCTCTATTTCCTTGACGAACAGTCCCTTGCCGCCGATTCTGGCCAGCGGCACATCTTGAATCCTGTCGCCCTGGGTGGAGATCGGCACCAGTCTGACGGTCAGCTCCGGGTACAACTCCTGCAGCCGGCTCTGTACCCACTCGGCCTGCCAGAGCGCCAGACGGCTGCCACGGGTGCCAATGCGCAAAACGTTGGCATTCATAAGACAATATCCTGTTTCGGAGTATCCTCGGATTCGGTCTGTTGTGCCGCAGCAGTCTTTGGTGCCGGGTCCAGATCAAACAGACGCCGCACTGCTTCGAGATAAATTTCACCGGTAATATCGTCACCGGCACGCCTGAGAACACTTAAAGGAGAGTGCAGGACCTTGTTGACGATGGCGCGGGTCAGCGCCTCGACGGCGCGGCGGTCGGCCGCATCCAGATGCTGCAGAGCGCCGAGGGTTTTCTCGGTCTCGCGGCGGCGGATTTCTTCCACCTGCTGGCGCAGCGCGACAATCATCGGCGCGGCTTCGAGGCTGCGCAGCCACCCGTAAAATCGAAGGATTTCCTGCTCGATGATCTCCTCGGCCTTTTTGGCCGCCTTGCGGCGCTCGCGCAAGTTGGTTTCGATGACACCGTTGAGATCGTCGATATCGTAAAGATAGAGGTTGTCTATCTGGTTGGCCTGCGGATCGACATTGCGCGGCACAGCGATATCGATAAGAAACATGGGCCGGTTTTTACGGCGGCGGATAATCTGCTCGAGTCGGGAGCGGGTCAGCAGCAGGCCCGCAGCGGTGGAAGTCAGCACGATATCGGCCTGATCCAGATACAGGGGAAACTCGGCAAACGGCACGGCACGGCCGCCGAACTTTTCGGCCAGGTCCTGGGCGCGCGCCAGGGTGCGGTTGGTAACCAGCACCTCGCCAAGCTGTTGCCCGGCCAGATGGCGAGCCGCCAGCTCGCACATTTTTCCGGCGCCGACAATCATGCAGCTTTTGCCCGCCAGTTCGCCGAAGATCTTGCGGGCCAGTTCCACCGCTGCATAGGAAACCGAAACGGCATGCTGGGCGATGGCGGTTTCGCTGCGTACCCGCTTGGCGGCAACAAAAGCCCGCGGCAGCAGACGGTTGAATACCGGCCCCGCGGTACAGCCCGCTTCGGCCAGACCGTAAGCCTGCTTGAGTTGGCCGAGGATCTGCGGTTCGCCAAGAATCATGGAATCAAGGCTGGACGCAACCCGGAACAGGTGCCGAACCGCGTCCCGGCCGCTGTGAATATACAGATGCGGCCTGAGCTGCTCTTCGTCAAGACCGTGGTATTGGGCCATGAATCGCTGTAGCCGCTCGCCGGTGGCGGCCGGATCCTGACTGGCCGCGTATAGCTCAACCCGGTTGCAGGTCGACAGAATCATTGCTTCGGAAACTTTCGGCAGGGCCGTGATCGAACGCAATACCCCTGCCAGATCTTCTGATGGGAAACCGAGGCGCTCCCGCAGTTCCACGGGAGCGGTCCTGTAACTGAGGCCGATAACCAGAAAATTCATGCGATGGCAGATTTCCTTGTCGACATATCAGGCGGCTCCCAAAGCAGCATAGCCGTGCAGCCCCGAAAGCAGCAAATTGACCCCCAGGAAGGTGAACAGCAACAACGCAAAACCGATAATGGCCAGAATGGCGGCCTTGCGCCCGCGCCAGCCTATGGCCAGCCGTCCGTGAAGCAACGCCGCGTACAAAAACCAGGTGATAAGGGCCCATATCTCCTTGGGGTCCCAGCTCCAGTAGGCTCCCCAGGCGCGATCGGCCCAGACGGCGCCGGTGATAATACCGAGGGTCATCAGCGGAAAGCCGATAGTCAGGCAGCGGTAGTTGAGATTGTCCAGGGTCTGCAGGGACGGCAGGCGGTAAAACAGGGAAGACACCCTCTTCTTTTTAAGCATCCGTTCCTGCAAAAGATAAATGCTGCCCGCCACCGCCGCCAGAGCAAAAACCGCGTCGCCGGCAAACGCCAGAACCGCATGCACCGGTAGCCACCAGCTCTGCAATGCGGGAGACGGTGCCACGACGGTCATCGAAACGGCGCTGCCGACCAGCATCAGCACCACCGCCAGAGGGGACACGAAAGCCGCCAGCACCGGCAGGCCGTAACGCAGATGGAACAACAGGAAGGTCCCGATAATGGCCCAGACAAAAAATGAAAGGGATTCGTGGAAACTGGTCAGTGGCGGAAAGCCGGACATCAGATAGCGAATGGTCAGATTCAGGCTGTGAAAGCCGAATCCCCCCCACAACAGCATGCGGCCAAAACGGCCGAGAATCTGACGCCGCCATAAAATGTCGGCCAGGGACAGCCCTGTCGCCAGGGCATAAACAACCAGGGTCGTGCGAAACAGCAGGCTGTCGATGGTCATGGGTTCCTTTCCGGCAGACTTATCCCCAGAGCTGCGAGGGTGCAGGATGGGCCGCACACCTGTTGCAGCAAGCGATCGACATTCGCGGCATCCCGAGCCTCCAGCAGCGCCACCAATTGACCGTCCAGCAGCCGGCGCAAGGTTTCGCGACCGTAGGCGGCGCCCCCCGCATCGAGCGGCTTGCGTCGGCGCAGCGCGGTGGCGATGTCCACGACCACAGACCAGGAGCCCGGCAACAGGTCCGCCAGCAGATCCCGCACCTCGGCAGCCAGGGCGGGACTGCCCCCAGCGGTGGCCACGGCCACGGCCAGATCGCCCCGGCGCAGGATGGCCGGCAGGCTGAAATCCCCCTCCTCCGGCAGTGCGGCCAGACATACGGGAACGCCGATGCGCCGGGCCTCGGCCGCCACGGCACGGTCGCTGGCGTTATCGCCGGTAGCGGCAAACACCAGGCGAGCCCCATCGAGATCCCCGGCGCGAAAAGTGCGCCGCACCGGCTCGATATTTTCGCCGCAGCGCCAGTCTTCAAGCGTCGGGCTGATCAAACGCACTTTGGCGCCGACGGCAAGCAACCCGCGTGTCTTGCGCATACCGACCGGGCCGCTGCCAACCACGACACAGCATTTGCCCCGCAGTTGCAGAAAAACGGGATAGTCGAACACGATCTACTCCTCAACGGAATCCGGCATGTTTCCGGAGAATGCCGTTGCGCCCCGATGCGGTGAAGCTCAGATGCCGAACAACTCCCCTTCAACCAGCTCGCACAGCAAATGACCTAAAAACAGCCCCGTCTCCGCCGCCCGCCCGATGGCATCGGTGGACAACCGGAACAGATAATGAGGCCCGTCGCCGTGGATGGCTTCCTTTTCCGGCAACAGGGCGGCGGTGACGCACCCACGATCCCGGGCTTCGGCCAGACCTTCGAGAAGCGCCTCGTTATGAGAAACATCGCCAAAGGCCAGTACCACATCGCCTTCGCTGGCTATGAGCTGCAGCTGCTGGGAAAAATAGGTCCCGATGCGCCCTTCCCTGGCAAGGGAGGTGGCGAGGGGCAGATCCTGGCACAAGGACAGGGCCGGCAGTGCCGGACGTTCGATATTCAGCCGATAGCGGAACAGGTTCGCCACCAGATTGGCGATGGAGCCGAGGGAACCGCTGCCAAGCACCAAAAGACGCCCTCCCCGGTTGAAAACCTCCGCCACCTGACCGGCAAAGGTCACCATTTCGTTGGCCTGCATAAGAAAGGTTTCTTCGAGCACTGCGGTGTGCTCGCGCAGGGATTTGCTGATTTTATCCTGTAACATCATGATCCTGTACCCTTGCCAGCGAATTTGGAAGAATGATAGGTTGGGCCATGCGGCGTGTCAAGGATTAGCTGCCGCCCCCTGCCTGTGGAGGGAAAACATTACGGTTGCTTTTTTCCCCGGCTCTTTTATGATGGAGATAAACCGATACAGGATTATTTGGCAGACTTGTTTGTCTTATTTTTAAAAAGGAGAAAACATCGATGGCAAGTGACAAGGTTGTGCATCTTTCCGATAGCAATTTCGAAGCGGACGTGCTGAAGTCCTCTGTTCCCGTTCTGGTCGACTTCTGGGCCTCATGGTGTGGACCCTGTAAAGCCATCGCACCGGCCATCGAAGAACTGGCCGAGCAATTCGACGGTCAGGTCAAGATCGCCAAAATCAATGTCGACGAGAATCCCGCTACCCCCAGCAACTATGGTGTACGTGGTATCCCGACGCTGATCCTGTTCAAAGACGGCGCGATTGTCGACCAGGTGGTCGGCGCCGTTCCCAAGGGGCAACTCGAAACGCTTATCAAAAAAGCTCTCTGAGACCGCCGACCCAACGGTCTCCATCATACCGAAGAACAAAAGGACCGGTGTTGACGCATCGGTCCTTTTGTTCTTCGCGGCGGCCATGCAACTCAGAGGTGCCCGGGATGAGCCTCCTTCAACAACCGGAAAAGCTCCCGGAAGGCACGCTTGTCCTTATGGTTGCGGACGCTTTCGGCGAGCCGCCGGAGCTTCCCGGCGTCGGCCTCCGGAAGTTCACGCCGCACCTCTTCCAGCGCTTCGTCGAAACGCGCCGGATCGCAGAGCCGCTCGCGCAGCTCCTCCAGAAAATGAAAATCGGCCGCGGCCCGCTGGCGGCCATGAGCCAGATCGGCAAGAAAGGTCTCGGCCTGCTGCAGGCTGTCCTCATCCCGTCGCAACAGCCCGGCCAGATGCTTGAGCTGACGTTTGCGGGCGCTGTGTGCCTTGATGCGGCGGACTTCGTCAACCGCCTCGAGAATCTCGCCAGCCAGCGTCAAGCGACGGAAATCCGCGTCACCCAGAACAACGAGATCGGCCGCTGTTTCCTCCACGGCTTTGGCCGCGCGCTTTTTGGCGCTGCGGCTGGGCGGTTGTTCCATGGAAAAAGCATTCATCAGAAAACCCCGCGGCTGTCGAGCAGCAAAGTGACCGGTCCATCGTTGACCAGATGCACCTGCATCATGGCCTGAAAACGGCCGGTGGCGACACTCAGGCCCCGGCCGCGCAATTGTCCGATATAGTCCTGGTAGAGAGCCTTGGCTTCGCCCGGCGGAGCCGCGCGGCTGAAGCCCGGACGGCGCCCTTTGCGACAGTCGGCCGCCAGCGTGAACTGAGAAATTACCAGAAGTTGCCCGCCGGTGTCCTCCACCGACAGGTTCATTTTACCAGCCGCATCATCGAACAAGCGCAGCTCGGCCGTTTTTTTTGCCAGTGCGGCGGCATGCTGTGCGGTATCTCCCTGCTCCACACCGAGCAATACCAGGATCCCCGGCCCGATGGCACCGATAATCTCGTCATCCACGCTGACATGAGCCTGCGCCACCCGCTGCAACACCGCTTTCACGCCTGCACCTCCGCCAAACGCCGCAACAGGGCCAACTCTTCCAGATGGCACCGGTTGTTCTCTCCCGGCGCGGTTTCAAGAATCTTGGGAACCGCGGCGAAGCGGGCATCCCGCATCAGGGCGGCAAAGGCATCGATGGAAATCGCACCCTGACCAATATGGGCATGCCGGTCGACACGGGAACCCCGGGCCTTTTGGGAATCGTTGAGATGAATGGCAGCGATGCGGCTGGCGCCGAAAATCCGCTCGCATTCGGCGATGGTGCGATGGTAGCCTTCCTCGGATGACAGATCGTAGCCGGCGGCGAAGGCATGGCAGGTATCAAAACAGACGCCGAAACGCCCCTGCGGCACCTGCTCCATGATGGCGGCAAGGTGCTCGAAACGGTAGCCCAGGTAGCTGCCCTGGCCGGCGGTATTTTCCAGCAACACCACAACCTGGGGCGGTGCCTGTTCAAAGATAATGCGAAACGCCTCGGCGATGCGTCGCAAACCGATATCTTCCCCAGCGTCAAGATGGGCGCCGGGATGCATGACCAGATGATCGATACCCAGAGCGGCGCAGCGCCGCATCTCGTCGAGAAATGCGGCCAGGGAGCGACTGCGGTTTTCACCGTCGGCCGCGGCCAGGTTGATCAGGTAGCTGTCATGGGCGATGATTGCCGCTACGCCCCCCTCTTGCCTGGCGGCAGCAAAGGCCTCGATCTCCTCTCCGGGCAGGGGTGCGGCGCGCCACTGATTGGCGTTTTTGGTAAAAATCTGCATAGCCGTAGCGCCAATGGCTGCCGCGCGCCGGAATGCCTGGCTGACTCCGCCAGCAATGGATACATGAGCGCCAAGCAACATTCAGTAACCTCTCGCCGGGCTACCGGTTCCACAGGATGCCCAGCATGCGAGGGCCTGCGGCAACTGCTCAACCCCGGCAAGGTGCCGATCGACGAAGGACTCCGGAACGGCATCGCCGACCAGGATGGTCGCCATACCGAGCTGCTTGGCCGGCCTGAGGTTGGCCACGCTGTCTTCGACCATGACGCACTGGCTGCCGGCCAGGCCGAGCTGGTCAAGAACCCGTTGATAGGGCTCAAGATAGGGCTTGGGCATGTAATCAGCGACCCGGATATCGAACACCGCGTCAAACAGATCGGCTATCCCCAGGGCATCGAGTACCCGATCGGTATGAGCACGGCTGCTGTTGGTAAAAACAACCCGGGATTGGGGCAGCGAGAGCAGCGCCTGCCTGAGCTCCGGATCAGGCTGCAGGCGGCTTCGCACATCCACGTCGTGAACGTAATGCAGGTAATCCTCGGGGTCGACCCGGTGATGCCGCATGAGTCCCCGCATGGTGACGCCGTAGTCCTGCCAGTACCGCCGGCGCAGGCTGTCGACGTTTTCCAGGGGAATACCCACCACCTCATGCATATAGCGGTTGATGCGCGTGTCGATGAGCGAAAACAGGTCGCAGCAGGGCGGATACAGGGTATTGTCGAGATCAAACAGGATACACTGCATGGCAACTATTCCTTGTCACCCGCGGCCAGCCCGAGGGCCAGGCGGATGCGCCCAATGGCCTGCCGGTATTGTGCGGCGGACAGAACACACTCGTTGTGAGGCTCGCTCCAGATGGGCCTGGGCCAGAGCGGGTCCGTGGTCTGCCGCGGCACCAGATGCCAATGCATGTGGGGCACCATGTTGCCGAGCAGTTCATAGTTCATTTTGGCCGGCTGGTAAACGGCGGCCAGAGCCGCCGCCACCCGATTGATCTCCTCCATGATGCCGGCGCGCGCGGCCGGCAGCAGATGGAACAGCTCGGTGACGTGCTCTTTGGTAAAAAGCAGGGTATATCCGGGGAAAAACTGGTCACCATTGAGCATAGCGTAGCAGTGCTCAAATTCAGCGATGCGCAGTTCCGGTTGCTCCTGCCAGCGCATGCACATGGGACAGGTCATCGCGGGTCGAAATCCCCTTCGAAAACCTGTACCGCCGGTCCGGTCATATACACGCTGCCGTCCTGTGCCCATTCCATCTCCAGATCGCCCCCCAGCAGATGATTGAGCACACGGTGTTCGGTGCGACCGTTGAGGACGCAGGCAACGGTAACCGCCGAGGAACCGGTGCCGCAGGCCAGTGTCTCGCCGGCGCCTCGCTCCCAGGTACGCTGTTTGATTTCGGTTGGAGATATGATTTCGATGAATTCGACGTTGGTTCGATTGGGGAAAAGATCGAGATTTTCGATGACCGGGCCGTATTTGGCAACGGGAAATTCGTCGACATTGTCGACAAAAATAATGCAGTGGGGATTGCCCATGGACACGCATGTAATGTGAAAGGTCCGGTCGAGGATCTTCAGTTCCTGATTGATGACCTGCTCCCGCGGGTTGCCTGTCATGGGGATTTCGCCACGGCTGAGACGCGGTTTGCCCATATTGACACGGACCCGCTCCACCCGGTTGTCCGGGTTGGTGAAGAGCTGCAGGGTAAGGATGCCGGCCCCGGTCTCGGCGGTGATCTCCTTTTTATCCACAATGCCATGGTCATAGGCATATTTGGCCACGCAGCGGATGCCGTTGCCACACATCTCCGATTCGCTGCCGTCGGAATTGAACATGCGCATGCGCACATCGGCCTTCCCGGAGGGCAGGATTAAAATGAGGCCGTCGGAGCCGATACCGAAGTTGCGGTTGCTGACCGTGCGGGCCATGGCGACCGGGTCGTCGATGATTTCTTCAAAGCAATTGACATAAACGTAGTCGTTGCCGGCTCCATGCATTTTAGCGAATTTCATGGCAAGGCTCTTCCCTTCTCGTGTATAGGATCTTTCTGGAACCACTGATTATAGAAAAATTCATCATTTACCACAAGGGTCATCTGATTGACCGGCAAGCCTCGTCTGGCGTACAATGAGACAACTTTTATCTGTACCGGAGCGACGTTACATGGCATATAATTTGAAAACCAGAATCTGGCAGACCGGCGCCCTGGAATGGTGGGGCAGGCTCGATGGCGAGGAGATCTACCTCGGCAGCCGTGAATTTCCCCTGCCCCCGGAAGAGGGAGACCGCTGGGTGGTGCGCGCCACCGGGGAAACCTTCTGTATAATGAACGGAACCATCCGGAGGATTTCTGACCTGGCGCGGGCAGAGGAGGAACAATGAAACTCGGGAACCTGGAAATCCTTCAGATTCCGGCTGGCGAGATGCACAACTTTGCCTATCTCCTGTTCTGCCCCACGAGCCGTCAGGGTCTGGCCGTCGATCCCTCGCTGGAACCCCAAAAGCTGCTCGATGCCATTGAAAAACACGGCGTGCGCCTGACCTGGCTGGTCAACACCCATGGCCACCGCGACCACGTTGCCGGCAACGGGATGATCCTGCAAGCCACCGGGGCGCGGTTGGCGGCCCATGCGCTGGCCTTGCCAAAACCCGACAGGCCGCTCGCGGACGGAGACCGACTGATGGTGGGCGATACGGCCGTCACCATCCTGCACACCCCTGGCCATACGCCGGCGGACATCACCCTTAATCCACCAGGCGCCCTGCTGACCGGAGACACGCTGTTCGTCACCAGGGTAGGCCGGGCCGACATGCCCGGCAGCGATCCGGAGGCCCTGTACCGCAGCCTGCACCGACTGGCCGCCTACCCGGACGCCACACTGATATTTCCCGGACATGATTACGGCCCCCGTAAATTTTCCACCATCGCCTTTGAACGACAGCACAATCCTTATCTGCGCTGCCGCGACCTTGACGAGTTTATTGCCTTGCGCATGGGCTGACCGACCCGACAGGTACGGCCCTCAACAATTTTATGATTTAAGAGGAGGGATGGGGGCGTGGAGAGTTTGCGCCCGCCATCGAACACACTATGGCGAGCATCCTGCTGGAACTGCTGGTTCGGAACGGCAGCCTGTCCAAACACCTGGCCGAGGAAATACGGCAAAACGCCCGGCATGCCGATATGTGCCTGAGTACCTGCGTGCTTGTTGCCTCACCCATCGGCGAAGAGCGGATGGCCCGCATCGTTGCGCGCATGCTTGGGCGGGCTTATTTCGATCCTGACCAGTTGCGGGAGCTGCCTCCCGTGCTGCGCGAATTTTTGTCCATGGAGCAGGCTCTCAGGTTCCGGGCCCTGCCACTGCGACTCGTGCAGCAGGGCCTGCTGGTTGCCATGGCCGATCCCAGCGACCAGGAGTCGCTGCAAAATCTTGCCGACCTGACAGGCTACCCCCTGATGCCCCAGGTCGCCCCCGAAGCCCGTCTTCTGCAAGCCATCGGCCGCTGTTATCGCAAAGATCTGCCAGCCGCCGAAGCCTCCCTGATGGCGCGGATTGTCGCCGCCGAATCTTTGGAGCAAACGTTTCCCAAAACCGAGGAACTGGACGAATCCCTGCTGGAAGAAGCACAGGTTGTCGAGGATGAAGCCGGGACCGCGGCCGCCCGAGCCGGGACCGGACTGCAGCAGCGCCTGGCGGCGGCTGCCAGCCGTGAAGATGTGGCGGACGCTCTGATGGATCACTTGTGCGGCCAATTTGAGCGCCTGGCGCTGTTTCTGAAACGTGACGGCACCCTGCTCGGCTGGCGGGCCCTGTGCGGCCATCAGCGGCGACCTGGAATCGGCAAGGTCGGCATGAAAATCACCGACAGCCCACTCCTGCAATCCGTGCTTGCAGGGCAAAGTCCGTTTCTCGGTCCGCTCGCCGAGGCGCCCCTGCGGGCCATGCTGCAACAGGCTCTGGGAGCACCGCCCCAAAAAGCTGTCCTGCTGCCGCTGGTGGTTGCCAAACGCGCGGTCGGCATCCTGTATGTGGAAAATGGCGGTCTCTGCCTGTTCGATCGCGTGGCCGAACTTCAGCAGCTTCTGGGGAAGGCGGCCTGCGCCCTGGAAATTCTCATCCTGCGCAAAAAACTGATCCAGCCATAGACTGACCGATCTTAACGACTTTGGCTACGGCCGTTGCGAGTTGCCGCCGGCAGCGCTTTGATCCCGGCCTGCAGGAATAACCATGCTGCCGGCCAGCCGATCATTCCAGCCCCGACCGTCGCGGCGGAACAGTGCGCTGCAGAAACCGAGGCCCAGGGGCAGCAGGCACAGCAGCCCTCCCGCCGTACGCAGAAAAGCCTGCGACAGTTGCAGCGGTTCGCCATCAACATCAACAACCAGCAGCGAAGCGACCATTTTCCCCGGCGTCTGACCTCCCAGATAATGAAACAGGGTGAAATATCCAAGGGAAAGCCCGAAAAACACCAGGAAATATGGTCCGGCCTGGCCAGCCACGGCTTGCGGTTTCGGCCAGACAAAAGCATCACCACCAGCCCGCAGATATTCTCCTGCCAGAACAAACAGCGCGAAAATGGTTACCAGCAAACCGGCATCGAGCAAAAATGCGAACATCCGCGCAGACAGGGAAGCCCGGCACAAAGCAGGCGCATAATCCTCATCGGCAAGCCATTCGTCCTGTTCCGATGCGGCGGCGAAAACCGCGTCCGGCTCAGCACCGCGCGCATTGGCCGTCCCTTCTTCAAAATCCGCTGCCTCACTGCGCCGCCAGGCAGGTGTCTCGCCATCCAGCAGCCAATCGTCCAGCAATACATCATCGTCCATCGGCGGTTCCCTGTCGGCCTCTTGCATCTGGACCGCTGCAGGTGCGGCAAGCTCGCTATCGGCGCAAGGCGATGGCATGTCGGGGAATCCCGTTGCGGCGGTTCCATGGTCATCGGCAAAACCGTCATCCGTGGCCGGCGCGACGCTCTCCCGGCCGCGGCTTGAATCCGCATCGAGGTCGGCTGCAAGAGCAGGCTCCCCGGAGCCTGTTTCATCCAGGTAGGCAACCAGGTCCTGTTCGACCTGCTCATCTTCCAGAACCGCCTGCTCGGCGGCGGTCGAAATCTCCCTCTCATCGGGGAGGCTGGCTTCGAAAGGATCATCCGCCAGGGGCGCCACAACGGCCGGGCGGCCCGTAAAGGACGGCGGTTGCACCGGATCGCCAAGGCGATACCTGTCGCGTATCCCGGAAAGGTCCCGACCGCATTTCTTGCAGGTGCCCAGATAGTTGAAACTCTGGAAACCGCACTTTGGACACTTCATGTCATTTCCTCCACCGGGCAAGGGCGCGCCGCATGTCAGGACTGCGCACCGCCCAGATCGCCATACCGGTATTGCAGAATGGTTGCGGCTGCAAAGCCGGCTGTTTCACTTCGCAAAATACGCGGTCCAAACCGCACCGGCACAAACCCGAATCGCCGCGCGACAGCGACCTCCTCGCTGGAAAAGCCGCCCTCCGGGCCGATCAGCACCGCGGCACCTGCTGGGATCTGCTGTGGCAGAACCGATTCAAGCGCGTGCGAGCCCTCCTCCCACAACATCAGGCGCAACGCGCTTTGGCAGCCTGCCAGAGCGCTGTCAAGGGTCGCCAGCGGCGCAAGCTGAGGCAGCAGGGGCCTGCGACACTGCCGTGCCGCTTCGCGGATAATGCGCAGCCAGCGCTGCCGCCGCTGCTCCTCACGCTTCGGCTCCAGTCGCGGGACGCTGCGATTTGTCTGCACGGGAAGAAAGCGGGTAACGCCGAGTTCGGTACCCTTTTGCAAAATCAGATCCATCTTGTCGGCCTTGGGCAGGGCCTGTATCAATTCGATAGGGAAGCTCCGCTCGATTTCCTTGCTCCGGACCAGAACCGTAGCCGTGCCGGTTTTTTTTGCAAGCCCCGTGAGCCGGCAGTGGCAGAGGGTGCCGAGACCGTCCAGCAGAACAATTTCGGCTCCTTCGGAAAGCCGCAGAACCACCAGATGATGCACGATCTCCTCGGTGAGGGTGACCTGCTCGCCGCGCAGAGCTTCCGGGGTAATGAAAAACCGATGCATTCAGGCTTCCTTACGATAGCACAGGCAAGACCATTCTTCCCGACGGCGAATGTCGGGTCCCGCAAGCCCCCGTCCGGCGAACGCATCAATGACCAGCTGCTCCTTTTCTTGCAAAATGCCGGACAGGATCAAAACGCCGCCAGGTGCCAGATGGGAGACCAGCGCAGCGGCAAGCCGTGCATTTTCCTCGGCCAGAATGTTGGCCAGCACCATATCGAATTTACCCGGCAACGATTCAAGCGGATCCAGAGTGACGGCAATTTGCTGCGCGACATTGTTTTGCCGGGCATTATCGAGCGCCACCTGACAGGCCGTCTGATCGATATCGCAGCCGAGAACCTGGCGCGCACCGAGCAGGGCGGCGGCAACGGCGAGAATGCCTGAACCGGTGCCCACATCCAGCACCCGCTGCGGCCCCGGACAAGCTTCGTATGCCTCGGCCAAAGCTTCCAGGCACAAACGGGTCGTTGCGTGACTTCCGGTTCCGAATGCCATGCCGGGATCCAGTGTAAGCACCGCGTCGCGGGGGCCTGGCTGAAAATCCTCCCAGGTCGGACGAACCACCAGCCGCGATCCTATGCGCAGGATGCCGAAATGCTGCTTCCAGTTTTCGGCCCAGTCTTCGGCACCGATGCGACGCAGCCGGGGAACCACCGGCTCAAGTCCCGGAACCAGCGGAACCAGACAGGCCAGACGCTCCGCAACCCGCTGCGCCAGACCGGCCTCGGGCAGATCGGGAGGGAAATAGACCTTGAGAGTAAGGATTTCCGGAACACCCTCGTCCGGGTCAGGAATCACGAAGGTGTCGAGAGGGCGTTCTTCAACGGTAATGCCGGTCGAGCCGAGTTCCGTCATTTCATGACAGACCAGGTCAATGCCGGCGGCAGGTACGGTAATGAGGATTTCAAGCCAGAATTCGTTCATGCGCACTGTTTACCAAATGACTCAGGTGATGGCAATAAAATACTTGACAAAACACTTGTTAGTGGAGTGTAATCCGCCAAGCTATTTAATGAGGCAAATACCCTTGGTGATATTTTTGTTACAAATAATGCATGCCACGACCAAGGCCCCCAACCGTCGGTACCCCCTGCCAGAAGCGAAACAACGGGCGGCATGACGCCGCCTGCCTTTTTCAAAAAAGTGACTTGCACGAAGTTTTTTTATTGCTACCATTTTAATGTGAGCTCATGAACCGCCATGTCGCGCCGAACCTCATGGGCACTGATTCATGATCGCAGCGGGTACTGGACAGCAAAACTGTGGCATTCAAGGAGAAAACGTTAGCGGAAAACCGCACCAATTTTTATGTCAACCGTTTCCATCGCCGGAAGAAAGGAAGCGACAATGCGCGTGCTCGTTGTAGAAGACGAAAAAAAGGTAGCCAGCTTCATCAAGCGGGGTCTCGAGGAAGAGGAGTTCACCGTGGATGTGGCGTTTGACGGAGAGGAAGGGTTGTTCCTGGCCGAAAACAACCCCTACGACATTGTTCTGATGGACCTCATGCTGCCCAAAAAGGATGGTCTCGAAGTCATCAAGGAACTGCGAGCCAAGGAGATAACCACGCCGGTGCTGTGCCTGACCGCCAAGGATTCCGTGGAAGATATCGTCTCCGGCCTTGATTCGGGAAGCGACGACTATCTGACCAAGCCCTTCGCCTTCAGTGAGTTGCTCGCCCGCGTCAAGGCCCTGCTGCGCCGCAGCGCCAAGGACCGCGGGGCCGAAATTTATTTCGCCGACCTGCGCCTCGACCCGGTAAGCCACAAGGTATGGCGCTCTGATCAGGAGATCGATCTCACGGCCAAGGAATACGCCCTGCTGGAATATTTCATGCGCAACCCCAATCAGGTGCTTACCCGGGCCATGATTGCGGAACACGTATGGGACTACACCTTCGATTCTTTCACCAACATCATCGATGTGTATGTCAACTACCTGCGCAAAAAGGTCGACCGGGATTTCGATAAAAAGCTGATTCATACCGTGCGCGGCGTTGGATATGTCCTCAAGGAGGGCTGATTGTTCTTCCGTTCCCTGCGATTCCGCCTCACCGCCTGGTACTCCCTGACCATCGTCATGGTGCTGGCGATGAGCGGCTTTATCTGGCACCATCAGCTTTCCCGTAGCCTGCTGCAGCAGGCCGATCAGCGCCTCATCAAGCTGACCGAACAAGGCCCTGCGCTTGCGCAGGGCTTTTCCGGTCCGGAGCGCTGTGGTTCGTTCTACGAATTTGTACGGCGCCATCGCGAAGGGCATTTTTTCCGGCTGCTGAATGCCCGGGGCCAAAACCTTTGCAGTGAATACGGCAGCAT
Organism: Syntrophotalea acetylenica; assembly: GCF_001888165.1. Classification (NCBI taxonomy): domain Bacteria; kingdom Pseudomonadati; phylum Thermodesulfobacteriota; class Desulfuromonadia; order Desulfuromonadales; family Syntrophotaleaceae; genus Syntrophotalea; species Syntrophotalea acetylenica. The sequence goes on from NZ_CP015455.1 coordinate 26,351, forward strand.
CGACGACAGTCCCGCCATCAACATGGCATCATTGCAACGCGCTGCAAGCCATGGGATGTTGCTTGAGACCAGCAACGACACGGCCGGCGTTGACCCCATGCGCCTTCTGACTTTGGCCATCCCCCTGCAAAACCAGGATATGCTGTTCCTGCAGATCGGCACTGGCACTGGCCTGGTTCATGAATCGCTGCGGGAACTGCGAACCACCATGCTGGTTTTCAGCCCCCTGGTCCTGCTCACCGTCGCGATGATGGGATGGTTTTTGGCCGGGCGCACCCTGGCCCCCGTCGAAAACCTCACCCGAGCCATGTGTCGCATCAACGTCGATAATCTTTCCCACCGCCTGCCGGTGCGTTCTTCAGGCGACGAACTCGCGCTACTGTCCACATCCTTCAACTCCATGCTGGAACGCCTCGAAGAGTCTTTCCGTAAAATCAAGCAATTTTCCGGCGATGCCTCCCATGAACTGCGCACCCCACTGACCATCCTCCGAGGGGAAACCGAGGTCGCCCTGCGCTGGGCCAAGACCCCCGAGGACTTTCGCAAGGTTCTTAAATCCGGCATGGAGGAGATCGACCGCATGAGCCGCATCATCGAAGATCTGCTGCTGCTGGCCAAAAGCGAGGGCGGAGAAAAACCTCTGGCCATCCGGGAGATGAGTCTCAGCGATCTGCTCCAGGAACTCTATCTGCAGGGCCGTTCTCTGGCACAACCGAAATCCATAGATCTGGTGCTGCACCCCAATGTCACGGAGGAAATCCGCATTCTCGGAGACAAGATGCGCCTTCGCCAGGTATTCCTCAACCTGATTGCCAATGCGGTGAATTACACCCCCGATGGTGGCCGGGTGGAAATAGCCTTGTCGGTAAACGACGACGACGCGATTGTCACCGTTTCCGATACTGGCATTGGCATTCCCGCCGAGCACCTGCCGCACATTTTCGACCGTTTTTACCGGGTGGATCGGGCACGCAATCGCGATGACGGGGGCACAGGCCTGGGGCTGGCCATCGTCGATTCTTTCGTCAAAGCCCATGGCGGCCAGGTTGAAGTAACTTCGGAACCAGGTGAGGGAAGCGTTTTCACAGTATTTTTGCCGCGCAAAGGCCCCGGCCCTGACGCCACAACAGCCTGATCCGCCAGCAAGCCGCATACCGTATCCTCCGCAATCGAGGCGTGGGGCAAAACCGCACCCGTCCCTGCCTTTGTGCACATTGACACATCCTTACCGAATGATTAAATTTTCACATCGTGCATGCCCTTTTCGCCTAAGCGCGCAGGGCCGGCGACGCGACCGCAATCACTCAGGAGGATGACATCCATGAAGACCTTGTTCCGTTCCTTGTCCGTTTTTGTGGCATTGCTGCTGACTGCCATACCGGCTTTTGCCGTACCCGACTTTGCCGAGCTGGCGATCCGCCTGAAACCATCGGTCGTCAACATAAGCACCTCCAAAACCATCCGCCCTCAACGACCCATCTTCCCCGGGCAGCCGTCCCCCTACAATGAATTTTTCGAGGAATTTTTCGACAGGTTTTTCCGAGGCCAGCCCATGGACCGCAAGGAACGCTCCCTGGGATCGGGCTTCATCATCTCTGCCGATGGTTATATCCTTACCAATGACCACGTCGTCGACGGCGCTGACGTCATCAAGGTGCGCCTCTCCGACGGCCGGGAATTCAACGGCACCGTACAGGGACTCGACCCCAAGCTGGACCTGGCATTGATCAAGATCGACGTCGGACAGGAAGAACTTCCGGTCGCCGAAATGGGGAATAGCGAAACACTCAAGGTCGGGGAATGGGTCATGGCCATCGGCAACCCGTTCGGCCTGGAGCAGACCGTCACGGTCGGCATCGTTTCGGCCAAAGGCAGAGTGATTGGCGCCGGGCCTTATGACGATTTCATTCAAACCGATGCCTCCATCAATCCGGGCAACTCCGGCGGTCCGCTGTTCAACGAAGCCGGTAAGGTGATCGGCATCAATACGGCCATTGTGGCCGGAGGTCAGGGCATCGGTTTCGCCATACCCATCAACGCCGCAAAAAGCATTATCCCGCAGCTTCGGGAAACCGGCCATGTGGTGCGGGGCTGGATCGGCGTCACGGTTCAGGAGCTAACCGAGGAGCTGGCTGAATCCTTTGGCCTGAAAAAGGCCCGGGGTGCATTGGTCACTGATGTGGAGGACGATTCGCCAGCCCGCAAAGCCGGTCTGCAGCGGGGGGACATTATCCTTGAAATCAATGGACAGACCCTTGAAAACCTCAGCGATCTGCCCAGAATCGTAGCGGCCTTGCCGGTTGGCGCCAAGGCGCGCATGACACTCTTCCGGGACGGGCGCACAAAAGAAGCCAGCGTCACCATTGGCACCCAGGACCGGGACCAGCAGCCGGCAAAAAGGGAAGTCGCCAAAAGCAAAAACCTTCTGGGCCTGTCCGTCATCGACATCACGCCGGAGATCAAATCCCGCTACCGGCTGTCCGTTGAAAAGGGCGTGCTGGTTGCCGCCGTCGAGGCGGATGGACCCGCCGCCGGCACCTTGCACGCCGGAGATGTGATTTTGGAGCTGAACGGCGAGCCAGTAGAGTCCGCGGCAGCCCTGCACGCCCTGCTCGGAAACTCAAAAAGCAACCAGCTGGTGCGTCTGCTTGTCCAGCGGCGGGATCAGACCCTTTACGCAACGGTCCGGACCCGATAGCCTGAATCGGCAATCCCCCTTCCTTTTTCTCTCTTCCAGTCAGGAGGGCCCATCGGTGAGATCGGTTTTTTTCCCCCGACTGGTCAACGGCCCCTTTGGCGACCCGGCCTTGCACGTGCGCCTCGCCCACCGCGGCGAGGCGCTGCTTTTCGACTGCGGCGATCTGCATGCACTGCCCCCGGCGCATTGATCAAGACGCGGCTGGTGTTTTTGTCCCATGCCCACATCGATCACCTGGCAGGCTTCGACCTGTTGTTGCGCACCTTCCTGGCAAGGGATATCGATCTGCTGTTATACGGCCCCAAGGGGCTGGCGGCCCAGATTGCGGCACGACTGCAAAGCTACACCTGGAACCTGGTCGAAGGTTATCCCTTTGTACTCAAGGTGCGCGAATGGCTGGGTAACAGCATCAGGGAAGTCGTCTTCCCGGCTGCCGAGGCTTTCCGGCCGCGGTCCGAGCGCCTGTTGCCCTGCCACGACGGCCTTCTGTATCAGAACCCATGGTACCAGGTCCGGACCGTGCGCCTTGCGCACGGGAACATCGATTCGCTGGCCTTCTCCCTGGAAGAACCGATACACATCGCCATCCACAAAGACGCCCTGCATCGCCACGGTTTCCATCCCGGACCCTGGCTTGGCCACTTCAAAGACCTTGTTTTTCGGGGCACCGACCCCGATGTCGCCGTTTCGGTACCGCTTGACGGCGGTCGCACCCGCAAGCTATCGCTGGGCTGGCTTCGGGCGCACATCGCTTCTACCGAACCGGGCATGAAAATCGTCTACGTCACGGACTGCTCTCCGGTATATGGCAATTTTCGAAGGATTCTGCAACTGGCGCAAAACGTTCACCTGCTGGCCATTGAAGCCATGTTCGCTCATCGTGATCTGGACAGGGCCCGTCAGCGCAACCACCTTACCGCCTGGCAGGCCGGACGGCTGGCACGGATGGCCGGGGTGGGGCGGCTGAAGGTTTTTCACCATTCGCCGCGCTATCAACGCTGCCCGGAAGAGCTTGAGCAGGAAGCCTGGGCCGCCTTTCGCGGGGCGGCGGCACCCCGACAAAAACCGGACCTTTCCGAATGAAGACTCGTTAAATGTGCGCTCTCGGGCTGTGCTGAAGCACAGTGCATCGGCGCCAGCTTTATGGTATGTTGCGGACCATGCGCCTGACCCTCAAACATCAGATACTTATTGCGCCCGCGGCGGTGTTGCTGCTGATGACCCTGCTACTGGTTTTTCTGCAGTACACCTATATGGATCTGTCCCATAAACGCGAACAGGCCGAAGGGATCGGTGCGATCCTCATGGGCATTACCGAGGCCAACATTGCCGCCCGGGTAATGGAGGATGCGATTCGCCAGTACCAGGATCTGGTTAAAAACGGCCAGGCCAGCTACGATAATCTGGATGCGCTGCTCGCAGATCTCGACCAGGCTTACGCCCACCTTGTCAGCGGCCTTGATCGCGTGCGCACATACATGCCCCTTTCCGAAAGCCAGGGGCAGGACCTGATGCGCGCCGTCGAAGCCCTGTATCCCGACAAGGACGCATTCAATGTATGGGCATTCACCGCGGCCCTGGAACAGCTGCGGCCGCACATGGTCGGCCTCAATGATCAGACCCGAAAGATGCGCAAGGATTCGCCGCCACCCAACAGCAACGACCTGGACAAACTGACCGACCGGGCGGCCCTGGTGTCCGTGATCGTGCTGGGTGCCGCCATTCCTGTCGGTGTGCTGCTGTCCCTGTTTTTTGCCCGCGGCATTCTGCGCCGCGTGCAGACCCTCAGCGACAGTGCCGGCCGCATCGTGCGCGGCGACCTCAAACCGCCGCCCGCGCCGGATACGGTTCGCGATGAGCTCGATGACTTGGCTCTGTCCATCAATCACATGACCGACCAGCTGATCCGGGTGGTGGGCACGGAAAAACTGCTGGAAGGCGCGGAAGAGGAACGCAGGCGCATCGCCATGGATATTCACGACCAGACCCTCTGCGATCTGTCCGGAATTCTGCGCGGGCTGCAAAGCCTGCCGGCGGAAGGGGACCTCAAAAACGAAGTCTGCACCCTCGAAGAAGATTTGCTGCGGGCGATTGCCAACCTGCGCCAGCTTATGGACAACCTGCATCCGCAGACGCTGGACATCCTTGGTCTCGGCGCGGCCCTTGAATCCCACCTTGAGCGGCATCTTGGCAAAGGAGATATGCCGGAATACCACCTGTATATCTGTCCCGCGGTCGACTCTGCCAACCTGACGCGGCTACAGAAGCTGACCCTGTATCGGATCGCGGTGGAAGCCATCCACAATGTCATCAAACATGCGCGGGCGTCCCGTTACGAGGTGAACCTCAACCTCTGTGGGGGCCAGGTGGTTCTGTCCATCGAGGATAATGGTATTGGTTTCGATCTTGAAGAGGTTGCCCTGCGCGCTGGCAGGGGGCTGAACAATATTCGTGAGCGCGCACGAACCATCGGCGCGCAGGTCCGTTGGTGCAATTCCCGTTTTTCCAGCGGCACCCGCTTTGAATTAACCTTGCCAGTCCTGGCAAACACCCGGGAAGGCGGACAAGAATGACGCAGGTGCATATCATCATAGCGGAAGACAACCCACGGGATTTTGAATTTCTCGAACAGCTGATCAAAAGCTGGGAGGGTTCCTGCGTGGTCGATCGCGCGCCCAATGGCATGGCCGCGCTGGAACTGGCCCTGCACCAGGAGCAACCTCTGCTGATCAGCGATATCCAGATGCCCCAAATGAACGGCATTGAACTGGCCCGCAACCTCTGGCAACGCAAACCACAGGCACGCATCGTATTCTGGAGCCAGTTCAAGGACGAAATGTATGTCCGTACCCTGTCGCGCATCGTACCGCCGGAGACTGTTTATGGCTACATCCTGAAATCCAACCCGCGCGACCGCATCCTGTCCGCCATCCAAACCGTTCTACTTGAGGAACAATGCTGGATCGACCCTGAAGTACGCAAGGTCCAGGGCCGGGCCGGTCACAGCCAGACGGCGCTCTCCGATATCGAATTCGAAGCGTTGCTCGACATCTCCCTGGGGCTCACCGACAATCTCATCGCACAGCGGCGCTACCTGTCGCGACGCGGCGTGCAGAGCCGCCTTAACTCCCTGTACAGCAAACTTGGCGTCGACCAGGAACAGTTTCAGGGCGATAAATTCGGGGATGCCTTCAATCTTCGCAACCGCGCCGTGGCCGTCGCTTTGCGCCGCGGATTGATCAACGCTTTCGAGCTGGAACATGAGGAAAAGGAATTCCAGATCTGGCTGAAACGCTTCAAGAGCGGCCGCGGCGCCTGATCCTCCCGCTGGCAGCATAACCTTCCGATTTTCCAATCAAAAAAACCACATGGCTCCGATCGGCCTTTGGTTCCTGTTTTATTCCTGTTTCGCTGCAAAGCCCGCCGCGACACCCCCTTAGTCATTAACAATTATTTTTATTTGTTTTTTTAAATTATAATATGATACATTCTTTTATGCCCGAAGACTTCTTCCGGATTGACAGACGAGAGTTTTTTCGCATCGGCGCATAAGGGAAAAGTACATGAACATAAACCGCTTCAAGGTTGTTTTTACAGGTTGCCTCGCACCGGGAATGAGCCACCGGAAGGTACGCGCAAATCTTGAAAAAATGCGTTGTTTTCCTCCCGCGGCGCTGGAACGCTTTTTCTCGGAAGAACCCGTGGTGCGCTCCGGCGTCGACGCCAAAGCCGCCTGGCGCTGCTGGAATCTGTTCCGAAAAGCCGGTGCCCTGTGCCGGGTCGAGCCGATGTCGTCAACCATTCCTCCGGAGGACAGGGTATGCCCTTACTGCAATAGCCTGCAGGCCGGCAAAACGACCTGTCGACGCTGTGGGATCGATATGGCGATGTACTCCCTCGCGCCCCATCGAAGCAGATGAATCCTGCCGTGTCACCCCGCATTCCGTGAAATCACCGCCGGCAGCGGCAAAAACAGTCATGCTCCGGATCGCCTTGCCCTGCCCCGTCTGTTCTCATGTTAAACCGGCCAAAATATCCTTCCCGAAAAAGCTTCTCCCGGAGCCACCGTTCCCCCATTTTCCTCGCTGGTTTTCATGCGGAGTTTCCGGATGGATACTCGCCGGCGAACAGTCCTGCCTTTCAAGGCAGAAAGCGAAAAATGCCAGCCCCGCGCGAGGCATTGTCGGAATAGTTTTTAGCTAATGATTACGGCATGTTCCATGCATGCTTAAACGAAAATAATAAATTTGCCCAAGGAGAAGGCATGACTATCCAGGAACTGCTGACCTTTCCCCTGTTTTCCGAAGAACTCGGCATCGATCTGCAAAGCGGCAAAGATCACGAACTTTTCAAATGGCTGCTGGCTACCCTGCTATTCGGCGGACCGGTATCGAGGGACATTGCACGAAAAACCTACCGGACTTTCCAGAAATACCGACTCCTCGATCCCTTGAGTATCACCCGGGCAGGATGGAGCTATCTTGTACACCCGGTCATGCGCGAGGGCGGCTATGTCCGCCACGATGGAGTGACTGCAAGCCATATCATGGAAACATGCGGTACCCTGCAGCAATATTACCAGGGCAGTCTCAACACATTGCACAGCATGGCCGAAAGCCCCCGGGACCTCGAAAACCGCCTGACCGCCCTGAGAGGCATGGAGCCCGCTTCAGCCAATATTTTTCTGCGCGAGTTGCGCCCGATATGGGATAAAGCCAACCCCGAACCGCTGGCGGTGGTGAATGAAATGGCCAAGAAGTTCAAATTGAATCTGGCACAAATGGATCGTAAGAGTCCGGCTTTCGCCAAAGTCGAATCCGCCTTGATCCGATTGAAACAGACACGCAGCAAAAATCCTCGCCGAGCCTGAAACGCCGCCGGTTCCTGCCTATGACACCGATCAAAAATCTCTGTCTTTTCAAATTCTTGCCATCATCACGCTTAAACGCCAAGGCCTTCGTGGCCGATGCTCTCGGCCCCCATCTTTACGAATCCGTGCGTATCTCTCTGCGGATCTTGACGAGGAGGTTGACAGGCCCGGGATAATTTATGAGAATGGAGCCAGCTGTGTTCCGTCTTTCACCCCCACATTCACAGAGGAGGCTCATGCATATGTCCGATCTGCAAGGCACCAAAACCGAACAGGATCTCCTTGAGGCTTTTGCCGGCGAATCCCAGGCCAATCGCAAATACCTGGCTTTTGCGGAACAGGCCGACAAGGAGGGGTACCCCCAGGTCGCCAAGCTGTTCCGTGCCGCGGCAGCGGCGGAAACCGTGCATGCTCATGCGCATCTGCGCGCCCTGGACGGCATAAAATCAACCCTCGAGAACCTCAAGGAAGCTGTTGGCGGGGAGACTCATGAGTTCAAGGAAATGTATCCGCCCATGATCAAGGAAGCGGCGGCGAAAGGCTTCAAGGCGGCGGAGCGCACCTTCAGCTATGCCAACGAGGTGGAAAAAGTGCATGCCGGACTCTACGAAAAAGCCCTGGCAGACCTCGGCCAAAACGTGACATGCGATTACTGGGTGTGCAAGGTTTGCGGCAACACCCTTGAGGCTGAGCCGCAGGATCCGTGCACCGTCTGCAAGGCTGGCAAAGTCGCCTTCTTCAAGATAGACTGATCGTAATCAACAAAGCGTGATCTCATCGGGTGGTCCGCTTCGGCGGGTCACCCGATATTTTTTGGGATCAGTCACCTCCGGCCTTTCCCGAGGGAATGTTATGGAAAAGTGTCCTGTGTGCAAGGAAGAAAAAAAAGGCAAGTATTGGTGCAGTGCCTGCAAAACCGTATTCGTTTGCCCGCTACCGACCTGCGGTGCCACCATCAGCCCCGGCAAGGAAGAGTGCCCACGCTGCGGATTGTTATTCGCCGATTACCTGAGCCAACGAAAAATGTACCGTCAATGCCCCAAATGCGGCAAGAAGCAGGGCCTGAACGAACAACAGTGCCGCTATTGCAAATTCTGGTTCAACTGTCCTACCTGTGGCCACAAGGTCCCGACTACCAGCGCCCTGACCTGCCCCCGTTGCGGCACCAACCTGTGCCGCTGACGGTACCTGCCGTCCCGCCATGCCACATCAGGAGGGCATACCCCTCAAAAGCCGGTCTGTCTTCATGACAACCCAGTTACTTGAAGTTTTGAAAAGTGCATTGATATTTTATTGCAGCATCCTGGTGCAGACATCCCCGTCCAAAAGGACGGGGATGTCTCTGGGGTAGAAACCAGACCCATCCCCGCGAGAAAATCACAGAAATTCCTGTGCTGGCGGAGGGATAACCGATGGTCAGTGGTTCACCACACTGCCTCCTTTGGAAAGGACTCCATGTTTGAGATTGTCAATCAGCATCGGAATCCTTCTTATTCGCCGAAAGGCCACCACCAGCGCTTTTTACCGCGGTCGGAACCGTCGGCATCCTGCCCCGCAGGCCTGTTGCTCCCTTTTCCGGCAGCCTTATCCTCGTCCATCACGCGATCCCGATCGCGATCCCTGTCCCGGTCAGCATCCCTGTCGTCCGATCCGCCCGCGGCTTTTTCTTTGGCCTTTTCCTTCACTTTGTCCTTCGGTTCGGCCACGTCATGCAACCGCTCGCGGTCACGATCCATGTTCTTCAGAGACTCCTTATCGCCCTTGCCGGCCTTGTCCTTGATTTTTTCCTTGTCCATTTTCATGTCGCGGGAACCGGCATGCTCTTCACTACGGGCATGTTCTTCAGCCTGCTCGGCACGACGCTCACCGGCGCGCTCAAGACCTCGGGTGGCGCCCTCCATCGACTGCCGATTGGAAGGGGACTCTTCCCATCCTCCGCCACCGCCCTGACCGCCACCACGACCGGCCCGTACCGGGGTTGCGGCAAACGCCACCAGTGCCAACACCAGAGCCACGTACCCAAAATGCCTGAACATTACAAACCTCCTTTGGGAAAAGATACTCTTTCCTCATTATTGTAAACTTCCAGCACCGACATGCAAACGGATAAAATTAACTGTCGGGTCCTTTCATCTCTGCTATAATCCCCTGCGGCTCTCACAGGGGCCCATCAACACGAAAAAGAGTTGCCCATGACCAAAGACGCCCTGTTTTCCCGACCGCAGAAGCCGGTACCCCCCTTCGAGTTCAATGCTTCGGTGGTGCAGGTGTTTGATGACATGATCAGCCGTTCGGTGCCCTGCTATCGGGAACTGATCTGCCGCCAGGCTCAGCTGGCCGCCCATTATTATCGATCCGGAACACGCATATACGATCTCGGCTGCTCCACCGGCAACCTGGAGCTGGCCATCGGTGCGTCCATGAAAGAAGGCGATCAGTCCTTTACCCTGATCGGTGTGGATAATTCCGAGCCGATGATCAGGGTCTGCCGGGAACACATGGAAAAGTTGCCGCAGGGAGCACACATTGATCTGAGTTGCAGCGACATCCGCGAGGTTGAGATGAGCAACGCCTCGGTGGTGATCCTCAACCTGACCCTGCAGTTTATTCCACCGGATGACCGCCGCAAACTGCTGAGCCGTATCCACAGGGCGCTGGTGCCAGGCGGAATATTGCTATTGACGGAGAAGACCGTGCATGCCCACCTCGGACTCAGCCAGATGCAGCAAAATTTTTATTACCGGCTGAAGGCTGAAAACGGCTATTCGGAAATGGAAATCAGCCAAAAGCGCGAAGCGCTGGAAAATGTTCTGATCCCGGAAACCGTTGAATCGCACCTGGAAAGGCTGACGCGGGTCGGCTTCAAAGCTGTCGATATCTGGCTTAAATGGTTCAACTTTGCCAGCTTTATCGCCCTGAAGGATGCTTTATGATCGACCTGCTGAACGCCGCTGTCCATGCCATTGGCCCGGGCCCCTGGCAGCCGTCGCTGCAGGAACTGATCGCGGCAAAAGGACACTATCTGGCGTGTATCGACGGCAATGTACGGCGGCTGAGCAAACTCATGGCGCAGGTACCGGGCATCCGACCCTCCGAAATTTCGATCGAAGACGGCCGGATCGTTATCGGCACAAAAGAAGATGTTTCGGAGGATGAGCGCAAAGCTCTGTTCGATATTCTCATGGGGTTTCGACCCTGGCGCAAGGGACCGTTTCGCATCTTCGGCATCGACATCGATACGGAATGGCGCTCCGATCTCAAATGGGCACGCATCGCACCCCACATGGCCTCGCTTCCCGGCCGGCGGGTCCTGGATATCGGCTGCAGTTGCGGCTACTATCTGATGCGCATGGCCGACGCCGCCCCCCGGCTGGCCCTCGGCCTGGAACCGTACCCGCCGCTGTTCTGCCAGTATGTGCTGTTGCAGCACTGGATGCAGCTTCCGCGCGTGCATTGCCTGCCGCTCAAACTGGAGGAGCTGCCGCCCATGGATGGCTACTTCGACACGGTCTTTCATATGGGGGTCCTCTATCACCAGCGGTCGCCCCACGACGCCCTCAAACAATTGGCTTCGCTGCTGCGTAGCGGCGGCGAGCTGATGCTGGAGACACTGGTCCTCGATGGCGATGAAGACCTGGCCCTGTGCCCCCGTGATCGCTACGCCAAAATGCGCAACGTCTTCTTTTTGCCAACCGTGCCGTGTCTGGAAGCCTGGCTGGCCAGAGCCGGTTTTAAAAATATCCGCTGCATCGACCGTACCTGGACCACCACAGAGGAACAACGCCCCACATCCTGGGTGAATACGGAATCGCTGCCCGATTTCCTCACTCCCGGCGATCCGGCCAAAACCGTCGAAGGCTACCAGGCGCCCCTGCGGGCGGCAATCGTCGCCACCCGGTCTTGACATGCCTCCGGCATCCTCATAACCTCTTTTGGAACCGTACCAATTTTTTTAAGGAGGACAGCATGCCGATTATCACTCTCACCATTTCCCCCCGCAGTCCGGAAGTCAAGGAACAACTGATCGCCAGATTGACCGAAGCCGCAGCCGGAGCGACCGGCATTCCGGCCGAAAAATTCATCGTCGTTATCGATGAAAACCCCATCGAAAACATCGGTGTCGGCGGAGTGCCCCTGAACAAGCTGACCCGGTAAATAAATGGCTGACGATTTTACCGGGGCGACCGCGGCGCGCGCGGAATAAAACCACGCACCGCTCGACATTTCTGTATGAGTAAAGAGGGGCGGGAAAACCGTTTCGGATTTTCCGGCATTTTTCCGCAGCTCTGCGCGCTCTTCAGCAACTGATTTTTATCCTTCGAAATACACGCGAGGTAACCATGAAGAAATCTCTCGGCCCCAACACCCTGGCACAGCCGACCCCCGTATGGCTGGTCGGCACCTTCGATGAAGCCGGCCAGCCCAACCTGGCGACGGTCGCCTGGGGCGGCATCTGCTGCTCCAAACCACCCTGCGTTTCCGTGGCGTTGCGTCCCGCTACCCACAGCCATGACAGCATCCTCGACCGCAAGGCCTTTACCGTCAATGTCGCTACCGAAGGCTTTGCACGGCAAGCAGACTTCTGCGGCATCGCCTCCGGCCGCGATACCGACAAATTCGCCGCCACCGGCCTGACCCCGGTCAAAAGCGAACTGGTTGACGCGCCTTACGTCGAACAGTTTCCCCTGATTCTGGAATGCAGGCTCCAGCAGTCCGTTGCGGTCGGAGGGCATACCCTGTTCATTGGCGAGATCATGGATGTCAAAGCGGATAAATCGGTCCTTTCTCCCGAAGGCTATCCTCATATCGAAAAGGTGCGACCGATAATCTTCACGCCAGTGCTGCGCAATTACCATGGCGTCGGAGGCTATCTGGGACAGGCCTTCAGTATCGGTAAGGAACTGAAGTAGTTTTGATCCGGAGTTTCCGGATGGATACGAAGTAGAATTTACCGCGAAACATGCAGGGTTCGCCGGGAGCGATCACCCCAAAAAAAATCCTCCTGGCGAACTCTGCGGCCGTTACGGTGGAAGGCCCAGCCCCGTTTCGCGTCACCCCGCCCTCTCCAGCCACCGCTTGAGGGCCTCTATGATCACGGTGGCCTGTTTCACGTCCAAGCTCCGCAGATCGCCAACTCCGGTCATGCGCTTGGCAAACCTTCCCAGGGACGCCCAGCTCGGGTTTTGCACCTTGCCGGCGCGGTACAACTGCAGCCAGAGTTCGCGCGCCTTCCAGACCATCGGCGGCAGGGGACGTTCCGCGACCCTTGGCAGCCGTGCCCGCCACCCCAGCTGCGCCAGACGGTCGAGAAGCTGGCGCAACTCGCCATCGGTCAGGTCAGCTGCCGATTCCTTGCCGGGCACGGCGGAACGCACCAGCTCACGATAATCCTCATCGCTCAGCCCAAGCTCTTTTTTGGCGATATGAATCTTGGCCAAGGCCCGCCTGCGGTATTCACGATCATTGGAAACTTCGGACATGGAAACGCGCCTCCCGTTCAGTATCCCCGAAGTATAGCAAAAACCGTTGCAACGCCTCTGGCATTGCCAGCTCCAGGCCTCCAGCTACAAGAAAATTCGATGCTTGCCATCCGCGCCACCTTGGCTACACTGAGATAACAGCCGGGAGGGATGGTTTATGTGGGAATTCAACGTGCTTGTCACCATGGCCCAGGATGGACACTACCGCCAGATGCTGGAGGAACTCGCATCATACGGCGAGTTTCACAAGACCGAATTTCACGGCGTCGCCCTGGGACGGGTGGCGGATGTCCAACGTTTCCTGGAAACGATCCACCAGCAGCGCCAGGAGCGGTTTATCGCCTTTGAGGACATAAGCCGCATCGTGCCACTGGACAAGGTGTTCACTTTCGACCTGGACGACTTTCTGGCAAAAGCCTGCCAGGCCATCCGCCCTTACCTGCCGCAAATGAGCGAGCATCGTTTCTATGTGCGCCTTGAAAGACGGGGGCTCAAGGGACAGATCGTTTCCCCGGACATAGAACAGGCTTTGGACAATTTCATCCTCGACGAACTGGCCGACCTGGGGCATTCCGGGCAGATCGACTTTGAATCCCCGGACGCGGTGCTGGCCATCGAGACGGTCGGCAACCGCTGCGGCATCGGCTTCATCACCCGCACGTTGTCCCATCGCTATCCCTTTGTGCACGTTGCCTGAAGTCAGGCCTCCCCACACGCCCGCTATTTACCAGACCAGGCAATCACTACCTGCCATGGTTTCCTGCAAATCCGTGTGCCGGTAATTCCGGCGGTTTGCCCCGTTTCGCGTCCGGCGTGCATCATGAGCTTTTCCTCTGAAACAGGGCCTGCTACAATCGAAGGCGGTTTTCCCTGCACCGGGAAGACCGAAGTTGCTTGCGTTTTCAAATAACGATCCCCAGGAGTGCCCGAAAATGCCCCATGCCAACGCCTTTGTAGAAATTGCCGCGATTCTGGGTCTGGCGACATTGACCGGCATGATTGGCCAGAAATTGCGTCAGCCGCTGATCATCATGTTCCTGGCCACCGGCATTTTGGCCGGACCGTCCTTTCTGGGGATCATTCACAGTTATGAACAGATCGAACTGCTGGCGCATATCGGCATCGCCCTGCTGCTGTTCATCGTCGGACTGAAACTCGACCTGACCCTGATCCGCACCACCGGCCCGGTAGCACTCGCCACCGGCCTCGGACAGATCCTGTTCACCTCCCTGATCGGGTTTTTGATCGCCCTTGCACTGGGCATGGCCTGGCTCAACGCCGCTTATGTCGCCGTCGCGCTTACCTTTTCAAGCACCATCATCATCGTCAAGCTGCTGTCGGACAAAAAGGAGATCGACTCGCTGCACGGCCAGATCGCACTGGGATTTCTGATTGTGCAGGATATCGCGGCGATTCTCGCCCTGGTCGGTCTCACCACCCTGGGAACCGCCTCCGCCTCGGGCAACGGTGCTTCCTTGCTGCAGGTGCTGCTGATCGCAGCGAAAGGATTGGGGTTGCTGGGAGCCACCGCCCTGTTGATGAAATTCGTCATCCCGCAACTGGCAGGACGGCTTGCCCACTCCATTGAACTGTTAAGCCTTTTTGCCATCGCCTGGGCCGTATTGTTTGGCGCGGCCAGCGAAATGCTCGGCTTCAGTAAAGAAGTCGGGGCCTTTCTGGCCGGTGTGTCGCTGGCCTCCACCGCTTTTCGCGATTCGATCGGCGCGCGGCTTACAAGCCTGAGGGACTTTCTTCTGCTGTTTTTTTTCATCGACCTCGGCGCACGGCTTGACTGGTCCATGGTCGGGTCTCAATTGGGCGAATCTCTGGTGTTGTCGACTTTCGTGCTTGTCGGCAACCCGCTGATCGTACTGGCCATTATGGGGTATATGGGGTATCGCCGCCGAACCGCGCTGCTGGCCGGACTCACGGTTGCCCAGATCAGCGAGTTTTCGCTGATCGTCGCGGCCCTGGGCCTTGCCATCGGCCACATTTCGGAAGAAACCATGGGGCTTATCACCCTGGTAGGCGTTGTGACCATTTCTATCTCTACGTACATGATTCTGTACTCGGGGCAACTCTATCGGCTGCTTGCCAATCCCCTGCGGATTTTTGAAAGAAGCAACCCGTACCGGGAAGCTGCCAGGGACACCCTCGAAAAAAGCTTGCCCGTGGATGTGGTCCTGGTGGGTCTGGGGAATTACGGAAGCGGTCTTGTCGATTATCTTTTACGTCGCGGCAAGAACCTTTTGGGAGTCGACTTCGACCCTGTCGCTCTGGACAAATGGCGCAAACGCGGCGTGCCAGTTGTCTACGGCGACATGGCCGACCCGGAGATGCACGAGCATTTGCCCCTGCAAAAAGCCCGCTGGGTCGTCAGCACCGTCCGGTCCAGAGAGATGAATCTGGCCCTGATCCACAATCTCAAAAAAGACGGCTTCAGCGGCAAGGTGGCGCTGACGGCAACCACCGGTCAGGAAGCCGCGGCCTTTGAAGATGCCGGCGCGCACCTGGTTCTGCGCCCTTTTCGGGATGCGACGGAGCAAGCCGCCGATGCGCTCACCTACGCCATGGATTTTCTGCCGGAATCCATCGACTGGCCCCTCTCCTTTGTCGAGGTGCGGATCAAGACGGATGCGGTGCTGGCCGGCAAGACCATTCAGGATATTCCGCTGTCGGCAACGGGAACCTCGGTGCTGGCGATCAGCCGGGGGGGCCGGATATTTTACGAGTTCGAGCCGGATTTTCGCATTTACCCGGCGGACCGCCTGCTGATCATGGGGCACCCCGGCGGCCTCAAGGAAGCGGAAACCATCCTCAATCAGCACGCCTTGCAATGCTATACCGATGATACCGACCGTTTCGAGATTGCCGGCATCCCGGTCGCGGATCACTCCGGAATTGCGGGAAAATCCCTGGCGGATCTCCATTTCCGCCAGAGGTATGGCGCAACCCTGGTCGGAATCCGCCGGGGACAGGAACAGATCACGACCATCAACCCCGACGAGCGATTGCTTGCCGGTGATTGCCTTATCGTAATAGGAAAGGCCGAATCCGTAAACGCTTTGAAAAACCGTGCTCCGCTCTGATTGCCTCGATTGATCAAACCGCAGGGCTCATATGAGCCGGCAAAAACTCTAAAAATGCCTGCATGGCAGGGGGCGGCGGAACATCGCGCCGACGCACAAACCGTATCGGCAGTCGGTCAAAGGGCGCCGGCACGGCATGTACATATACCAGGGACCTGAAAGGTTCGCGCATCACAAAACTGCGGGGCAGCAGGGTAATACCCATGCCGGCGCCGACACAGCCGAGTATGGCATCGAGTGCCCCCATCTCCACGACCCGGGCCGGTGAACGGCCGATATCGGACAGCCAGTCTTCCAGCTTGCAGCGACAGGAACAACCGCGGCGATAAACCAGAATCGCCAGATCCTGGGTCCCCTGCAGAGGGTTTTCCGCCCTGCTTGAAACCAGCACCAACTCCTCGCACAGCACCTCCTGACCCACAATTTCCGGATGATCGAACTGGCCGCCGACAAAAGCACCATCCACGGCATAATCGAGAACCTTTTCGATCAGTTCCCCACTGGCACCGGTCGTCAATTGCAAATCGACCTCCGGGTGAAGGCGATGGTAGCCGGCCAGCACCGAGGGCAGATGCACGACCGCCGCCGAATCCATGGCCGCAATGCGCAGTGGCCCCTGCGGGACGACGGATGGCACCAGCGCTGTCCGGGCCTCGTGCAGCAGATGCGCCACGGAACGGGCATAGGGCAACAGCAGTTCTCCGGCCGGAGAAAGAGACATCCCCTTGCGCGTGCGGTAAAAAAGCTGCGTTCCCAGTTCTTTTTCGAGCTTGCGGAGACGGGCCGTGACATTTGACTGCACACAGTGCAGACGCTCGGCCGCTCCTGAGACACTGCCCTGCTCGGCAACCGCCAAAAAAATTTTCATTCCGTTGGAATCCATGCTTCCCATCTCAAAAGGTGATATTGTGCGTCAATTATAATCATTTGACGTGATTCCCGGAAGAACCTATATTGGCATAGAGACAAAAAAGCCTTTCACAATCGATGGACCGAGGAGGCATCACCATGGACCCCGCACCCAACACCGAAATCCGCATGTTTGGTTTTTTGCATTCGGCCCGGAAAGCCAAGGGACTTGCCCCCAGAGTGCATCTCTACATCCCGCCGGAAGGACGCATTGCCCAGGAAATCGCCGAAGAGCTTGAATTACCCATGGATAAGATAGAGGGCGTGTTTGTCAACCATCTCGTGTATGCCCTCGATCATGTGATCCATTCCGGGGATAAGGTTGCATTCATCTCCCGGGGCGTGCCTGGCCCGCACCGGTTCAGCCTTGGCATTCACGGTGCCGGCAAGGGTGCCGGTCGGCCCGACAGCTGACATGGGTAGCTGGAGACATGCTCATGACCGGACTGTTTTCCTCCGCGGCTATTGCATGAGGCAGCAAAACCGCACCGTGCGCTCGGCCCCCTGAGAAGTATTGGCTGCTGAAAACGGCGACGCAACGGATGAATGACACCGATCATGCGGGGCAAAATGCCTCGCTACGTTCTGGAAACCCAGACGTGATATCGCCCGTGAAATAAGTGCTTCAAGCACCTGCCACTACACGGCAACTATCATCCTGTCTCCTGGCTTTTTCCAGAGAAATTTTTTAAGGGCCGGGTTTTCACTGCAGGCCGCATGCCCTCTCCTCTTTCCTCTTGGTTTCTGACTTTCTTTTTCAATAACACTCTGCCAGCAACACCCCCAAGCTCGCTTCCGGCTGACAAGTTCCGATTCCGGCCCTGCCAGCGGTTGACGATCCGTCGAAGGATGTTAACTGTTTAGGAAGGGAACCCTTTGCTCCGTTAATGCGTGTCCGTTCGAAACCACCGGATGCACACGGCGAAGTATCCAGTTGGGAAACCGGCAATTTTTCGTTGCGGCGAGGAAATCAAGGGGTTGTGCGAAGGCTTACAGCCGTGCGCCGCAAAAGCAAGCCTGCGGATTGACGCCGCCAGAACAGGCGCGAGGAAGGAGCGACGTATGCGGGTTGGAGAGGTGTGCAATCGCGACGTGGTCATCATGGATCGCAATAAGCCCATATCCGAGGCTGCCAGACTGATGCGCCATCATCACGTGGGAGACGTGGTGGTGGTTGAGGAACGCAGCGGGCAGCGCTACCCGGTCGGAATTCTCACCGATCGCGACCTGGTGGTGGAAGTTCTGGCCAACGAGGTCGCCCCGGAGAGCCTGCTGGTAGGCGATGTCATGAGTTTCGACCTGATCACGACCAGGGAAGAGGAAAGCCTGCTCGAAGCCATCAAACGCATGCGCGACAAAGGCATCCGGCGCATGCCCGTGATCGCAGCCAACAACACGTTGATCGGCATCATTACCATGGACGACCTTCTGGATCTGATTGCCGAGCAGCTGGCTGATCTGGTGGTACTGATCGGCCGGGAGCAGCGACGGGAAACCGATCGTCAGCCATGACGCTTACCCTCGCCGGTGCACCGCTGTGCCGGATGGCGAACTTGTGCCACGAAAAAAACCGCGCAACCGGTCGCCCCAGGTTTGACCGAAGACCACCCGTCTGAGATCCGGAAGCTGTGCATCGACCGCTTGCACACCCGCTGCCACGGCCTCTTCGAATTGAGAAAAATCGGCCCAATGGCTGCCGTTGTTCCGAGGACACAGCACAAGATCGGCGTGACGGGAGCGTTCCAGACCCAATCTCCAGCGAGCGATGCTGTCGGCGCGTCCGATAATTTCAATGGCACTGCCAAGTTCGCCGCAGGGATCGAGGGAACGGGTCACATCGACGGCAATCACGACCTCCGCACCCAGACGCAAAGCGGGCGCCACCGGCACCGCATCAATCCATCCGCCGTCGACCAGGATCCTGCCATCATCATGAACCGCCGGCAACAGGCCGGGAATGGCGCAACTTGCAGATACCGCGCGCCGTAAAGAGCCTTGCGAAAAAACCACTTCCTCGCCGGACACCAGATCCAGGGCTGTTGTACAAAAAGGCAGCCGCGCATCCTCGAAGGTGCCATCGTCAATCATCAGGGCAAAGTTCTGCTGCGAGGTGGTGGCGCCGAAATAGGATCGGCGCGTCGCGACCAGGGTATAAAAGATACCCTTCCACGCAAGCTGCAGGAGCCGGTCGAAAAGGCCGGCCTCCGCCTCTTCCTGATCGGCAAGCTGATTGAATCGCGTTTCCCTGAATTCTTCGCTGTCGAGATATGCCTGAAAACGCCCCTTGAGACGCGCAGCACATGGATCCAGCGCATACATGGCGCCGACGATCGCCCCCATGCTTGTACCGGCAATCATATCGATGGGCAATCCGTGCTTTTCGAACCCTTCAAGAACGCCGATATGCGCCAGTCCGCGCGCCGCGCCACCGCCAAGAGCCAGAGCTACCTTGGGCCTTCTGAACATGCCTTCCTCCTGCCATAAAGAACCTGCATTAACCGTATCACACCTGCGACAGAAAAAGAAGGTGACATGCCTCGATCCCCCTGACTTCCGGTCCCGATGCGATTAGCCGCCATATGCACAACAGAATTTTCTATTTGATAAAATTAATTTATTTTGTCAGAATGTTTTTCCCCTCAACAAGGAAGACCCTATGCCCGCCATCAAAACCTGGCCGGAAAATGAACGCCCACGGGAAAAACTGCTGAGCCGCGGCCCGGAAGCCCTGACCGAAGCGGAACTGCTGGCTCTTGTCCTGCGCAACGGCGATGCATCGAGCGGCAGCAACGCCCTCGAGCAGGGTCGAGCCCTGCTGAAGCGTTTTGGCTGTCTGCGAAAACTGGGCGCGGCAACGGTTCCCGAACTTCTGAAAATGCGCGGTATCGGTCCGGCGAAAGCCGCGGAGTTGCTGGCGGTGTTCGAACTGGCGCGCCGCTTCGGTTGCAACCCGCTACGACCGGGAGAGCGTTACACCACGCCGCAGGCGGTTTTCGCTCACTTTCATGAACGCCTGCGGGATCACAAGCGCGAACGCTTCATCGCACTACTGCTGGACAGCAAAAATCGGCTGCTGCGCGAAGTCGCCATTTCGGAAGGCAGCCTTACCGCCAGCATCGTCCATCCCCGTGAGGTCTTCGGGCCGGTGGTGCGCGAATCGGCTGCGGCGGTGCTGTTCGTTCACAACCACCCCTCCGGCGACCCGGCACCGAGCCGCGAGGACCTCGAAATCACGCAACGCCTCAGGGAAGCCGGCGACCTGATGGGAGTAAGGGTTCTCGATCACATCATCATAGGCAGCGAAGGCTATGTCAGCCTCGCGGACCGCGGCCTCCTCTAGCAGCGGTTGCCTCAGGATTGCAGGCCATGTTATGCTTTAGCGTATTTTCGGAAAGCTGGCCGGGGGCAACCCGGTCTTTTTTTCTGTTGCAGGCCCAATCCGACAGGTCTTGAACGCACCGGACTTGGGCCTCAGCTATTTTCATCCGGATTTTGCGGATGAACACTCTCTGCCTGAAAGCGACGTATCAAGCATGCCCGACACGCTGAATCACCCGGAACTGCTGGCCCCGGCCGGTAGCCTGGAAGCCTTTTTCGCCGCCATGGAATCAGGGGCCGACGCCGTTTATTGCGGCCTCAGGCAATTTTCCGCCCGCGCCAAAGCCCGCAATATTTCCCTGGCCGACCTCGAAGGGATGCTGGCCTATGCCCGCAAGCTGCGTCGCCGTATCTATGTGACGGTCAATACCCTGATCCGCGAGGAGGAGCTGCCTCAGCTGGCCGAAACCCTGGCCGACCTTGAGGCGCTGCGCATCGACGGCATCATTCTGCAGGATCTGGCGGTCTGGAAAATGGCGCGGGACCACTTTCCCGGCCTGCCCCTGCACGCTTCGACGCAGATGACGGTGCATAACGCCGCTGGCGTCAAGATGCTGGAGCGCATGGGATTCAAGAGGGCGGTGCTGGCCCGCGAGTTGACCCTTGAGGAAATCTCCGCCATACGTCGGGAAACCAGCCTGGAGCTGGAGCATTTCATCCACGGCGCCTTGTGTTTCAGCTATTCCGGGCAATGTCTGTTCAGCAGCTGGCTCGGCGGCAAAAGCGGCAACCGCGGCCGTTGTGCGCAGCCCTGCCGCAGGCGCTACAGCTACCGCCAGAAATATGGCTACTATTTTTCTCCCAATGACCTGTCGGCAATCGATCTATTGTCCGACCTTCAGAAAGCCGGCATCGGCAGTTTCAAAATTGAAGGACGCATGAAAAGCGCCGAATACGTGGCCAATGTTGTTTCGGCTTATCGCATGGTGATGGACGCGCCGGATACTCAGCGGAAGGAGTCCCTTTCGCAAGCCAAGGACCGCCTCAAACAATCCTTCGGACGCCTTCCGACCAAGGGATTTCTGCCCGGGCCGCGGCCAACCGATATCGCCATCCCGTCCATGAAGGGTGCCACGGGCCGTTTTCTGGGAGAAATCAGCGCCCTGCGCGGCGGCGAGATTACCTTCAAGAGCCGCGACCGTCTGCACATCGGCGACCGTATCCGTATTCAGCCGAAAAGTGACCAGGCCGGCACCGCATTCACCATCAAGCAATTGCGGCTGGGACGCAGCACCGTCAAAGCCGCCCCCGCCGGCAGCCTGGTGACCGTGCCCTCCAGTTTCCGCGATACCTTCCGCATCGGCGATGCGGTGTTCAAGGTCTCCTCGGAGCAGGCCTTCACCATGAGTGAAGCGGCCTGCCGCCGCAAACTGCACCAAGCCGGAAATATCCCCGACCAGCTTGACCTGCACATCGCATTGCAGGGACGGGACCTGACGCTGACCGGCCGATCCGGCCCTGTCGAAATCAGGCAAACCTACGAGGTGCCGGTGTTTCCCGCCACTGACAATCCACTGTCGGTCGATATTCTGCGCGGCGTCTTCGAGCGCAGCGGAAAAGAGCCTTTGAGCCTGCGCGACATCACCTCGGAGCCCTTGCCTCCCGTGGTCATCCCCCCCAGCCGGCTCAAGGATATCAGGCGCCTTTTTTATCAGGCCGTTGCCCAAAATCTCAGTGACGCCAGCAACACGGCTCGCCAAAAACACCTGCGCTCGGCCCTGGACAGCCTGCTCCCGATCGCACCTCTTGTTGACGGATATAAACGGCAGATCACCGTAGCCATCGACCGTTTACGCGACGGGCACCTGCTTAACGACCCGCTGGTCGACCGCATCATACTGCCCATGACCGCGTCCAATGTCCAGCAACTGGCCAAGGGGCATCGTTTTACCGGCCGCGAAGACAAGGTTGTCTGGGATATTCCTTTTGTGCTGCTGGGTGCCGATTGGCGGGAAAGCCGCGATATCGTCCGGGTCCTGACGGCATCCGGATTTCATAACTTCAGACTCAACAATCTTGGGCATTTTCCCCTGTTCGACGGTATGCAGGAGGTCACACTGCATTGCGGCTGGCGCCTGTTCACCGTCAACAGCCAGGCGGCCCTGGCCTGGAAGGAGCTCGGCATCTCGACCATCACCCTTTACCTGGAAGACGATCGCGCCAACCTTGAAAACCTGCTGCGGCGTGAGACGGGGCTACCAACAGAGATGACGGTCTATGCCTCGGTGCCCCTGATAACGTCACGCATTCCCCTGCGTGGCCTGCGCAGCGACAGTCCGGTTGTTTCGGATCGGGACGATGCCTACCGGGTAACCCAACGCGGTGGCCAGACGGTAGTCAGCCCGGAAACCGACTTTTCCCTGCTGAATCGCCTTTCGGAACTGGAAGATCTGGGCTGTCACCGCTTTATTGTCGATCTTTCCCACCTTGGCCCTTATTCCCCCCGGGGGAAACTGGTGCTGGATGCACTGCGACGGGAAGGCGGCCTGCCGGCAACGTCGTCTTTCAACTTTGAGCGGGGCATGGAATAATAGCCGCGGCTCCCGTAACCGGCAGGAGCTAAGGTGCCGGCGGCGGCATGTCCGCGTCAGGCAGGGTTTCAAACAGGCTGTCCGCCAGCCTTGCCAACCCCAGGAGCCTGTCGTAATCCGGAGTTGCCAGAAGCACTGCCGAAGCGCCGCCTTGCAGGGCATGACCCCGGTCTCGCCACAGTTCCTGACCGGTTTTACCATCCACGGCCCGGGCTTCGGCGGCAATCTCGAATTCCGGTGGAGGAAAAACCTCGCCATACATGTCGCTGCTGAACAGGAAATCGACATGCACCGCCACCACCAGGTCCGCAGAAGCCGACGCCATGGCGAGCAAATCAGTCCCGGCAACAGCCCTCAGGTCATGGCGCAGGAGCAAACATGAGCCCGGCGGTCCGGTCACCAGAAATCCCTTGGCCTGCAATTTCCGCCGCAACCACATCGCCAATTGCCGCTCAAGGCCACTTTGGGGATGCGGTCGATAGGCCGGATCGTAAGAAATCCCGACCAGCACCACGCTGTGCGCCTTTGGCCAGGCCGTGGCATCCAGAAACACGGGGAGTTTCGGAGCTGCCGAGCACCCCGACATGGCACCCACCAGGATAACCGTCACGAAAAAAGCCCCGATTCCTGCCCGAAGATGCACCGCTGCCTCTCTTTCCCCTCAAAAACCGATTCGCATTGACGTAATTTTAACCCTCGGCTCATGATCGCCCAACACCGTCGGGTTTTAATGCCGGCGTTATCACCAAGGAGGCCGGCATGGCGCGTTTTCGCAGGATTCCATCCTTCATCGAAGCCCACCGTATTCAGAAACGCACCCTTGTCGGCCCCTCGCAAAACGGCCATCAAGGTATGCTTGTGGCCTATCCCGGCGACTACCTGTGCGTGGATAGCCAGGGCCATGCCTTTCTCTGCTCAGCGGAAGAGTTCAAACGTCAATACGAA
This sequence comes from Syntrophotalea acetylenica, assembly GCF_001888165.1. Lineage (NCBI taxonomy): Bacteria > Pseudomonadati > Thermodesulfobacteriota > Desulfuromonadia > Desulfuromonadales > Syntrophotaleaceae > Syntrophotalea > Syntrophotalea acetylenica. Next base: position 50,251 of record NZ_CP015455.1, read on the forward strand.
CCGATCGAGGAGCAGGAACCACACCCCCTGCGGAAAGGAGACGACCATGATTGAAACATGCCCCATCTGCGGACGCTACAGCCTCAGCCGCGACTATCCCCCCAAACCCTGCCCCATCTGCGAAGAAGAGTCTCTCGCCCCTTTTGTCAACCCCCTGGAAAGTTGTTCGATTCTGGCTCCCCGGCAACCACCGGCCCCCATGCCGCCCTGCAGAAACTGACACGGAAGCGGCCCTTGCCGGACGCCATTGCACCGGAACCGCTGCTGCCTCAACGGGAAAACCCTGCCCTGGAGCTTTTGATCGGGAATATGTATCTGTTCCTCCCTGAAATTCAAGAGAGAGCTCCTGCCGCAATGGCGGCTGTGCGAAAAAAGTCTAACAGTCGATGGCGAACCGACCAGCCCCCCAAGGGATGGATAATCCCTGTCCTCGGAAAAAAATCCCGGTATCTGTATGCCTTGCGGCAGACACCGGGATTTTTTCGTCGCGGTCAAAAGCTAAGCGCCCTGACCCATGCCGTCAGGCAAACGACCGGGCAAACAGATCATCGATCGCTTTTCTGCCGGATTCCTCCAAAAACCTTGTCCCTGTGCCGGCGAAACGGGCATGGCCGATAACCGGTTCCTGGCCGCCGGAGCAGGCGGTCCACTCCATCTGCGACCACCGAAACCAGGTATCTTTTTTCTGGTCGAAAACAAACAGTGGCTTGTTGCAGAGCTTGGCGAATTCGGCGCCCCAGCCGGTCCCGCCCTTGACTGTTTTGTCCGGGAGAATTTCACCGACCACGAAAATCTCCTGGGCATGATTCACCTGATACCAGATACTCTGCAAAATCTTGCGAATTTTGAGACTGTCGGTATAGCGCCGGTTCATCAGCCGGGAAACATACCCGAGACTCACATCGCCATGTTTAAGCTCCTCATGATTGAGAAAACGCAGCCCACGCTCTCGCACCCGGCCGTGCCCTTCGAAGGTAAAATTGACTTCTTCGATGCCGTAACGCTCCGCATTCTCGCCAAAGGCCGCTTCAGCCCCGGTAGCGCCACCGCTGAAAAGAATGAAATCCTCCTTCTCCATACCGAATCCTTTCATGGTTTCTGGTTGCGTTGGAATAATCGTGCCGTTGCTGATAAATGTATCATGCCTATGGCGGAAACGTAGTGTATTTTTTCAGGGAGCAGGCACAGGTGTCCTCACGCCCCCTGTTGCCGCCGCCGAAACCAGCGGCGCGGGGCCATTGGCAAAGCTTCCGAACCCGTGCGTCAGTGCAGCTGGTTGAGCAACTCCTCCAGCTCGCCAGACATGACGATGTTGTTGTTGTTGACCGCTTCGATGCTGGCCAGCAGATTCTTGGCCTGGCCGGCGGTCGCTTTAACCTCTTCGGCCACCACCGCGAAACTGCGGCCATGAACCCCGGCCCGCGCCGCCTCGATGGCGGCATTGATGGACAGCATCTCCAGATTGAAAGCCACCTGGGTGATCGCCGCAAGGGCTTTTTTCACAGAAGCCGTACTGCCGATGATCTCATCGCCAATCTGGCTGATCTTGCCGAAAATCTCGCTGTTAAGCTTGCGGCGCCCTTCCTGCACAACGGTATAGAACATTAGAGCCGCCTGGCTGCTGAGAATCTCGGTGCCCTCGCGATGGTTCTGCCGCAGCATTTCCAGAACCTTGGATGATCCGGTCGCCTCGATAATAAAATCGGTGCGATATTGCTGCATGGCCGCCACCAGATCATCCGGCGTTGGGATCTTGCGCTCCCGGGCGGCCGCCACGGCGACGGCTTTCGCATCGCGGTCAACCAGAAACATGACCCGTACCTTGTCGCTGTCAGCAAAAATCTTCAGCATTTCGAGACCACCACGCCCCCCGCCCACGATACCGATGGTTAACACCTTGTCTTCTTTTGCCATTTCTGTTACCTGCCTCCTCCTGTATTCATGGCGCCCGCACAGGCACCACCGACGGACATCCCCTTCCCACCGCCCGGCTCACACCCGCCGACCCCAATTATAGCGGCCGTGCCGGCATTCATGCTCGCCAGACACACCAATCCATTTATTCCTATTCGTCAACGACACAAAAAGTTTAGGGTAAAACATAATTTTGGTGATCTCCATACTATTTTTCGGATTGCTCCATGTTTCAGCTGGTACCACCGCGACAGCCTTGCAAAAAAGGGATGTGTCGTTTCCAAGGATTTTATATCCTTGTTTTATTCCGTAGCACGGAGCTGCCGATCAGAAGCGTTTCATGGCCACGACACCCGACCGTCAATCCGAGGGATCCTTACCACCAAAACCCGACATTCTGGTATGATTAAGACCACTGTGCTTATACCGCGCTGGTCGGCAACGCCCTGGGAAAAAATTCCAAAGGCCAGGCGGTGCAGGCCTCCGGAGACATGCAACCGCTGTCATGGCAGCAACCGCCAAACAATCCGGAACACGGCATCCGCTGTTTCGAAAAAGGCTTGAAATGACTCATAAAAAAACCACCCGGCCCCGACTCACCTGCTTTCTCGCAGCCTTGGGGATATTGCTTTGCGGTTTCACCCCTGCTGCCCTGGCGCTACCGCACCGCGTCCTGTTTATCAGTTCCTACAACCCGGGATTTCCCACCTTTTTCGATCAGGTTGAGGGGATGTCCAGACTGTTCCATCAGCACCGAATCCTTCTCGACATCGAATTCATGGATACCAAGCGGTTTCCTTCAGAGGAAAATCTTCACCTTTTCCGCAGAGCCCTGACTTATAAGCTGTCCCACATCCGTGCTTACGACGCCATCATCGCGGGAGATGACAACGCCCTTAAGTTCGCCCTGACCGAACAGAGCCGGCTGTTCCGGGATCTGCCCATCGTCTTTCTCGGCATAAACGATACCAGCCTGGCGCTGGAACAGAATCTCCATCCCCGCGTTACCGGCATCGCCGAAAAGGTTTCCATGAAAGAAACCCTGGCCCTCATGGCGAAACTGCACCCCGGAGCCAGGCGCATCGTAGCCATCGCCGACCCTACCACAACCGCGCAGGCGGATCTGCGTACCTTTTACGCGGCCAGAACGTCGGTGCCCGAAATCAGCCTGGCCCATCTTTCGCTGGCGGACATGACATTCCAGACACTGGGTGAACGCCTGGCCGAACTGGGTAAGGATACCCTGGTGCTGCTGATTTCGGCCCACCAGGATCGGGAAGGCATCGGCCTGCCTTTCAGCGAGAGCCTGCAGTTCATCAACGCCCACCTTCCCCGGCCCCTCTATCACCTGTATTACCACGGCATGGGCGACGGAATTGTCGGCGGCAAGCTTCTCAGTCATGTAGACCAGGGAAAAAGCGCCGCCCGGATGGTGATTGACATTCTCCATGGAAAGCCGGTTTCCCGCCTGCCGGTGCAGACCGGTATCCCTAACCGTTATGTTTTCGACTATCGCCAACTGCAGCGTTTCCAGGTGCCCATTGCCAGCCTTCCGGCCGACAGCACCATCCTTTACCGTCCTGCCTCCTTCTTCCGGACCTATCGCCAGGGGATCTGGGTGCTGGTCTGCCTTCTGGCCCTTGGAGGTGGCGTGGTGGTGCTGCTGCTGAGCCATTTGCGGCAGCGCCTTGAATCGGAAGAAGCGCTGAAAAAAAGCGAGGAACGGTTCCGCAGCATTATTCATTTCTCTCCGATGGGCGTCTTGCAGTATCAGCTCGATGCATCCGATGACCTGGTGCTGACCGGCGTCAATGCCGCCGCCAGAAATATTCTGGGAGAGGGGCTCGATTCACTTGTCGGCAAAACCATTGAAGAGGCCTTTCCAAAGCTGATCGGGACCGAGGTTCCTGAGCAGTTTCGGCGCATCTGCTCCCTGGGCACGTCCTGGCACTGTCCTCAGATCAGCTACGAGGATTTTCCTATCAAAGGCACCTACGAAACCCGCGCGTTCCAGACGGGATCACGTAAAATGGCTTGTTTTTTCTGGGATATTTCGGAACGGACCCGGGCCGAGCAGGCCCTCAAAGAGGCGCTGGACAATGCCCGGAACGCCAGGCAGCAACTGGAGGCGATCCTCAAATCGGTCTCCGACGGCCTGTTGTTTACCGACCTGGACAACCGCATCATGTTGCTGAGCCGGTCGGCGGAAGAGATGTTGGGCGTTGCCCTTAATGACATCTTCGGCCTGCCCATCGGCCAGGTGATCCAGAACGACGTCCTTTGGGGGGGCTGCATTCGGTAGCCTTCGAAGACCAGGAGGAGACTTCGGTGACCATAGGCCTGCCCGATAACCGCGATCATAAAACCCGGACCGTGCAGGCCAACATGGCTGCAGTGCGTAACGAGGAGGGGCTGAAGCGAGGCGTCATCACCCTGCTGCGGGATATCAGCCGCGAACGTGAGCTCGACCTTATGAAGACCGAGTTCATCTCCACCGCGGCCCATGAACTACGCACCCCATTGACAAGCGTTATCGGTTTCTCGGAAGTTCTGTTAAAACAGGGGGGATTCAATGAACAGCAGATGGAATTTCTTACTATCATTCATAAAAAAGCCGAAGTGCTGGGTAAGATTGTGGAAGACCTGCTTGATCTCGCTCGGGTCGACTCGGGCCAGATCATTCGCCTGAAAAAAGACTGGGCCAATATCGGCTCGATCCTGGAACGCTGCGTCTCCGACTACCGGAGAGCCTGCACGGACCATCATTTCAAAACCGTTCTCCCCGACGAAACGGTCTCCATGCTGGTGGATGACCGCAAGCTGTTTCAGGTCATGGAAAACCTGCTCAGCAACGCGGTGAAATTCTCCCCCTCCGGCAGCACCGTTCAGATCACCTGCCAACCCATGGAAACCGAGGTCCATATCGCCGTCAGCGATCAGGGAATCGGCATGAACCCGGATCAGATCACTCGCATTTTCGACAAGTTTTACCGTGTGGACGCTTCCAATACGGCACGGGAGGGACTTGGGCTGGGCATGGGCATTGTCAGAGGCATAGTCGAAGCACACCAGGGACGCATCTGGGTCAACAGCAAACCGGAGCGTGGCACAACCATTTCCTTCACCCTGCCGCGGTCAACACAAGAATAATACAGTCATTTCCATGCAATCGATTCTTCAGCGCCGAGAAAGGCGGCACATTCGTGCCGCCCCACAAAACCCTTGCGAAAAGCATCCGGTCAGTCGCCAAACTGCTCCGCATAGGCTGCATCGTTGTACAGCCCTTCACCGTATTCAGCTGCGCCGCAGTCGCGGATTATCGTCTGGCCCTGCTCAGATGCGACATAATCGATGAATTTGGCGGCGATGGCTGCCCCCGGCGTAACGCCTTCCGGCTGACACAGGGCATGGTAGGTATTGACGATGAACTTGTCCCCTTTGAACAAAACCCTGAGTGCCGACATGTTATTTTTTTCTGCGATCCAGGTACTGCTGTCGGTCATGAAATATCCCCCCTCGTCGTTGGCACGCTGAAGGGTGGCGGTCATGAAGTCATTGGTGACGATATACCAGTCTCCCTCCGGTTTCACGCCAGCTTTTTCCCAAATGGCCAATTCTTTCTTGTGGGTACCGGAGTTGTCGCCCCGCGAAAAAAATCTGGTTTTGGCAGCCGCGATGCGGGCATAGGCATCAGCCGCGCTGGTTGCATTACCAATACCCGCAGGATCGGCCGCCGGACCGACGATAAAAAATTCATTGGATCCGATCAGGGTTCGTTTGACGGCCCACCCCTCTTCAACGGCCTGCTTTTCGGCGGCAGGGGCATGCACCATAATCATATCCACCTGTTTTTCTTTCAGCAACTTCAGCGAGGCGCCGGATCCGGCCTTCTGCCATCTGAGTTGGGCATTTTCCTGCTCCGCAAAGGTTTCGCCGAGCACCTTGAGCAGACCCAACTCTCCGGGGCTGCCGGTTGCCAGGGTAAAAGCCTGGCTGCCATCGCCGTAAACGGCGGCGTACTGATTTCCGGCAATGGCAGTAGATACAAAGGCTGCCAGCGCCAGCCACAGGACGGAAAAAACAATTCTTCTTCTCATGGATTTTTCTCCTTAAAAAAATGGTTTTGTTTCGTCCTCCATCGGGCTTTCTTCGACGCTATATATTTAAACACATATCCTGTCAATTTCATTAACTGTACCGGATTCATTCTGGCAGGAAACCAGGCATGCTAAATGGTGTCTCCCTTGGAGTCTGCGCGGAGCAGGCCTCCAACAGTGCCACGAACCAGGATGCCCGGCCATCTCAGATCAGCCGTGCGGCGGGGCAGGTTTTGGGTAGAGAGAAGCCAGCTTGACGCGGTGGGGAGGGCACCTGACAGCTCACGAGAGGAAACGGCAAAAAAAGGGAAGCCTGTGACGATCCGGCGTTGCGATATGGACTGGCCAAAGCGTTCGTTGTTCCTGTGGAGACCATGGGCGGGCGGGAATGCAATCAACACCGCTTCTCCGGTCCGACACTGTTCAACGACCAGGCGCCCCGTTGTCCAGAACCCGGCACCGCAAACCGGCACTGCTGGCAGCGTAACCTGCATTGCCTTCATAGGAAACTTCGAGGGTCTGGCCTGGTCGCATCGCCAGGGCTCCGCGATAACCACAGGTCCTGGCACCCAGCTGCCACCGCTGACCGTCAGCATGCATCACACGCACGTCGGCCCAGACACTCTCGCGACCATCCATGGTTATTTCCATAACCTGACCGGCGGCCAGATTGTGACGGGCATAAGAACCCTCCGGCTCCAGGCCACCGTGAGGGGCTTCATACAAAAAGACACTGACCGGACCGTCGCTCCAGAAGTTGTCCAGACGCAGGCAGTCCTCAGCGGCCCATGCCGGTGAAATCAACCATGAGCACACAAGCAACCCCCCTGCCAGCGTGCGTAAGATAGCTTTCATTGCCCGTCTCCTGAAAAATAAGATTAATGACCATTTTCAGCGACATCATGCCTTTTTAACCGGACAGAGGCAACCCTTAACCCGCAGGCAAAAACGATCGTCTTTTTGACAACCGCGCGCGGGCTTTTAAACTTCAAGAAACCACCGGGAACTGGCGCCGCCTTTTCGGCCAGGCGCCCCCGGCCCGCACACGGAGGAGCCTATGTGGGATTATACCGATAAAGTCAAAGATCACTTTCTGCATCCGCGCAACGTCGGCGAGGTCGAGGACCCGGACGGCATCGGTGAGGTCGGCTCCCTGGCCTGTGGGGACGCCTTGCGCCTGACCTTCAAGCTCGATGGAGATGGCCGGATCAAGGATATCAAATTCAAAACCTTCGGCTGCGCCAGCGCCATCGCCTCTTCCTCTGCCTTGACGGAAATCGTCAAGGGCATGACTCTGGAAGAGGCGGAGAAGGTCAACAACCAGGACCTCGCCGAATTCCTCGGCGGCCTGCCGGAAGAAAAAATGCACTGCTCCGTCATGGGCAAGGAAGCTCTGGAGGCCGCCATCGCCAATTATCGGGGAGAGGCGGCAGTCAAGGAAGAATACGACATCGTCTGCAAGTGCTTTGGCGTCACCGACAAGGAAATTGAACGGGTGGCCAGGGAAAACCGCTTGACCACGGTAGCTCAGGTCACCGATTTCACGAAAGCCGGTGGCGGCTGCCAGGCCTGCCACCCCAAAATCGAGGATATCCTGAAGAAACTGTGGGGCAGCAAAACGGCCGAGCCGGTGGAAGAGCGACTACCGAAAGGGAAAAAACTCTCCAATCTGCAAAAAATCCGCCTCATCGAGGAAACCCTGGAGCGGGAAATACTGCCGCCGATCCGCTCCGACGGCGGTGATCTGGAACTGATCGACATCGACGGCAGCAAGGTGCTGGTGGCGCTGCGCGGGACCTGCTCCTTCTGCCCGCAGGCAAACTTCACTCTCAAGCACTTCGTCGAAGCCAAGCTGCGTGAATTCGTGAGCCCTGAAATCGAGGTGGAGGAGGTAAAACCATGAGAACCGTCTATCTCGACAACAACGCCACCACCCGCACCGCTCCGGAAGTCGTCGAAGCGATGCTGCCGTTTTTCAGCGATCTGTACGGCAATCCTTCGAGCATGCACTTTTTTGGCGGCCAGGTAGCACGCTACGTTCAGGAGGCCAGGGAAAAAGTGGCCACCCTGATCGGCGCCCAGCCGGAAGAGATCGTCTTCACCAGTTGCGGAACCGAAAGCGACAATGCCGCCATCATGGGCACCCTGTACTCTTATCCGGAAAAAAAACATATCGTCATTACCCGGGTAGAACATCCGGCGGTACTGAACACGGCTCATCAACTGCAGGCACGCGGTTATCGCGTCACTGACCTGGGCGTGGACCGCGAAGGCAGGCTTGACCTCGATGAGCTGCGCGCCGTTCTGACCGACGAAACCGCGCTGGTCAGCATCATGTCCGCCAACAACGAAACCGGCGTGTTGTTTCCGATCGATGAAATCGCTGCCATAACCCGCGCCCGCGGCATCCCTTTTCATACCGACGCCGTGCAATCCATCGGCAAGGTTCCCCTCGATCTGCGCAAAACCCCTATCGATATGCTATCCCTTTCAGGACACAAGCTGCATGCGCCCAAGGGGGTCGGCGCGCTTTACATCCGCAAGGGAACCCGCTTCGCCCCGTTTGTGGTTGGCGGCCATCAGGAAGGGGGGCGCCGCGGCGGCACGGAAAACGTCCCCTATATCGTCGGGCTGGGACGCGCCGCCCAGTTCGCCATGGAACATTTGAAACAGGAAAACACTCGCATCAGGACCCTGCGTGACCGCCTGGAGGCGGAACTGCTGAAAATCATCCCCAATACCATGGTCAACGGCGACAGCAAAAACCGACTACCCAACACCTGCAGCCTGAGCTTTGAATATGTGGAGGGGGAATCGATCCTCATGCTGCTCAGCGATGAGGGCATCTGCGCTTCGTCCGGTTCGGCCTGCACCAGCGGGTCCCTGCAGCCTTCCCATGTGCTGCGCGCCATGGGGGTGCCCTTCACTGCGGCCCACGGCTCGATCCGCTTCAGTCTGAGCGTCTACAATACCGACGAGGACATCGATCATGTCATCGCCGTTCTGCCGCCTGTCATTCAGCGGCTGCGGAATATCTCGCCTTTCTGGAAGGACTACCTGGAAGGCAAGCCGCTCAGCTCTTTTTTAACCGGCGGTGATATCACGCATCACGTCCATGGATAAAGCCATGATCCCTCCCGTATCGCTGAAGCCCGCAGCTTGATGCCGCGGGCTTTTTATCGCGCCGCCATTTAGATTTGCATCCCTTTTAAAAAAATATTTTCTAATTGGATTTTTCCTGTTTAAAACGTGTATGTTTATTTAATCCAATAGGGTGTTCCATAACATTAAAAATTCAGCTGTTTTTTTGCGGAGGGCAGCGTGACCAGCGCAGGTGCACCTGGTATCGCGCCCCCAGGCCTTCATCGTAACCTGCCGGCTGAAATAAAACCTGCATGGATGGCGTGACACCTGGATCGCGACGTGGATCCGTATAAAAAATCAGGCCAACAGCTTGGCTATACGATCGGGATCTTTATACTTGTTAATATCATTCTGAAAACTTAAAACCGGAGGCTGACATGCCGGATATTCTTAGAATCCTGATCACCCGCGACCTGCAGGCGATATTTGAAACGGATGGCGATTTTTCCCGCCAGGAGGGCCTTGCCCTGCTGGTGGCAGAGGATGGAGAACAAGCCTGGCGGGAACTCGATCTGATGCGCCCCAACCTGGTGATGATGGATATCAACGCCAAGGGCATGCCAGGAGATGAATTCTGCCGGCGGCTGCATCAGGATCCCAAACGACGGCATATCCCCGTGGTTCTGATGGTGGAAAACCGCAACCCGCAAGAACTCGACCGCTGCCTTAAAGCACGCTGTGCGGATATTCTCTTCAAGCCGCTCAACCAGCACCTGCTGCTGGCATCGGCGCGGCGCATTCTTGGCCTGAAGTACCGTTCATACAAGCGTGTTCCCATGTGCCTTGCGATGCAATACAGCAGTTCCCCCTCGAGCATGCGTGACGGACTGTGCGTAAACCTGTGCTCGGGAGGCATGTTTGTCGAAACACGACATCTGCTTCCCGTGGAGCAAATGCTGCAGATTGCCTTTACGCTGCCCGGCACAACCCGTAGAATTACCTGCAAGGCAAACGTGAACTGGGTCAACGAAGAACACAATCCCGTCAACAAAAACCTGCCCACTGGTCTGGGGCTGCAGTTTCTGTCTCTCGAGCTGTCCGATCTGCTGAGCATTTGCCGCTATATCCGCAGGCGGTCTGTCCCGGCTGAAGTCGGAAAACCCTGCCGCACCAAAAACAGACCTCGACGGAATCGCCGTCCCTGATCGAACCTGCCTGATGTCCTTCCATCATGCGCGCGAAGGCTTTGGCGCCGACGCACCGTTGAGATCCAGGTGCTGCAGGGACCAAAGTCGCGCATAGCGACCGTTTTGAGCCAGCAACTGGCCGTGGGTGCCGGTTTCCCGTATGCAGCCCCGGTGCAGCAGTACGATCATGTCGGCCTTCTGCACGGAGCGCAACCGGTGGGCGATAACCAGCAGTGTGCGACCGGAACGCAGTTTTTCCAGGACCTGATGAACCCTTTCTTCGCTGGCGGCGTCGAGACGGCTGGTCGCCTCGTCGAACAGCAGAATCGAAGGATCACCAACCAGGGTGCGCGCCACACACAGCAACTGACGTTCCCCTGCCGACAAATTGCGGCCGCGTTCCTGCAGCATCCCCTGCATCCCACCCAGCCGGGATACGGCTTTCCAGGCACCGCAATCCTCCAGCAACGCCTGCAGTCGCCCATCGGACAGATGCCCCAGCGGGTCGAGGTTTTCCCGCACGGTTCCGGCAAACAGAAACGGTTCCTGGGAAACCCACCCGATACGGCGCCGCACTTCCGCCGGATCCATTTCGGCGAGGTTCACGCCATCGAGCAGAATGCGTCCCGCCGTTGGCTCGTAGAACCGCAGCAACAGTCTTCCCAGGGTGGTTTTGCCGCTGCCCGTGTCTCCGACAATGCCTATCATCTGCCCCGCCGCGAAGCGAATATCGAGGTCCGCCAGCACCGGTTGCTGCCCATCATAGGAAAAAGATACATGGTCAAACCGCAAATCACCCACGCCGCCGGGCACAGACAGCTGCCGCCCTCCTGGTTCGGAGGGCTGATCGAGAAGTTCAAAAATCCGTTCAAGGGAGGCGTTGCTGGCCTGCAACAGGGAATAGTGGCTGCTGAGCTTGCGCAGAGGGGCAAAAAATCGCTGCACATACTCCAGAAACGCCACCAGGGTACCGAAACTGGCCACTCCCTGTAAAACCGAAAACCCGCCACGCCATAAAACCCCGGCGACAGCCAGGGCGGCAAGAGCCTCCAGGGCGCTGAACAGGAACACATCCCAGCGAATAGCGCCAAAATTACTGACCCGATATGCCTCCTGCAGATGATCAAATTCATTCAGGGTTCGCGCCTGCTGGCCGAACAGACGCACCGTCGATATGCCGGCGATACGTTCCGCAAGATAGCCATTAAGCTCGGCCAGCCGGGATCTGACCTGGCGCATGGCTTGCCGCATGCGCCTTCGAAACAGCAGCAGCACCACTCCCAACAGCGGCAGAAGGGCAAAGCACACGCCGGTCAGCATCGGACTCAGCCACAACATGGCAATCACCACGAACAGCAGGGAAAAGACCTCGCCGAAGGCTGACGCCACACCCGACGCGAAAAGCTCCCCAACATTCTCCACATCGCTGGTGAGGCGTGTTACCAGACGTCCGGAGGGCTGCCGGTCAAAAAAGCGCGCCGGCAACCGCAGCAAATGCCGGAACCCCCGACTGCGAAGCTCGGCGGTTATTTTCTGCCCGACGCCCTGTGCCAGATAGCCCTGCCAGAAACCGATCAGGCTTTCGGCACAGGCGGCAGCCAGAAACAGCAAGGCGATGTTTCCCAATCCCTGCAGTTGACCGAGGACGATATGCCGGTCGATGGCGATTTTAAGCAGAAAGGGTTGAATCAGGCGTGCTGCCGATGCCAACGGCAGTAGAATCACAGCCCCGGTCGCCGATACACGATAGGGATGAATGAGCCTCATGAAACGCCGGAACAGGGACCAGTCCAGATGCCTTCCGGTGATTTCATCCATGTCGAACATGCCGCGCTTCACGCCAGACCCTCCAGTTCCCGCTGCAATCGCTCCTTCTCGACAAGCCGGGCATACCAGCCGCCCTCGGCCAGCAACTGCTGGTGGCTGCCACACTCCTGCAGCCGACCGTTTTCCAGAATGGCGATGCAATCGGCGGCCGCCAGCAATGACGCCTGCCCGGAAACCAGAAAAACGGTTTTTCCCGCCAGCAAGCGCAGCAGCCGGCGCCAGATCCGCTGCGACGTGGCGGCATCAAGATGACTGAAAGGATCGTCCAGCAACCATAATCCGCCGCCGCGGCCGAGGGCACGCCCCAGACACACCCTCTGGCGCTGCCCACCGGACAGGGCCTGGCCCCCTCGCCGACCCGGGTATCGAAGCCCTCGCTGAAATTTGCCACTTCCGCATCCAGGCTGACAGTCCGCGAAAGCCGCTTCAGCAGCGACGCCTGCGCGCCCGGCGTGGCATACAGCAGGTTTTCCCCGACCGAACCGGAAAACAGGCGACTTTCCTGGGGCACCATGGCAACCCGCAGGCGGTGTGCTTCACCATCCAGCATTGCCAGATCCTGTCCTCCAATCAACACCTGTCCCGCCGGTACCGGATAAAGTCCCGCCAACAGGTGCAGCAGCGTGCTTTTTCCACAGCCGGTCGGTCCTGCTATACCGATCAGACTGCCGGCCGGAACCTCCAGGCTCAGCCCCCGCAGAACCGGCTTTTGATTATATCCGAAACACAGGTTTTTCAGAGAGACGGATGGCGGCCGGGCGGCAGCGACCACCGGCTGGCCCCCGAAGGCGGGGAGCTGCCCAGAATCTCGCCAAGGCGCTCGGCACTGGCGGCACCACGCTGTACCAGCCCCAGAATCCAGCCAAGCATCAAGGTCGGCATGGCGAGCTGCGCCAGATAAGCATTGAAAGCCACCAACTCGCCCAGCGACATACGATGGGCTATGACCTGCCGGCCGCCAAGATAAAAAATCGCCATTGTGCTCAACGGGGCTATCAAGGCCATGCTGGGCCCAAGAGCGCTGCGCAGTCGTGCAAGGCTGAGGCTGGCATCCAGATAATCGTTATTGTGCCCATCGAATCGGTCGGCGCGCAGGGCCTGCAAGCCGCTGCTGCGGATCACGGCTTGCCCGCTGATGCCTTCTTCCAGAGCTTCGCTGACCTGCCCCAGGCCCATCTGGACCCGTGCCGAGGCGGTCTGCAGACGCGTCGAAAGATAGCGGGTCAGCAGCAGCAACAACGGGTACGGCAGCAAAGCCGCCAGTGTCAGAGGTGCAGACATGCGCAGCAAAACGACAAGGGTCATGCCATATACAGCCAGAGTGTTGACGAAGATCATCAGCCCGAACCCTGCGAGGGTCCGCAAGTTGTTGATATCGTTGGTGAACCTCGATAAAAGATCTCCGGTTCGAAAGCGATCGAAAAAAGACCCGTTCTGCGCAAGCAAACGATTCAGAAGATCGTGACGCAGAGCGTTTTCCAGACGACAGGCGGCATGCAGAAACGGATACCGGGACCAGCTGCGCGTCACAAAGCGCACCAGCGCCGCCCCTGCCAGCAGCCCGCCGACAGTGGTCAATTGCCCGTATCGAGCCATCTGCACGCTGTCGATCCCCTCCTTGATCAGCCAGGGGATCAACAAGCCAAGCAAATCCGTCAGCAGCAGCCAGACAAGACCCGAAAGCAGCAGCGCCCGGTAGGTTTTCAGATAAGGCAGCAAAAACAGCAGGCGGCGCATGCAGGCCTCCTCTCGAAAAAATCGGCTCAGCGGAATCAGGGACACCGCGCCAGACGCAACCGCAGCCGCTGCAGCAGCAGATCGGCAGCGAGGCCGTTGAAGGCTCCGGTTACCACGGCCAGCATCAGCAGCGGCGGAAAAAGACGCCACACGCCCGGATGCCGCAGCAGCCAGGCGGCCATCAGCAACTGACCGAGAATATGCCCGGCGGCCCCCAGAACTGAAATGCCAACCGTGCCCAGCCGCCCGCCGGCGAGCATGTGCGCCAGGGTCATCATGGCGGTTGCCGCCACGCCACCACTTAACGCCAGAAAAAAGGTCGGCGACAGCAGCGTCCCGAGGAGCAGCCCGCCAAGACAGATTCGGGTCAGCGCCACCAGCCATGCGGCACGGCCCCCATACAGAAACAGGGCGCACAGTGTCAGGATATTAGCCAAACCAGGCCGCAACCAGGGCACCGGGGAGGGAAGCAAAAACTCAAAGGCATGGATGGCGATGGCCAACGCACTGAACAGTGCCAGAAGAGCCTCGCGACGGGCCCGCAGACGGTCAATGGCTGAGGAAATCATAAGGCTCCGGGACCGACACCGGACCTGCGACCCGGATCACAAGCCCGTTGGGCAGACAGGCCAGCATCTCGCCAGCCCGGCGGATGGCCTTGTGGTGCTGGCAGAGATGCCGCGGACAGGAAGATTTTTCAACCCGGACCCAACCGTTCTCGATGCTGATCACCGTTGGGCCCAAAGGCCCGTCCAGACTAACCTCGCGCCGGCAGTGGAGCGGGGCCCTGAACAGCACACGCCCCTGCCGTTCGACGATCACCATTGCGCCGTCGGCGTGCGGCATGAGCAACCAGGAGGCCAGGGCGGTGATCAGGAGGACGGCTACGACCAGACAATCCCAGAGGGTGAAGCATTTCCGGGCCATCACGGCCAGACCACCTGACTGCGCAAGCCGCGACTGACATGAACAACTCCCGCGGCGTCGACGACCAGCCCGCCGGTTCGGGAATAACGCTCGAGCAGCGCCAGCCCGGCATCCGGCCCCATAACGAATACTGCCGTCGCCAGGGCATCGGCCAGAGCGGCTTCCGGCGAAACGACGGTAACGCTGCGGCAGCGATTGGCGGGCATGCCCGTGGCCGGATCGAACAGATGGTGGTAACGCACCCCGCCCTGTTCAAAAAACCGCTCGTAATCCCCGGAGGTGACTACTGCCAAAGGTTCGGCAAGAACCAGGGTGGCCAGCAGCGCATCGCTGTGCCGGGGATGACGAATGGCGATGCGCCAGGGAACAGCGCGACGACCGATGAGCCGCAGATCGCCGCCGGCATTAATGGCGGCACAGCGCACACCTGCCCGCTGCAGCAGCGCCGCCGCACGGTCTATGATATAGCCCTTGGCGATACCGCCCAGATCGATCCGGGCATTGGTATGCTTGAGGACACGCCCCTGTTCGATGGACAGGGCCTCGCTGCCGCTTCCCTGCAAAGCCTCCCTGATATCCTCCGGAGCCGGCCGCCGCGGATGCGGCGAGCCAAACCCCCACAGCGCCTTGAGCCGTCCCAGCGTCATATCGAAGGCGCCATCGCTGGCTCTGGATATTTTTAATCCCTGCTTCAGGATTTCAAGAACTTCCGGTGCGGCAGCAAAAGTGCCTGTGGTCGAGGACAGGCGCGTCACATCGCTTTGGGGCTGGTGAAAACTGGTCAGACTTTCAATGCGGGCCATTTCCTGGAAAGCGGCATCGACGCTGTCGGCAAACCGCTGCGGCCGTTCATCGTAGATTGTGATCTCCACCACCGTTCCGAGCAACAGGCGGGTTCGGCTTAAGGGATGTTGTTCCCTGTTTTGCACCACATGCCAGAAGGCGGCGGCGACGCCAATCCACAAAACACCAATGACCAGCAGGCGCCAGGGCGACAAGGCTTGTCCTCCGAAACAGGAACAGGTCAGGTTGACAGTGGCGGGAACTCGTCGACGATCTCCCCGATGAGATCGTATTCGGACGAATCGGTAATGCGCAGCGGCACGATCTGCCCGATATCGGCCTGCCCGGCGGTAATATAGACCTGGCCATCGACATCGGGAGCCTGCCGGACGCTGCGGCCGCTGAGCAGCAGGTCGGTCTCTTCGCTGTACCCTTCAACCAGGACCGGCTCGATGCGTCCGACCAGAGCCCGGTTGCGCCGGAAAGAGACCCTTTGCTGCGCCTTCATCAGTTTATTGTAGCGGCTCTGTTTGACCCGCTCGGGCACCTGGCCCGGCAGTGCCGCCGCCGGGGTCCCTTCTTCGCGGGAGTAGCGGAACACCCCGACCCGGTCGAAATACCCCTCCTCGACAAACGCCAGCAACTTGGCAAACTCGGCCTCCGTCTCACCGGGAAATCCGACGATAAAGGAGGTGCGCAGGGTCAGGTCAGGGATGCGCCGGCGCATACGCGCGACCAGGTCGCGGATGGCGTCTTCCCCGACCCGGCGATTCATGCTCGCCAACACACGATCGTCGATATGCTGCAATGGCACATCGAAGTAGCTGCAGATCTTGTCTTCCGTCGCCACCAGTTCGATAAGCCCGTCGGTGATACCGTCCGGATATGCATACAACAGCCGCAGCCAGTGCAGCTCGGGAATCGTTACCAGCTCACGTAACAGACCCTCCAGGTGCGCACCGTCATGACGATCGGCGCCGAAAGCGGTGATATCCTGGGCTATGAGATTGATTTCCTGCACCCCGGACGCAACCAGCCTCTGCACTTCCGCCTTTACCGAAGCGATGGAGCGAGAGCGCAGCGGACCGCGCAGTTGCGGGATAATGCAGTAGGAACAGAGATTGTTGCAACCTTCGGCGATTTTCACATAGGCCGAATAGAACGGAGAAGACGCAACCCGGGGCGTGGCATGGTCATAAAGGTATTGCGGCAGCCCTACCGACTGGCGGACCGCTTCCCCGCGATCGTGTGCCTCGATAAACTCAAGAATGCGTGGCACTTCGCCGGTGCCGAGCAGGATATCGACCTCCGGCATTTCCACGGCCAGTTCCTCGGGATAACGCTGCGACAGGCAGCCCGTAACGATCAGCAGGCTGCAACGCCCCGATTTCTTGCATTCGATGGCTTCCAGCAGGGTTTCCACCGACTCTTCCTTGGCGTCGCTGATGAAACCGCAGGTATTGACGATGATGATGTCGGCCTCGGCCTCGTCGGTGACGATTTCGAAACGGTCCGGCGGCAGATGCCCCAGCATCACCTCGGCATCCACCAGATTTTTCGGACAGCCAAGGCTGATCATACTGACTTTGCGTTTTTTCACAATTTTTGATTCCTTCAGGTCCGGCGCCTTGTGCCGGATCAGGAGCGCATATTCACGAACTGCAATTCGATGCCAAGATCCCGCCCTTTGAGAAGCTGCATGACTTCCTGCAGATCATCGATTTTTTTGCCCGAGACCCGCACCTGGTCCTCCATGATCTGGGCCTGGACCTTGAGTTTGCTGTCTTTGACAAGCTTGATGATTTCCTTGCCTTTTTCCTTGGAAACGCCCTGTATGATCGAGACCCTCTGCCGCACCGCGCCGCCGGAAGCCGGCTCCTTCTTGCCGAAATCGAGGCATTTGGCTGAAACGTTGCGCCGGGCCAGCTTGCCCTTGAGCACGTCGATTACGGCCTCCAGTTTGTAATCATCCGCACCCAGCATAACAATGGCCTCGTTGTCCAGATCGATTTCATTGTGCGTGCCCTTGAAATCGTAGCGCTGGGCAATTTCCTTGCGTGTCTGGTTGACGGCATTGTCGATCTCCTGCATGTCGACTTTGGAAACAATATCAAAACTCGGCATGTTTTGTCCCTTCTTGCAGAAAATTCTTGGATGATCAATGGCTTATATCACAGCCCGGATGGCAGGAAAAGAAATTAGTGATTTCCCGAGCCGAAGGGAGGCCAACACCGGCGCCCCCGCCATAGAAACCTGGAACACCATTCACTCCCCCTTTGCGGGCCGCTCGATGTCATGGCTCGAAGGCTGTGCCCTTGCCGGGCCGTATGATTTCCGTGCCAGGTGGCGGACTGAACCGGTATAAGGAAGGTGCCGGGGATCGGTTGAGAGAGACCTCGCTGAAACGCACGGTGGTGCGGTTGTCGCCGGTGCCGAAAAGGGTTGCCGTCAGCAGCGGATAGCCCGTTTTGCCGGCCACCACGTTTTTATCCACCTCCACCGCCAGCTTCTCGATATACGCGGACGGTTGCCGCGGTTGCAGAACCAGCCGGAAATGCCCCTCCGGGCTTTTCCGTGGGGAACCCCAGCTTATGGTGAACTGGCGGGACAGATTGCCCAGATCGGTAAGGAAAGCCAGCGGATTGTCCTCTCCGGCCTGTGCGCCTGCCGGCACGGGAGACTCGATAACCTGCCGGTTTTCGGGAACATAAACCCAGAGCGTACGGCCATCGGAAACGATCAGTTGCGGATCCGGTTGCAGGTATTCCCAACGAAAACGAGCCACTGGCGTCTGCTGGTCGGCGAAGCTCACCACCACCCGTCCGCTGGCGGTCTGCAATTGATCCAGGGATCCCAGATAGGCTTCCTGGGTGAAGCGGGCCTGAAAATCCCGAATGCGGTTCTGCCGGGTTGTCGGCTGAAACGGCTTCTGCAATGCGGCAACAACGGTCTCCAGGCTGGTCTGCGCGGCCTGAGCGCAGGGTGCGACCAGCCCGATCAGTGCCAACAGGAACGCCATTGGCGCCAGAAAGTTCAGATGCATGATGTCTCTCCTTGAAAAACTACCCCGTGTTGGCTCGACAGCAGGCTGCCTGGGTCGAGCAAAAATATTACACGACCATCCCCCAGAATGGTGGAACCGGTCAATCCCGGGACGCAATCCAGCGGGAAAAGCAATGGTTTGACGTAGACCTCCTTCTGCCCGATGATCGTGTCCACCGCAAGACCGGCATGCCCGCCTCTTAATTCGCAGACGACCGTCGATGCGCAAGGCTTCGAGGCCGGGGAAAGCCCCAGCAATCCGGCGAGAGGAAAAACCGGCAGTTGCCGCGGCCCCAGGTCGGCGACATATCCTCCATTGGCGGGATGCAAAGCCTGTCGTGGCACCTCCATGGTTTTTTCAATCCACATCAGCGGCAAGCCCAGCGTCCTCCCTGCCGATTCCACCAAAAGAACCGGTAAAATGGCAACGGTCAGCGGCAGGATGAAGCGAAAGCTGGCTCCCTCGCCCGGTCCGGAAAGAATTTCGAGCGAACCGCCGAGCTTGTCGACGGTATGACGAACCACATCCATGCCAATGCCACGACCGGAGGTTTCGGTAATGGCCGCAGAGGTCGTGAAGCCCGGCAGGCAGAGGACTTTGAGCATCTGGTCGGCGTCCAGCTTCGCTTCCCGGGATGGCGGCAGCAGACCTTCCTGGCGGGCACGACGAACCAGCTCCGTCATATCGAAGCCGCGCCCGTCGTCACTGACATCAAGGGTTATCCGGTCATGGTCGCGACGCGCCGCGATGGTGATGGTGCCGCTGTCTTCAATCCCGTGATCCACAGCATTGCGAACCATGTGCAGCAGCGGTTCGGATAGGGCTTCCAGAATAGCCCGGTCCAGCCGCACTTCGGTGCCGATCAGGTTGAGGCGGATTTTTTTTCCCGTGACGCGGCACGATTCCCTGACCTGCCGGAAAAGCGGCGCTGTGATCGTTTCCAGCGGCACCATGCGCGCATCAAGCACCTGCCGGCGCAACACGGCAAGCAAATGGTCGAGTTGCTGGCAGCTGCCTTCAATCGCCTCCGGCTGCCCGAGGCGCAGCGCCTCTTGCAGTCGGTGACGCACTGTCAGAAGCTCTCCGCTCAGTCCTGCCAAGCGGTCCAGCACCTGGGTCGCGATGCGCACCGTGCTCTCGCCGACACCCTGTTGCAGGGACAAGGCCGGCATCGATATCGATTTCGTGCTATCTGTTATTCGCAGATTCTCATGGATCTTTCGGCAGCGGCGCTCAATCTGTTCCCGGTCAACAACCCCACGCAACTCAACTTCCAACTCCTGCGGCAGGATCCCCCCGGCGATGGCGTCAGGGTCGGGCCGGCAGACTTCCAGGTTTCCCAGCCGCATCAACTCGTTGAGCAACAAAAGCCATTGACAGCAGCTGGCGCCCGGCATGCGGATCACCAGTGCATGAAGGGTCGCCCCACGCGAACCATCGCCGTCGGTGCCATCGGCGGCATCCGGCTTGCCGGCCGCCGCGTCGGTCAGCTTACCGTCGAGATAATCGAGCCCCCGGTACAACTGTCCAAGAGCCTCCTTTGGCAGACTGTCTGAACGGCGCAAACGATCAAGACCATCTTCCATGACATGCGCCATGTCCGCCATGCGTCGATAACCGAGACTGGCTGCCATGCCCTTGATGGAATGCAGGCAACGAAACAGGTCATCGAGCACCTGCCGGTTTTGAGGGTCACCTGCCAGTACCGAAAGCCAGGTCCTGGCGTTGAGCAGATGCTCCTGACTTTCCGCCAGAAAAATCTGCTTGTACTCCTGCGCCATCATCGGCCCTCCCAGGCCGCCAGCGAATCGCCGAAAAAGCAACGGGTGGCGAGCAGACTCTGTTTCAGAAAATCCGTCAAGGCACCGGGGTCGATCAGGCCGGCCAGACCCCGGGAACAGATGAACATTTCAACCACCCAGGGAAGATGCAGGGCGCCCGGCATCCCAAACCCGCGCTGCGTCAGGCCATGCACCACGGTGACCGCCAGGGACAGGCGCCCCCCGTCCAACACCACGATCTGCCCCTTCTCCCCCTGGCGGGTTCCGTGCAGGCATGCCAGATCGATCACCGGCAACACCCTGTCGTGCCGGCCAACCGCCCCCAGCACCCATGACGGCGCCCGCGGCACCGGATATACCGGCCGGGGATCGAGAACCTCTGCTACATCCTTCACAGCAAGGCCGAACAGCGATGATCCCGATGTCAGAAGCAGAGTCTGATTCATTCCTGTTCCCGCGAAAGTCCAAGCTGGAAACGGCTGACCCGCCCTTGCAGGTCTTCGGCCAGAGCATGAAGGCTTCGGGCCGACAGAGCCAGATTCTCCATGGCGGCCGACTGTTGTTCGCTGGCTGCCGAGGCTTCCTCGCTGGCGGCGGCATTTTCCGTAACCACGCGTGCGATCTCTTCGACGACATCGGCCGTTTTTCCAACTTCTTCGACCTGCTTCCGGGAAAGCATGCTGATGGCCTCCGCCCGCTCCCCGGCAAGCTTGGCCGTGGTGACAATCTCTTCAAACGCCTGGCCTGTCCGACGTACGGCAGAGCGACCCGCGCCCATGTCCGCCACATGTTCTTTCAGATCTGCCTGGATACGGACGCTTTCGTCCTGTAATACTTCGATCATGGCCATAATATCCGCCATGGCCCGTTCCGACGAATCGGCCAGTTTGCAGATTTCCTCGGCAACTACGGTGAAGCCCCGGCCGTGCTCTCCGGCACGCGCCGCTTCAATGGATGCATTGAGCGCCAGAAGATTGGTTTTTTGAGAAAGACCGGTTATGAGATCGGCCACCTTTCCAATCTTCTGCACCCGGGCGCTAAAGGACAGCATCTGCTGGCCGTGCTGCTCCACACCGTCAAAAACCTGCCCGAGCTTGCCCATGGCGACATTCACCACCTGGCCGCCACGTTCCGCCGTGTGCATGGTTTCATTCGCGGCACCGGCCGCTGCCCGGGCGGCATCGGCAACCTGCTCGACCGTCAGGGTCATGTGCCGGAAGTGATCGGAGGCTTGTTCCACCATGGCCGACTGGGTTTCCGCTCCGCGGCTTATCATTTCCACGGCACCGTTCACCTCATGGGCCGAAGCCATGACTTGCTGGGACATGGCGGCAAGGCCCTGCGCTTCTTCGGCGACCCTCAAGGAAGAAGAACGGATATAGCCAACCAGCTCCCGCAAGTTGACCGTCACCAGATTGAGGGACTCGGCCAGTTCCGCTGTTTCGTCGGGCAGCAGATTGCTGGGCAGACACACCGTCTGGGAAAGATCGCCTCCACTGATGCGCCCTGCCGCTGTTTTAAGAACGAGAATATTGGCCGTGAATGCTTTTGAAAAAATCCACCCGAGCAACAGGCCGACCAGCAGGGCACAGGCTGTCGAAAGAGCCTGTTCCATATAATGCGGCACCAGCCCTGCCGCCGGAACCAGATAGTTCAGAGCCACGATCGAGGCGACCACGATGATGAACCCCATGATGAATTTGTAGGTAATTTCAACTCTCATCGACCAGCTCCTTTGACGCGGGCGAGTGGCGGGCCACCTGGCCGGGCGGCTTGAAACGTCCTGATTGTTTTCGGTTTCGGGCAAGGATCGTTCCAGCCGGCCGGTGGCTGCTGCTAGGACGTTACCGGCGGCTTTAAGGTTTACGACCCGTTTCCGAAAAAGGCGCCGGTCAGCCCCCGGCAAAATGATTGAAACCTCGGCGATCGGCCGCCCGCACCTCCCCGGCAGCATTGCGCAGGCACAACCCTTCGCCAGCCGGAATTATGGTGCCGATTCGGGTAATCGGCACCGCCAGTTGATTGGCCAGAGCCTGCAAGGCACCCTCCTGTTCCGGCTGCGCGGCAAACAGCAGCTCATAATCTTCGCCACCGCTCAGGGCGAGCGGCAAGAGCTGCGGTTCCAACGCCAGGGCAGACTGGAAAGGCCCGGAAAGAGGCAGGCAGGATTCTTCCAGCATGGCACCGACATTCGACGCCTTCAGAATATGCCCAAGGTCGGCAAGCAGGCCATCGGACACATCGATCATGGCGCGGGCCAGACCGTTTTCCGACAGAGCTTTCCCCAGGGCAACGCGGGCCACGGGATCGTGATGTCGGGAGGCAAGCCAGGGGTCGAGCGGTTGGCCGGCGGTATGCCGATGCAAAGCCAGGGCACTGTCTCCCAGGGTGCCGGAGACGTATATGGCCTGTCCCGGCGCAGCACCGGCACGGCGTACCTCCCGGCCTGCCGCAACCGCGCCTTCGGCGGTCACGCTGATCAGCAGCGGTCCCGGGGAGCGGCAGGTATCGCCGCCAACCAGGCAGGCTCCGTATTCCGCGGCGGCCTCAAGAAAACCATCCATGAACAATTGCAGTTCTTCCACCGGGAAGTCAGCCGGAACCCCGAGGCCAAGGTAGAGATGGCGCGGCCGACCACCCATAGCCGCGATATCGCTGACGTTGACCGACACACTTTTGCGGCCCAGACGACGGCTGTCGGTCCAGCAACGCTGGAAATGGATTCCCTCGATGAGCAGATCCTTGCTGGTCAGAAGACGCTCGCCACGAGGCAATTCAAGAACCGCACAATCGTCGCCGATGCCGTGACAGACCCCCTCGCCGGTTACTGCAGCGGCACGGATACGTTCAATGAAACCGAACTCGCCAAGCTCCGAAAGTCTCATGCCCTTTCCTCCAGGGCCGCCGCCAGGACATCCTCCACCCGGTCGGCAAAAACCAGCCGCAGCTTGCGCTTCATCGCCGCGGGCACATCCGCCAGATCCTTCTGGTTGCGCCGTGGCAGCACCACGACCTGCATGCCGGCCCGCACTGCGGCCAGAAGCTTCTCCTTGACCCCGCCGACGGGCAACACCTGGCCACGCAGAGTGATTTCTCCGGTCATGGCCACCTCACGATTGACCGGTCGCCGGGAGAGAATCGAAACCAGCGCGGTAAGCATCGTGACGCCGGCGCTCGGGCCATCCTTCGGGATGGCACCGGCCGGAACATGAACGTGCACATCGATCTTGTGGTGAAAATCGGGATCGATGCCGTATTGCTCGGCATGGGCCCGGGCATAGCTGAGGGCGGCCTGGGCGCTTTCCTTCATAACCGTGCCAAGTTGACCGGTCAGATGCAGTTGGCCGCTACCGGGCATGGCGCTGGCCTCGACATGCAGAATCTGACCGCCAACTTCGGTCCAGGCCAGTCCGGTAGCCACGCCTGTCTCGTGGCAACCCAGCTTGTCCTCGTCAGCAAACCGGGGCGGACCAAGATAGGTGGCCACCGTGGCGCCGCTCACCCGCACCGGGCGCGAATTACCCTCGGCCCGTCGTCGCGCGATTTTGCGGCAGATACTGCCGATTTCCCGTTCCAGGTTTCGCAAGCCGGCCTCGGCGGTATATTCGGTTATCACGCGATGCAGAGCGTTGTTTGAAAAATCAAGATCGCCCGTTTGTAAACCGTTGGCCTCCAACTGTCTGGGAATCAGGTAGCGTCGGGCTATGGCAAGTTTCTGCTCGGCACTGTAACCGGCCAGGCGTATCACTTCCAGGCGATCCCTGAGCGCTGAAGGGACGCTGTCGAGAACGTTGGCCGTGGCGATAAACAGAACCTTGGAAAGATCAAAGGGCAAATGGATGTAATGGTCGGAAAAAGCATGATTCTGCTCGGGATCGAGCAATTCCAGCAACGCCGAGGACGGGTCGCCACGGAAATCGGCGCCGCCGACCTTATCCAGTTCATCCAGCATGAAAACCGGGTTGTTGCTGCCGGCCTGCTTCATTGCCTGAATGATACGCCCGGGCAGGGCGCCCACATAGGTGCGCCGATGGCCGCGAATCTCCGCCTCATCGCGCAATCCGCCGAGGGAAACGCGCACAAATTTGCGACCCAGGGCGCGGGCTATCGATTTACCGAGGCTGGTCTTTCCGACCCCCGGCGGGCCGACAAAACACAGCACCGGGCCTTTCAGTTTCTTTTTGAGCTTGCACACCGCCAGAAATTCCAGAATACGTTCCTTGACCTTTTCCAGATCGTAGTGATCCTCGTCAAGAATGACGCGGGACCCGGCCAGATCGATGCTGTCACGGGTTCCGGTCTGCCAGGGAAGTTCGGCCAGCCATTCCAGGTAGGTGCGCAGCATGGAATACTCGGCCGCTTCGACCGGCATGGTTTCCAGGCGCTGCAGCTGTTTGCGGGCCTCCTTGCCGACATCGGCGGGCAATCGCGCCTTGTCGAGCTGGGCCCGCAGTTCCAGCAGGTCCTCCGCTTTGGCATCGGCTTCGCCGAGTTCGGCCTGAATCGCCCGCAGCTGCTCGCGCAGGAAAAATTCCCGCTGGGAACGGCCCATCTCGTCACGGGCCTGGCTCTGGATGCGGTGCTGGGTGGTTACCAGCTCCAGTTCCCGGACCAGAAGATCGTTGACCCGCTGCAGCCGACTCGACGCTCCGGTTTCTTCCAGCAACTGCTGTGCGATCGCGACCTTGAGCCCGAGATTGCTGGCCACCACGTCAGCCAGGCTGCCGGGATCCTCGATATTTTCCGCGGCAACCAGCATATCGTTGGGAAAGGTGCGGCCCAGACCCTGCAATTCGGTCAGCTGTTCGCGAACGCTGCGCATCAGGGCCTCGACCTCAAGGTCCGCTGCCGCTGCGACCGGCTCTTCCAGCGTTTCGATGGTCACGGTAAAGCAGGGCGAGTCGGCCAGATAGTCGACAATTCGCGCCTTGGCAAGACCCTGAACGAGAATCTTGCTGCGTCCATCGGGCAGCTTGAAAGATCGCATGATCAAGGCCAGGCTGCCGATGGAATAAATATCGTCAGCGGTGGGATCTTCCTGCCCGAGTTCCTTCTGGGCGGCAAGCATGATCATGCGATCCCCGGCCAAAGCCTGTTCGACAGCGGCAAGCGACTGACTGCGGCCGATAAACAGGGGCAGAATCATATGTGGAAAAACGACGGCGTCCCGCACTGGCAGCAAAGGCACCCGGGCAGGAATATCAAAATCTCGAATGGGCTGTTGCAAGGTTTTCTCCTTGGGCGATTCCAGGGTTGGCAAAAAGGCGGAGAAGTCGCGGCGAGAAAACCGCATCGCCGTAATGTGGAGGATTCATCATGGAGCACCCTTGGTGATTGACACCGGCAGCGCTGTCAGTTGTGCACCATGAAGCGGAAAGGGCTTTCCCCCTCGATATGGCCATTTTTACCGAAACGACGCTCGATAAGACTGACATGGCCGTCGTACGTGATTGCCAACACAGTGGAACAACGCGTTCCGTAATCGGGCAAATGCACAAAAATAGCGCCAAGAGCCCGTTCCATATAACCGGGCAGGCCGGTTTCCGGCAAGGCCTCGGCCGGGGGTAAATGTCGGTCGGCCAACACTTTCCATAGCTGTCCGGGATCAAAATCCGGTCGCGCCAAAAGCTTCTTTACCCGGTTTTTGGCCCGTTCCAGCTTGGGCCAGGGGGTATCCAGATGGTGATTGCTGAGCCCATAACAACCCGGAGCCAAAACCTGAAGGCCACCATCATCATTGGAAAAACAGGCCAGCGTGCGACTGTCTCCAGCCAGCAGGTTGAACCCGGCGTAACGGTGGGCCTGTGCGGCTATGCGTTCCAGGTAGTTCCGCGGCGCCTCGTCGCCCCGCAGATAGCCACTCACCAGAAGGCCGCGGGACGGCGCAGCGGAAACGGACCGCGAACCGCGCACGTTGGTCAGGGCCGCCCAGCGTCCCTGACTGGTCACCCCGAGCCAGGTGCCTCCGCCCTGCAGATCGCGCCCGGCCAGCACCTGCGGGGCATCGGACCAGAATGCGGCGGCGGCCGTCGGCCGCCGATAATATTCGTCCCGGTTGGCCGCGAGCACCAGGGCATAGTCGGGGTGCGCTCTGTGCGCCACGACGATCAGGCACATCTGCCACACGCTTCCGGCAGCGGTCGGCGTGCCACGACACCGGCAAGGCTTCCGCCTCGATGGGCCTGGTCGATTCCCTCCTCGTGCATCAGTATCTGCCAGCCATCGAGCAATTTCGGCAATTCTCCGGGATCGAGAGCAAAAGCCGGATTCCCCGGCCCCCCGGGGAACGCCCCCGCGCGGCTGAAAGTGCGCACGATCATAAATCCGCCCGGACGCACCAGTCGCCGCAGTTCGGGCAACAGGGAGCGCTGCAGATAAAAGAACTGCATAACGACATCAAACGGCGGCAAATCCAGGATGGGGCAGTCTTCCATATTCTGCTGCAACGTATCGATATGCAGGCCGCGCCGCCGCGCCTCGGCATCGACCTGCGCCAGGGCCTCGGCGGAGGCATCGACCGCTGTCACCCGATACCCTCGCATGGCCAAATACAGCGCATTGCGCCCGCGCCCGCAGGCCAGATCAAGCACCCGACCGGCCGGCGGCAACAGGTGCAGGCTCCGCACAAGCCAGGGGTCGGGATTACGTTCGCTGTGGGCCCGTTCCCGCCAGATTTGATTCCAGTCATTGGCCATATCCGGTTTTGAACGCCTCAAAATTAAGTATTTTTGCCAGGTCGGGCAATCCGCGCTGCGCCATCAGGTTCCGGCTAGCCGTTTTGCTGCAGCCACTCCATATAAAGCGCCACACCCTGTTCCACGGTACGAAAGCACCCATCGTAACCGGCCGCGCGCAGGCGGCTCAGATCCGCTTCGGTAAAACTCTGGTAGTGCCCCTTGAGATGCTCGGGAAACGGCACATACTGCAGTTCGCCGTGGTTGTGTGCCTTCAGTACCGCATGCGCGACATCGTTGAAGGTCTGGCTGCGGCCGGTACCGACGTTGTAAATCCCGGAGACTTCAGGATGATCGAGGAACCAGAGGTTGACATCCACAACGTCCCCCACATAAACGAAATCCCGGCGCTGCTCCCCGTCGCCGAAGCCGTCGCAGCCTTCGAACAACCTGACACGGCCATCCTTTTGCAGCTGATTGCGCAAATGAAAAGCAACGCTGGCCATACTCCCTTTGTGCTGCTCGCGGGGGCCGTAGACGTTGAAATAGCGGAAACCCGACACCTGACTGCGGGCCTGCGGAAGAAAACGCCGCACGTACTGGTCAAACAGCGCCTTGGAATAGCCATACACGTTGAGCGGCCGCTCGAACTGAGGTTCCTCGCGAAACACCTGCCCACCCCCATAGGTTGCCGCGCTGGAGGCATACAGAAAAGGAATGCGCCGCTCCAGGCAATAGTGCAGCAGCGCCTTGGAATAGGCATAGTTGGTCTGCATCATGTAGCGGCCATCCCACTCGGTGGTGGTGGAACAGGCGCCCTGATGAATGATGGCATCGACGCGCTCGCCGAAGACCTCTTTGGAGGAGATGCGGGTCAGAAATTCATCCTTGTCCAGATAGTCATGCAACCGCGCATCAGCAAGATTGGCAAACTTGGTGCCGTCGGTCAGGTCGTCGACAACCAGCAGGTCGTCGCGCCCCCGCGCATTGAGAGCCTGAACAATGTTGCTGCCAATAAAACCGGCGCCGCCGGTGACAATGATCATAGATATTTTCTCCTTGTCCAGTGTTTGTGCCGCACTGCGGACGTCGGCAGATCGCCCGGCATTTTCGTCTTCTAGCATGGGGTCGACGACGGTGCAAGCAAAAGCGGCCGGATCAGGCCGGAACCGGTGTAAGGGGGCTGCCTTCCGCGGCCGGTGGCGTCAGAAAATCCGCCAGTACGCGCATGACATCCTCGGTACAGCCTCTGGCCACCGGCACTTCGGGGAGCGACCGCAAAAACATCCGCCCATAGCCCTTGTTGACCACGCGGCTGTCAAGAATGAGGACCACGCCGCGGTCCGCACGATGACGGATCAAGCGGCCGAAGCCCTGCTTGAATTTAATCACGGCCTGCGGCACGGTATATCCCATGAATGGATCACCGCCCGCCGCCGCAATCGCTTCGGCTCGGGCTTCCTGCACCGGCTCGGTGGGCACCTTGAACGGCAGGCGTGTAATGATGACCTGTTCCAGGGCGCGCCCGGGCACATCGACACCTTCCCAGAAGGAGTCGGTGCCGAACAGTACGCTGGACGGATCCCCGGCAAAGGTTTTAAGCAGGCGATGGCGGTTTTCCTCCCCCTGGCGCAGACAGTGAATGCCCCGTGCCTGCAGCACTGGCGCCAACTCGCCATGCACCTGCCGCAGCAGGCCGTAAGCCGTGAAAAGCACGAAGCTGCGGCCATCGGCTGCCACCACCGCGCGTTCCGTCAAGTCGCGTACCATGCCCGGATAACCGGTGCGGCCCGGCTCCGGAACGTCGTCCGGCACCACGACCAGAGCCTGGCGCGCAAAATCGAAGGGGAATGAAGCAGCAATTCCCGCACCCGGCCCGCCGCCACACGGTCGAGCCCGATGCGGTTTTCAAGATAGTCGAAAGTATGTCCGACTGCCAGGGTGGCACTGGTCAGCACCACGCTGCGAAACCGGTCATAAAGGCCAGTCTTGAGCTGCCCGGCAACCTCAAGCGGGGCGGCGCATAAGCGGGTGATGAGGCCGCGACCGCGGCCGATGCGACCCTCGGCCACCTCGAACCAGGCACAGGTGTGGTCGTCGCAGGCGATGAAAAATCGCAGGTCGGCGGCCATGGCATGCAAACGGTCGGCAACGCCGCCCAGGTCGGTCAGAGGCGAAATCAGCTTGTCCGCCACTGCCTCGGGCAGGGTCTCGCTGTCTTTCAACAGACCGTCAAGCTTCCGGGCCAGGTCTCCGGTGGCGGCGGCCAGCTCCCGCAGGCGATCAACCGCCGAAGGCCAGAATTCGCCGGTCCTGAGTTCCGGCACCACGCGCTGGCGCAGTTCTTCGTGGCCAATTCCGCCGCCAAAGGTCGCGACCAGATCGAGCCCAACCCCTTCGAGAACCTGGAGCGCACGTTCGTATAGAGCATGGCAGTCTCCGGAAAGAGTCTCCACCATTTCGTAAAAACGCCGATAAACCGCATCCTCGGTATCCGGAAGCTCCCGGGCCAGCTGATGCATGAACCGTGGCAGCAAACCCTTGTCCGGTTTTCGAAAGTGCCGTAATTTTCCCAGAACCCGCGCAAAACCGAAACGGGTTACCTGACAGGCGAAATAGTGGGTCGCCACATCTTCGAGATGGTGCGCCTCATCGATAACGATGCGATCAAATGGCGGCAACACGGCAGCGGCGCTGTAATTGTCAGTCTGCTGGCGCAGGGCCAGATCGGACAGCAGCAGGGCGTGATTGACCACCAGAAGATCGGCCCCGGCAGCCTGGCGACGGGCCCGATGGAAAAAGCAGTTTCCGTATTGATGGCAGCGCACCCGCGCGCACTGGTCGGCCTCGCAACGCACTTCTTCCCACACCTCGGCGCGCGGCTGAAAGGACAGTTCCTCACGGGATCCTTCATGGGTGGCAGCCGCCCATTCGAGAATCGCGGCAAATTCCGCATTCGATTCGCTGTCGAACAGCCCCGGTTCCAGCCGCGCGGTTTCAGCCCGTCGGCGGCACAGGTAGTTGTTCCGGCCCTTGACCAGCACGGCACGAAACTTCAGCCCGGTAGCCCGCTGCAGAAAGGGCAGGTCCTTGCGGATCAGCTGCTCCTGAAGATTGATGGTGTTGGTCGACACCACCACCCGTTCTTCATTGTCCAGCGCCCAGAGTATGGCTGGCACAAGGTAGGCCAGACTTTTGCCGGTGCCGGTGCCGGCCTCGATAACCGCCAACTGATCACGATTGAACGCCTCGGCGACGGCAAAGGCCATGCGCAGCTGTTCCGGCCGCTCCTCGTAACCGGACAGGGTTGCGGCCACCACCCCGCCTGGACCAAGCAGCGCGGCAATACTTTCCGGCGCCAGGTGCTTGAGCTGACGCGGCGCAAAGGGTTCCACCACCTTATACACATGTTCCACAGGGTTATCCACAACCAGGAAACCAACTCCGAGCGCCCCCAGTCGCGAAGCGATTTCCAGATCGGCCAGGGATGGTTCCAGATTTCCGGAGGGATGGTTGTGGATAACGACTTCACCATAATCGCAGTCCTGAATAACGGCAGGCACGGCATCGGCGTTGCCCCGCGCAAGCACCCGAACCTTTTCAATCCGCAGTTCCGCATCGGTGACCCCACGAAAAAAGACTTCCCGCCCACCGGCTTCGGAGATGGCCTGGCGCATGGTTTCAACAACATCGGATGTAAAGGTCTTCAGCATACTCTGCTCTCCCAGGTCAACTGCTGGCCATTATAGGAAAGTAGCTGCGAAAAAGAAAGTCCGACCCAGGTTGAAAACCGGCGGCTTCAAGACCGTGCGGTCGTTGACAGGCCGTTCGGGAATGATACATTGCTAACATGTTTTCATCGGCAAACATAAACATCCTTGAACCAAAGCCGGCAACCATCGATGCAGACCGAGGAGGACAACCATGTATCTTTCCCTGTGCAGAACCGATAACAACACGGCCAGCCTGGTATTGCGAATCGTTCTGGGATGCGTCTTTTTTCCTCACGGCGCCCAGAAAGCCCTGGGTTGGTTCGGTGGTCATGGCATGGATGCAACGATAGGTTTCTTGACAGCCACCTTCGGCATTCCCGTGCTGCTGGCGTACCTGGTGATTGCCGCCGAATTTCTTGGCGCCATGGCATTGTTGATCGGTTTTTTGACCCGCTTCGCGGCCTTCGGCCTGTTTGCTGTCATGACCGGCGCCCTCTGGCTGGTTCACTGGCAGAACGGGTTTTTCATGAACTGGAGCGGTAACCAGCCAGGGGAAGGGATTGAATACCATCTGCTGGTCATGGGCATGACCCTGGCCTTGATGATCCGCGGCGGCGGCCGGGCCTCCATTGACCAATTATTGAGCCGCTGAAACGAAACCAGGCGGGCGTGATGCCAGGCCCCCCAAAACAGAAGATGAGGGACTTCACCGACAGCGAACAGCTTGACCCGCAGGCTTATGTTTTTTAGGATCGAGAGTCTGAACGCGAAAAGCACGACGCTTTATCCAGACTTTTTCGAGAGGCACGCGCATGTACAGCAAACTCGTCATGGAACACTTCAATCAACCACGCAACGTCGGTTATCTGGATAATCCCAGTGTTGCCATCCAGTATGGCGACCCGGCCTGCGGAGACTGTCTTCTGGTGTTCCTGAAAATCGAACAGGGGATCATCACCGACATGAAATATAAGGTGATGGGCTGCGCCGCGGCGATTGCTACCGCCTCCATCACCAGTGAAATGAGCATCGGCCTCACCGTGGAACAAGCCCTGGAACTGACCGAAAAAGATGTCGTCATTGCCCTGGGTGGGCTTCCTCCACAAAAAGTGCACTGCTCCAACCTGGCGGTAGGCGCCCTCAAGGCGGCCCTGAGGGTCTACCTCGCCGGCGACAGGGAACCCGAGGCCGTCATCAACGCCGGGCACGACGCAAAGGGTCCCTCAAACCAGGGAGACTGAGGCTGAAAAAACCCTGCAGCCTACCCCTTGATAACCGCGAGCGGCCGCAGTCTGGCAACAATGCGGCCGATGCCGGCCTGCTGCACCACCTCCACCACCTCCGTGACATCCTTATAGGCTTCGGATATCTCCTCGGCCACGGTACCGCGCCCGGCAGCCCGCAAAACAATGCCACGGGCGGCAAGCTCCTCCTCGATGCGACGCCCCGATGCCAATTTTTTTGCGGCATGCCGCGACAGTAACCTTCCGGCACCGTGGCAAGTGGAGCCGAATGTCTCTTCAAAACCGGCAGCGGTGCCGACCAGCACATAGGAATAGCGCCCCATGTCACCGGGGATCAGAACCGGCTGGCCGATGGCGCGATAACATGCCGGAACGTCGGGATGCCCCGGCGGAAAGGCCCGCGTAGCACCTTTGCGGTGCACGCACAGTCGGCGCGGGACACCGGCAACGATATGTTGCTCGTATTTGGCGATATTGTGGCAAACATCATAAATCACCGACAGACCCATGGCGGCTGCACTTTGATGCAGTACCTGCTCGAAGGATTCGCGCACCCAGGCGGTTATCAGTTGCCGGTTGGCAAACGCAAAATTCGCCGCGCAGGCCATGGCGGCGAGATACTGGCGGCCCTCCGGACTGTTCAGCGGCGCGCAGCACAGCTGCCGATCTGGCAGGGAAATGCCGTATCTGGCTGCGGCCCGCAGCATAATGCGCAAATAATCGTCGCAGACCTGATAACCGAGTCCGCGACTGCCGGTGTGGATAGTGACCGTCACCTGCCCTGGGAACAGGCCGAGTACATCGGCCAGACGTGGTTCGCGAATCTCGTCCACCATCTGGATTTCCAGAAAATGGTTGCCGCTGCCAAGCGTCCCGAGCTGGTCGCGGCCCCGCTCCAGAGCCCGCTCCGAAAGCAGGTCAGGATCGGCTCCGGCAAGACATCCGCCGTCCTCGATGTGCTGCAGATCCAGTTCGTTGCCCATGCCTTGGGCTACCGCCCAGCGCGCCCCCTGCTGCAGCACCTTGCGCTCTTGCGCCAAGGTCAACCTGAGATCCCGCCGATGCGAGCCGACCCCGGAGGGCACATTGCGAAACAGCGCATCGGCCAGTTGCTGCAGACAGGAACGCAATTCCTGCGCCTGGAGATTTGACCGCAGCAAACGTACCCCGCAGTTGATGTCGTAACCGACCCCGCCGGGCGAAACGATGCCTTCATCGGCATCGAAGGCCGCCACGCCACCAATGGGAAAGCCGTATCCCCAGTGAATGTCGGGCATGGCCAGTGATGGCCCCACAATACCGGGCAAGGTCGCCACATTGCGCACCTGCTCCAGAGCCTGCTCTTTTTGCAGGGCGGCCATCATGGCACGGTTGGCGAAAACCAGGCCATCAGTGCGCATGGCACCTTCCCTCGGTAGGCGCCAGCGACAAGCATCGAGCTGTTGCACCTTGACTGTCATGGCGATTACCTTCGAAAGATTATAAATCGAGATAGACACGCGCCCGCCACTGGCCGTGGCGATGTGTCACCAGCAGGTGGTGATAAGTGACCGCTTTGATCTCCCGTTCCGGATTGGCGGCCAGGGGAACAACCCTGAGGCGCATCTCCAAAGCCCCTGCATGAATACGGACCACAGCCATATCCAGCGGCCACAGGCCTCTTGCCTGTATCATGAACAGCAACTCATTCAGCCAAACGACAAGAAGTTCCTCCATGTCGCCGGCTGTCACTTCAATGGTCCGTTCCTGAACGTCTCCAAAAGCCCGCCCCTGGCCTGCCAGAATGGAGAGCAAGGCCTTTGCGGCCTGCACAAAGAGTTCGTCGCAGGTGGGAGCAACCGCTTCGATCCCCATGTCGGCCGTGTGCTCCAAAAGCCGAAAGGCGGCCCTGCCGCCTTTCTTGGTGTGCTGTCCGCAATTTGCACACGGAATGTGTCGCGCCTTTTGTTGAAAATTCATGGACTCACCCCTGATACCCTCTGGCAACAACCGCTCGATGCCAAGCATAAACTTCAACCTGCGAGGCCTGGCGCTTTTTCAGGGGTAATGGCAAACCTGCGTGGGTCGAATTCCTGAAAAACCACCGTGAATCGAACCTTCAGAATGCCTTCATTTTTCACGCTGCCAGCTAACACGGCAAATGGCGTGATCGTCCGTCCAGACAACCTTCAGATCTCCCTGGTGCGCTTTATTCAGAGCGCGACCGAGGTGTTCGGCAAGTTTCTCCTCGGTCGTTTCGATCACCAGCTCGTCACCTTCGCGATCCATGCGAATGATCCGCTCCAGGGGGTTCTTTGCCATGGCCTTGGCTTCTTCGTTTCTGAGTATATTGCGGATCTCCGCTTCGTGTGCCCACAGATAGGAGCCGCCCAGGGTCACATATCCTTCGGCATACCCGTCCTTGATTTTCCGACAAGCCGGGCACAACTGCCTGGCCACTTTCGCATCCCTGGCCAGCGCTTCGTAGGCCTGCGCGTCGAGATACCAGCGTTTATGGCGATAAACAGCCTGACACCCCGGACAGAGAGTCGGCTCCGGCAAGCCTTCGGCCTGAACATAGGGGTCGGAACTGGTTTCGCAGCGACCGCGTTTGTCACCGATGCCAAACTTTCCGGATTCTTTTCGCATAGACTAACCCCTTTCCAAGAATTGTTAAGGTCGCCCTACAATTGAGTATAGCATCCGGATGGGGCTTGTGGGAAAAGAGAGCGTTTGGATTTTCCGGCAGGGATTACCGGCGTAAAAGTGCCCGGCAGGGAGCGCCATCAGCACAGGCAAGCTTCAATGGCAGACAGATAAGTTCGTAGGCCCCCGCATCGATGGCGGAAAGATCCAGGCCTTCAAGGATCACTCCTCCATCGCGAAGCAGACGGTGATGTACTTCGCCGTCCCCATCCCAGGCCTCGATGGAAAGATAATCGATGCCAACCAGCTCGATACCGAGATCGCCAAGAAAGCGTGCGCCATCCAGACCCAGAGACTGGTAGTCCATGCAAAACCCGGGCTTCTGCCAAAGATGCGAATTGTTGGTTTTAAGAAGCAATCGCCGGCATTCGGCAAGATCCAAGGACCGCAGATGTTCCGCGCCGATCAATCCTGAAACGTGGCGCAGGTCGACCACACGACAGGGACCGATAAGCGCCTTCAGCGGCAGGTCGGAACCGGTATACCCCCACAACCCCGCATGCCCGGCAAGGTCGAGGTGGGTACCGACATGGCTGCTGCAGGACAATTGACTGACATGGAACCCCCCCGCTTGCGCAGCGACAGAGGCGATGCGGCAGGGAGGATCCTGGGGAAACCCGGGGAGAGCCGGATGAAGGGAGACGCTGATATCGAAAAGCTGGGGAGGGTGGCTCATGGATTCTCTCTTTTGCAGGTCCAAACACGCATCACGGCTGTAAGCATCAGGTTGATAACCACCACTGAGAGGCCTGCCACCAGAGACAGGGGATGAACCCCCAACGGCCCGACCAGAACAGATATGACCAAAGCAATTGCCAGCAGCCTGAAAGGCGTAGCGCAGAAAAATACGATGACGGACCGGCGACCCCGATTCAGGAGCAGACGAACCAGTGATCTGTGCAACGAGTGGAAACCGGCAATCACCAGCAGCCCCCCACCTAGCACGCCCAGGACAATCGGCGCCGAACGCCACCATAGGCTCGCCGCAAGCATGACGCAGAGAATAATCCAGTTTCTGCAAGCCAGCTCCCTGATCAGATGATCGTCACCGGTGGCCATCTTCTTCGCTCTGCCGGCGCAATTCCCGCCGCGTAAGAATAAAAATATTGCGAAAACCGGCGGCGATTCCGAAACCGAGAAACACCAGGGTCAGCCACGGAGAAGTCCCCAGCCAGCGATCGAGATAATACCCCATGGCCAGGCCGATCAATGTCGCGGCCACCATCGAAATGCCGACCCCGGAGAGAAAGCCGATGGACCTTATCAGCTTTTGTCTGTCTTCAGCCATATACGAATTTTTCCAGGAAAAATGCTAAGACCAACCGCTTACCCGATCTTCGTCACAGGCGGAGCAATAAAGAACCGTGTCTTCGGAAAAAACCGCCCTCGCATGAATACAACAGCCGGGATTCAGCCCGCGAACAATTGCAGAAAATGCGCAAACAAGGCCTTGTCCACATCCGCCACCTCCTGCTCCTTCATAATCCGCAGAGCGTCGAAGGTGGAGCGCCTGCGGTGATAGGGCCGTTCAGCGGTCAGCGCTTCATAGATATCGGCGATGCGGCAAATACGCGCATAGGGATGGATATCCGCCCCCATCTTTCCGCGGGGGTACCCTTTACCGTTATCTTTCTCATGGTGCTCAAGGGTAATGGTGCGGGCTTCATCGGTAATGATGCCGTTTTCTTCCAGGATCCGGAACCCTTCCTCCACGTGGCAATTCACGACCTGCCGCTCCTGCTCGGTCAGCGGGCCCGGCTTGTTGAGAATTTCAATGGGAATCCGGCATTTGCCGAGATCATGGAGGAAAAACCCCATGCCCAGGTTGTGCATGTCGTGTGCCCTGTCCAGACCGAAAAACAGCCGCGCCAGGGCCACCGCAAAAATTCCGACATTGGTGGAATGAACATAGGTGGCGTGGTCGAAAGAGGTCAACTGTATCAGATACCGGGTGGCCTGATCGCTCTGAACAATCAGATCGACCGTCGGCACGATCATATCGCAGGCTTGCCTGATGAAAGGACCTCGTGGATCATCGAAGGCACGTCGCATGGCGTCCCGGCAACTGGCCTGCACCACTCTCGCCTTGACAGACGCCTCAATGTGGGGATTCTTGACGATTTCATCGAGCCTGGTGCGCAATATGCGGCTGAAACATCCCGAATCCTGCCCCTGCACGAACAGTTGCCCAATGCCAAAAAACTGCAATCTTTTCAAGGCGTCCCGGTCCAGGGTGCTGGACCGGGACGCCAGCAGTACGTATTGGCCGCTTGCGTTGCGCCGATATAGATCGCACGGAGCCTTGTCAACGCAATCGAGGATATCGACGTTTACGGAAAAAAATGATTCTTCAGCGGCAATTTCCGCCCCCTCGGGGGCTTTCCCGGCATCGGACAACCTCGGATTATCAGGATCTCCAGTTAAATCCAATGGCGATCAACTCCTGTAAGGATCAGGACTCCAGATAAGCGGTTATGCTTTCGGCAATGGTCTGGAAAATACGTCTGAACTCTTTTTCATTGCGTTCCAGCAAAGTGATGCGGAAGCCCATTTCCCGAGTGCAGAAAGATGACAGGGGAACCACACAAATACCCGTTGATGCCAACAGATAGTAAACGAAACGTTTGTCAAGGGAGACCCCGGGCTGGTTGACAAGTCGCTCGACGAGAGCCCGAACCTCCTGGTTTTCGATGGGAAGAGTCTGCTGGTGGGTCAAACATTCGGTTTTTATCACGACGCTCATGTAAAAAGCGCCGTTGGTGCGGTTGACTTTGGTGCGGGGCACGTCTTTAAGGATTTCATACGCGATGTTCGAACAATGCTCGTAACGTGCCCGTCGTTCGTCGAGATAAGCGGGATACTCAGGATGACTCAGAATGTGGGGTATGGCCTTCTGCGGCAAGGTGGTGGAACAGACCTCCACCATCTTGGCGTTGAGAATGCTCTGGACATAGCGCTTGAATACCGGGTCCCGATCGGCATTATAGATCTCGATCCATCCGCAGCGCGCCCCGGGCCAGGGGACTTCCTTGCTGATGCCGCGCAACGCCATGCCGGGCACATCGCCGATCAGATCGGAAAGGGGCTTGGTGGACTGTCCGTTGTAAACGATATTCAGATAGACCTCGTCACAGATGACAAACAGGTCGTATTCCCGCGCGATGGCTATCATTTCCCGAAGAATTCTTTCAGGATAAACGGAGCCGGTCGGGTTGTCCGGATTGATA
Organism: Syntrophotalea acetylenica; assembly: GCF_001888165.1. Lineage (NCBI taxonomy): Bacteria > Pseudomonadati > Thermodesulfobacteriota > Desulfuromonadia > Desulfuromonadales > Syntrophotaleaceae > Syntrophotalea > Syntrophotalea acetylenica. The sequence goes on from NZ_CP015455.1 coordinate 88,174, forward strand.
ATCAGGATACCGGAAATCGCCGGATTGTATTTCACGGACAGGCGCAGGTCGTCCAGATCCGGATACCAGTGATTGTCAGGATCCAGGCGATAGGAGATCGGACGTTGCCCGGCATGCGCGGCCTCGGCCGAAGAATGGGTTGAATAGGTCGGTGACGGCCCTATGACCCGTGCTTCCCGGCGCAGGAAACCATAAACTTTCTGGATGGCGTCGCCCAAACCGTTAAAAAACAGAATATCATCGGAGGTGATCTGCGCCTTCCCCCGCTTGTTGGTGCGTTCCGCCAGATACTGACGGGTCTCCAGAACCCCCTTGGTCGGACAATATCCGTAGGAACAGTCTTCCATAACCAGGTCGGCAATCAGTTTCTTCATCCATTTGGGGATTTTCTCACCCTTGGCCACGGGATCGCCGATATTCTCCATATTGATCTTGATTCCCATCCGCTGGAGCGTATCGGCTATCTCGACGATAGCGCGAATTTCATAGGTCAACTCACCCGCACCGATATGTACGATATCGTTTCTCATAAATCTGACCGCTATCCCTTCCTAGGCCCCGGTTCACATCAACGACACATCAAACACCAAATAAAAAAGCCATGAGCGTTTAAATCTCATGGCCTTACTGCAGGATATCCCCGACTTCCCGGAAATTCAGACAGCAAGACAACGAGCACCGGCGCGGCCTTGTGCCGCCCTGCTCTTCGCTCGCTCTGCCTGTGCCGGAACCATCCGCCGATCCAAAAGGTAAATCATGGGATATTCTCCTTTTATCTTCCGGTTGGTTAGCACAGACAGCTGGGAAAGTCAATCCCCAACAAGTCCCTTCCGGCGCCCCCGCGGGTTTTCCAAAATAGTTCAGAAGCCCTTTTCTGGCCCGTTTCGATAGATGCCCGAAGTAAAGAATTTGGCCTACATGGTCGGATTATGGTATAAAAAGGCCTTATTTTTTCAAGGAGACCTGTTTCCTCATGAATATAAAGCGCATCCTGAAAATCTCTTTGTGGGCCTGTTTTGGACTGTTTCTGGCAAGCTGCCTGATGCTTGGGGTTGCCTATTGGTCGGTCTCTGCCTCGCTGCCAAAAGTCGACACCCTGTCCGATTATCGCCCACCTATCGTCACGACCATCTATGCCGACGATGAAACCGTCATCAGCGAATTTTCCCAGGAAAGAAGGATTCTCGTCCCCATCTCACGGATACCCCGGCAACTGGTTCAGGCGTTTGTCGCCGCGGAAGATTCGAAATTCTATCAGCACCGCGGCATCGACCTTTTTTCGATCGTGCGCGCCGCGCTCAAAAACCTGATGGCCGGAGGCATCCGCCAGGGCGGCAGCACCATTACCCAACAGGTTGCCAAAAGCCTGTTACTGACGCCGGAAAAAAAATTTTCCCGCAAATTCAAAGAAGCGATCCTGGCCCGCCGCATGGAACGAAGCCTGTCAAAAGACGACATTCTCTTTTTGTATCTGAATCAGATCTACCTTGGGCACGGTGCTTACGGCGTTCAGGCTGCGGCGGAAAATTATTTCGACAAGAATGTCGGCGACCTGTCACTTGCGGAAAGCGCCATGCTGGCCGGACTGCCGCAGGCTCCGAGCCGCTATTCCCCTTTTCACAATTATGAAAAAGCCAAAACCCGCCAGATCTATGTATTGAATCGTATGGTCGAGGACGGCTATATCACGCGACAACAGGCGGATAAGGCCGTATCGGAAAATGTCGTGATCCACCCTCGTAACGAACGCCAGATTCCCGGAGCGGCCTATTTCACGGAGCAGGTGCGTCGATATCTGGAAGAGAGATACGGTACCGAGGTCCTCAATACCGGCGGACTGAAAGTCTACACCACCATGAACGTGGCCATGCAGCAAGCCGCTCAACTGGCGGTACGGTCCAACCTTGTCCAACATGACATCCGCCGCGGTTATCGTGGCCCCCTGAAGACTTTCGACAGCGACCGGCAAGCCGAATTTTTATCCAAACAGGAAGCAATCTACAAACAGCCACCGGAGCCCGGAACTCTGGTCGAAGGCGTTGTCATCGGCTCCCGCGACCATCGGGCGATTGTGCGCATCGGTCGTTTTACCGGAATCATTCCCCTTAACCAGGGTGGCCTCGCCCATAAACTGCGGGTCGTCGACCGTGGTCAGAAAGTCAAATTTGTCGGGGAGCGCGCCACCACTCTGCCGATCGGTTCGGTGGTGCAGGTAAAAATCAAGCAAAGCTCCGATACGGAAATGACTCTGTCCCTCTACCAGGAGCCGGCCGCACAGGGCGCTCTCATCGCTCTTGCGCCCCATACCGGTGAGGTCAAGGCGCTGGTGGGCGGTTACGATTTTAATCGCAGCCAGTTCAATCGAGCCATTCAGGCACACCGCCTGCCGGGTTCCGCGTTCAAACCCCTGATCTATGCAGCCGCTCTGGATAAAGGCTACACGCCGGCAACCATCATGCTCGATACTCCCGTGATCTATCGACAGAAAGGCGAAGACGGCACGGAAACGGAATGGAAACCGAAAAACTATGCCGAAAAATTCACCGGGGTAACAACCCTGCGCCAGGCATTGGCACAATCCTATAACGTGGTAACCATCAAAATGCTGCAGGATATCGGCGTGGGTTATGCCATCAATTATGCCAAAAAGCTGGGTATCGAATCACCCTTGAACCGGGATCTGACTTTAGCTCTTGGATCTTCCGCCGTCTCCCCCATGGAACTGGCCTCGGCATACTGCGTCTTTGCCAACGGTGGCGTACTTCTCCGGCCTGTGTACATCACGAAGGTTGTCGATCGCCATGGAAGGATTCTGGAATCACGGGATCCCGCCGATTTTCCCGGAGGACCCGATCCCGATCAGACACTGATCAATCAATTTCCGCGAAGGGTGATCTCCCCGGAAACAGCCTATCTGATTACCAACCTGATGGAAAGCGTGGTGCAGGATGGCACCGGCTACCGCGCCAAAGCGCTGCAAAGACCCGTGGCCTGCAAGACCGGAACCACCAACGATCAGAAAGATGCCTGGTTCGTCGGATACGGCCCGCGGCTGCTGGCCGTGTCCTGGGTAGGTTACGATCAGGAGCGGTCTCTGGGACCCCTCGAAACCGGCTCCAAGGCCGCGGCTCCGGCATGGGTCGAGTTCATGCGACAGGCTCTTGAAAACCAGCCTGTCGAACATTTTCCGGTTCCGGACGGCATCGAATTCCGCCCCATTGATCCGGCTACCGGACTTCTGGTTCCCGAGGATGCTTCCACCATGACTGTGGAGGCGTTCGCTCCGGGAACAGCTCCGACCCGTTACGCTCTGGAAGCGCAGCAGCCCCAGGCCATTGATTTTTTCCAGATGGACATGGAGGAGTGAGCTCTATTTCCTGATGTGAATGTCAGGCAGCCCGATCCTGGGACAATCGGCTTGCAACGGACATTGGTCGCACAGCGGACGCTGAGCTTTGCATAACCGTCGTCCGTGATGGATCAGCAAATGGCTTGTTTTGGTCCAGCAGGATGGCGGCAGAATCTGGCACAGTTCCGACTCGATGCCTTCCGGATCGCTCCGGCGGCTCCAACCCAGACGCCGCACAAGGCGCTTGACATGTGTGTCGACAGCCAGACCGGGTATGTCAAACGCGTTACCCAGCACCACGTTCGCGGTTTTACGCCCCACACCCGGCAATGTCACAAGCTCCTCCATGCGACGCGGAACCTGGCCGTTACATTGGTTAACGACCTGCGCCGCACAGGCAATCAGGTTTTTGGCCTTGTTACGAAAAAACCCTGTACTGCGTATAACGGCTTCAACCTCTTCGGGATCCGCAGCAGCCAGCTGTCGGGGGCCTGGATAAAGAGAGAACAAATTTTTTGTCACCTTGTTGACCTGACGGTCCGTACACTGGGCCGACAGAATGGTTGCCACCAGCAGCTGCCAGGGATTTGCAAAATCGAGGGCACAGCGGGCTTCGGGATAAAGATCCTCCAGAACATCCAAAATCCCCATCATGGCATCCATCCGTTGTTTCGTTCGGGACATGCTGCCTCCTCGTCAAATCAACAAAAAGGGTCGACCGGTCAACACCGGACAACCCCCATCGCAACACCCGCATAGCCTTTTCATGTATCTTATCAACGCCATCAACAGTTTTATCCACAGGCTGTGTCTAACCCGGCGCGATTTCCATTCTTCGGTGTTTCAGTTCCTTTATTTTCACATAATTGCGTGGATCGGCCACCCGCACGGTCAGCACCAACGGTAAATGACTGGAAGCCCTGCGTGCCAGACTGTGCCGATATATGCGAGAATCAATGATTCGGAGCTGGCCGCCGAGATAAGCCCGGTCCCGCCCACACAGCGGCAGCCATGCAGGAAAGGTCGCCCTGTACAGGGGTCTTTTGGCGGGACGCAGACAAGGCAAAAACAGTCCCTGGTCGAAGGGCCATAGCACATCGGCAAAATCGCCGAGCATCAGCAGCGGGCAGCCTGATGAATAAAACCGGACCCCATCCCGATCATCGAGCAAACGCCTGATTTGCCGGCGTCTAACCCCGGGATGCTTATGCAACCGCACATTGAACAGATGCAGGCAGCGGCCGGAGATATTTACATCCGCACAGAGGCAGCTGCCGCCCTCCAATTCTATGGTGCGTACGCCGTGCAGCGGATAATAGGAAAGGAAAGCGTTACCGCCAGGGGTGGCGGGGCCGTAATAATTCATGGCCAGGCGCTCCCCGAACCAGGCAACCTGGTCTCCGTCCCGTAATGTGTCCACTTCCTGCAATGCGATAATATCGGGTCCCGCGCAGCCGATAACATCAAGTACCCTGCCCGGATCCCTCCGGCCATCCGTCCCCAGGCAACCGTGAATGTTATAGGTCATGACCCGGATGGTGTACATTCTGCCCCCGAAAAGTGCGAGCGTTCCTATCCGTTCTTATCGGTTCATTTCCGCTTTGAGCGAACGTTGCATGAGATCGGAAACCGCCGCGCGTGGATCCTTGTTTTCAAACAAAATCAGGTACATCTGCTCAATTATAGGTGTCTCTACAGACAACTTTTTAGCCAACTGATAAGCGGACAGAGTGGTTTTTACCCCCTCGGCAACCATCTTCATACCAGAAAGTATATCGTCCAGCTTGCGCCCGCGGCCCAGTTCCAGTCCCACACTGCGATTGCGGGAAAGGTCTCCGGTGCAGGTCAGTACCAGATCCCCCATTCCGGATAATCCCATAAAGGTCTGTTCCCGGGCTCCCATAGCCATCCCGATCCGCGTCATTTCCACCAGACCACGGGTTATGAGCGCCGCGCGCGCATTGTAGCCGTAGCCCAGACCATCGGAAACACCCGCGGCCAATGCAATGACGTTTTTTAATGCCCCGCCAAGTTCCACCCCGACAATATCACTGCTGCGATAGACTCGGAAATAATGGCAGCTGAAAGTAGTCTGTACCAATCGGGCTATGCGCTCGTCGTTCGAGGCTACGGTTAGTGCCGTAGGCACTTCAGCCGCCACTTCGCGGGCAAAGGTCGGTCCGGATAAAAATGCCGTGTTTTCAAGACGATGCGCAGGCAGAATCTCGCGCAGGACTTCGGACATTGGCATAAGCGTATCGTTTTCAATGCCTTTGGCAGCAGAAACCAGGATGGTATTGTCTGCCAGATACGGCTCGGCTTGCCTCACGACAGCCCGCATGACCTGGGAGGGAGCGACCAGAACCACCATTTCCTTGCCGCCGGCGACTTCGGGCAATTCGGAGGTGAACTCCAGCTTTTCATCCAAGGTAAAGTCCGGAAGAAAAAGATCATTCTTGCGATTGGCACGCATGCGCTTAACCAGATCTTCTTCATAGGCCCAGAGAGTTACCGTATGGCCGTTTTTTGACAACAGGTCCGCCAATGTGGTTCCCCAACTGCCTGCCCCGATAACGCCTATTTTCATACATGTCTCCTGGTCAGATGGCCTTGTTCTTTTTTTTCAATCGCTGCCTGATGTGCATGCTCCGCTGGTCAAGAATGGCTTTTCTGGCGTAGCGGCCCTTCAGCTTCTCGAGTATCTGCAGGGCCTTGTGCAAATCACCGCGCTCCTCATGAACCTGAGCCAGAGTAAAAAAACCTTCCAGCGCAAAGGAATTTTGCGGATATTCCCGACAGAGACGGTTTAACACCTGCTCGGATTCATCTGTTTTCCCTTCCAGGAAAAAAGAAGAACCAATTTGATATAAAGACTGCGGCACAAGTTTGCTCTGCGGATAATCAGCAAGCAAGATTTCGAACTCGATACGCGCTTGTTCAAAATTATTCATGCGGAAGTAGGTGTCCGCTATTTCATACTGTATGTGATCGGTTTGCGGCATTTGACTGTCGAGCATCTTCTGGTAACTCACCAGAGCTCTACCGTAATCCTTCAGATGGTATTTATAGATATCCGCCACCTGCCTGCGTGCGGCATCACACCAGGGTGTTTCAGGGTAATCCCTCTCTACCAGCAGAAAGGCAAGCAGCGCTTCCTGTTCCCTGTGCAGGTGCAACAGCATGATATCCCCCGCAAGCAACAAAGCCTTGGCTCCGGCGGCAGTGCGGGGATAGTGCTCATGAAGGCTGCGCAACTGACTTATTGCCCGCTGATACCGTTGTTTTTCAACGAGCTTTTCTGCCCTTCTCAACAGGGTTCCCGGTATTTTTTCCTGCCAGGCTCGATATCCATACCAGCTGCCGACAGCTGTCAGCAACCCCAATAAACCAATCGTCAGGCAGAAATACCGGCTATTCCACGTCTTCCGGGTTCTCCGTTTCTCCTCCTTCAAGAGATTCTTCTTCAATCTCGCCAGTTCCATTTTCCTCTTCTTTTTCGGCCAGTTTAGCCACTGCGACAATACGTTCCCCAGGCTCCAGTACCATCAGTCTGACCCCTTGGGTATTACGCCCGATAACCGAAAGATCAACAACCCGGGTGCGCAGAACCTTGCCGCCATCAGTGATGAACATCAGGTCAAAATCGTCGTTTATCAATTTAATGTCGACAACCTGCCCATTGCGTTCCGAGGTTTTTATGGTGATGATTCCCTTGCCGCCACGTCCTTGCTGGCGGTATTCATCGAGATAGGTCCTCTTGCCGTAGCCTTTTTCAGTAACAGTCACCAGGGTGGCGGCAGTGGTATCGGAAACAACTTCCATGCCGATAACCCGGTCATCTTTCTCCAAATGCATGCCTCGCACCCCGCGCGAAGTCCTGCCCATGGGCCGGGCCTCTTTCTCGGGAAAACGGATGGCCTTGCCGCTCTGGCTGGCCAGCAGAATATCCATGTTACCGTCCGACAGGCGCGTCGAAACCAGACGATCGCCTTCATCGACGGTCAGAGCGATAATACCGCCGGAGCGGGGATTGGCATAAGCCATCAGATCCGTCTTTTTAACAATGCCGTTCTGGGTAGCGAATACGATATAGCGATCTTCTATGAACTCTTTTACCGGAAGAATACTGGTGACGTTTTCCCCGCTGGCCAGTTGCAGAAGGTTTACAATGGCCTTGCCGCGGGAAGCCCTTCCCCCCTGGGGAATCTCATGGACCTTAAGCCAGTAAACCTTGCCTGCGTCGGTAAATACGAGAACGAAAGAATGCGTAGATGCAATAAACAGCTGTTCGACGAAATCTTCTTCCTTGGGCCGCATACCGGTGACGCCTTTCCCCCCGCGCCGCTGGGCGCGGTATAAAGACACGGCATTGCGCTTTATGTAACCGGCATGAGATACCGTTACCACCATATCCTCGTCGACAATCAAATCCTCCAGTGACAGGTCGCCACGCTGATCCACAATTTCAGTTCGACGCTCATCGGCAAATTTATCCTTGATATCAAGCAGCTCGGTCTTGATGATATTTAGAATTTCCACATCGCTGGCAAGAATCTCCTTCAGCCGCTGAATCAGAGTCTGAATTTCCCGATATTCTTCGAGAATCTTGTCCCGTTCCATGCCTGTAAGCCGATGAAGGCGCATATCAAGAATCGCCTGGGACTGAACATCCGACAGAGCAAACCGCATTATGAGGCGTTCTTTCGCCTCACGGGGATTCGCCGACTGCTTGATTATGGCGATCACTTCATCCAGGTTTTCCAGAGCAATCTTGAAACCTTCGAGAATGTGGGCCTTTTCCTCGGCTTTGCGCAGATCGAAAATGCAGCGCCGGGTGACGATCTCCCTGCGATGATCCACAAAATGTTCCAGCACTTCCCGAAGGCTCAGCACACGGGGCTGACCATTGACAATGGCCAGCATGATAATACCGAAAGAAGACTGCATGGCCGTCATTTTATAGAGTTGATTGAGAATAACGTCGGGAATGACGTCCTTTTTCAACTCCACCACGACCCTTATGCCCTCACGGTCCGATTCATCGCGAAGATCGGAAATGCCTTCAATTTTACGGGTTTTTACCAGCTCGGCAATTTTTTCGATCAACTTGGCTTTATTGACCTGATAGGGGATTTCGGTAATGACAATTTTTTCGCGACCGGTACGGCGATCTTTTTCCACCAGCGCCCGGGCCCGCATATGCACGATCCCCCGCCCGGTTTCATAAGCCTGGCGGATACCTTCCCTGCCTAGAATAAAGCCCGCCGTGGGAAAATCGGGGCCCGGTATAAGGCGAAGCAGATCTTGGTTGTCGACAGTCGGATCATCCATGATGCTGATGAGTCCATTTATAACCTCACCCAGATTGTGAGGTGGTATCTTTGTGGCCATGCCAACGGCAATGCCCTCGGAACCATTTACCAGAAGATTGGGAAACTTGCAGGGCAATACCAATGGTTCCTGCAGTGAATCGTCATAGTTCGGTCCGAAATCGACGGTTTCCTTCTCCAGATCGGCCAGCAGTTCGTGCGCCAGTTTGTCCATACGCACTTCCGTATAACGCATGGCGGCGGCGCTGTCGCCGTCAAGAGAACCAAAATTCCCCTGCCCGTCAACCAGGGGGTAGCGCATGGAAAAATCCTGTGCCAAGCGAACGATAGTATCGTAAACGGCAGAATCTCCGTGAGGATGATATTTACCGATAACGTCGCCGACCACGCGTGCGGATTTTTTATATGGCTTATTGTAGGCGTTACCCAGTTCGTGCATGGCATACAAGACCCGCCGGTGCACAGGTTTCAGCCCGTCCCTTATATCCGGAAGAGCCCTGCCGATTATAACGCTCATGGCATAGTCCATGTAGGACTTGCGCAGTTCATCTTCTATATTGACGGTTTTTTTGTTCTGTTCCGATAGCATCTTTTATCCTCCGGGAAAAACCGGGACTCTGCGCCGGACAGTCCTGCCGTGGGCGCCAGATTTCATCAGATATCAAGGTTGGATACGTTGAGTGCGTTGTTTTCGATAAATTCACGACGCGGCTCGACCTGGTCACCCATCAAAACGGTAAAAATTTCGTTGGCTTCCACCGCGTCTTCGACCTTGACCTGCAATAGAACCCGTTTTTCGGGATCCATTGTGGTTTCCCACAACTGATCCGGGTTCATTTCGCCAAGACCTTTGTATCGTTGTATATACTGGCCCTTGCGGGCCCGATCCTGAAAATATCCAAGCAACTCCTGACAATTATTTACCACGGTCTCTTCTTTGCCTTCCAGATAAATGACACAGCGGCCATTGCTGTGATTTTCCTTTATTTTCTGATAGGACTGATGCAACAGATGATACTCGTGGGAAGACAGTATTTCCAGTACCTGTCTATCGATGCGAGCGCGCACATTACCCTGGGTAAACAGAATGCGATCCGGCTCTTTCATCAACTGGAAATCGGCATGTGGGACTGCTTCCTTCAAGCGATCGACCAGTGGTGAAAGGTCCAGCATATCCTCAAAACCGTTGCGAATGCGGTTTTGCACGAAAATGCGAAGAATTTCACTGTTAACCCCTTTTAGTACCATCTTGTCAAAAAGGTGATTATATTCCAGAATGTTGCGTAAAGTTGGAATGATCTGCTTTCCGCGCACCACTTTGGAACCTTCTGCAAGTTCAAGAGTTACACCCTCGACTCCCTCATCAAGCAGATAATCCACCAAAGCATTTTCATCCTTGAGATACAATTCCTTTTTTCCTCGTTTTGCTTTATACAAAGGCGGCTGAGCTATATACAGATACCCTCGTTCAATCAACTCCGGCATCTGTCGGAAAAAAAATGTCAATAACAGGGTTCGAATATGCGATCCGTCCACATCCGCATCGGTCATGATGATGATGCGATGGTAGCGCAACTTGGAAATATCGAAATCCCCTTTCCCTATTCCGGTTCCCATGGCGGTAATCAGGGTGCGAATTTCATTGGACGACAACATCTTGTCGAAACGCGCTTTTTCGACGTTGAGGATCTTGCCTTTAAGCGGCAGGATGGCCTGGTAGCGTCGATCGCGTCCCTGTTTGGCACTGCCGCCGGCACTGTCACCCTCGACCAGATATATTTCGCACAAAGCCGGGTCCTTCTCCTGGCAGTCAGCCAGCTTGCCCGGCAGGGCAAGACTGTCCAGAACCCCTTTTCGCCGTGTCAGATCCCGAGCCTTGCGCGCTGCTTCCCTGGCTCGCGCCGCTTCGATGCCTTTTTCAAGAATTCGCTTGGCAACAGAGGGGTTTTCTTCGAGAAAGGTAGCCAGTTTTTCATTCACCAGGGTTTCAACGTAACCCTTTAGTTCTGAATTGCCAAGTTTGGTTTTGGTCTGGCCCTCAAACTGCGGGTCGGGAACCTTGACGGATATGACGGCAGCCATACCCTCTCGCAGGTCGTCTCCGGAAATAGAAGCCTTGACGTTTTTCAGCAGATTGTTGGCCGTAGCGTAACTGTTCATGGTACGGGTGAGTGCTGCTTTGAAGCCAATCAGGTGAGTGCCGCCTTCATGGGTGTTTATGTTATTGGCGAAAGAAAAAATCTTTTCGTCGTAACCGTCGTTGTACTGAAACGCCACCTCAATCTGCACACCCTCCCTTTCACCCCCAAAAAATATCGGTTCGGCGTGTAATGGCGTTTTTGCACGATTAAGGTAACTGACAAAAGAAACTATGCCACCTTCGTAATGAAAATCGTGCCGTTTTTCTGAGCGTTCATCAGTAATATGAATTAACACACCACCGTTGAGAAAAGCCAGTTCACGCAGTCGACGGGACAGGGTTTCGAAGGAAAATTCGGTAGTCTCGAATATTTCGGGGTCCGGCCAAAATGTTATGCGAGTACCACGTTTGGCGGTTTCTCCGTCTTCATGCAAAGGCGCATCCGGCACACCTCGTTGATAGCTCTGCCGGTATATGCGGCCATTTCGGCGAATTTCCAAATCCAACCTTTCAGACAGGGCATTGACAACGGAAACCCCGACGCCGTGCAACCCGCCGGATACTTTATAACTGTCGCTATCAAACTTACCTCCGGCATGCAAAACCGTCATGACGACTTCAGCTGCAGACTTGTTCTGCGTTGGATGCATGTCGACGGGTATGCCCCGACCGTTATCCTCCACGGTAACCGAACCATCCAGATGAATGATTACTAAAATTTCATCGCAAACACCGGCCAGACTTTCATCAATGGAGTTGTCTACTACTTCGTATACCAGATGATGTAAGCCCGTGACTCCGGTGGAACCAATGTACATGGCAGGGCGTTTTCGCACAGCCGAAAGACCTTCCAGAACCTTGATGCTGCCAGCTCCGTACTCTCTTTGGTTTACATCCGTCATAATATCCTCATAACAGGTTTCATTAGTCTCGATCGCAAATTGTCCCAGCTTTCACCCGGAACATCCGCAGGCATTTGAAGCCTGCACTCTGAAAAGCAGAATGCTCCGTGCAGCTGATAAATACCTGCCCCTGCCGCTGTTGCAGAAAACGGAAAAAAAATTCCTGTCGTTTCCGGTCCAACTCACTGGTCATATCATCCAGTAGCAGAAGCGGGCAGAATCCCGTCTCTTTTTCCAGATCGAGAATCTGGGCTGTTTTGAATGCCAGGACAAAGGATCTCTGTTGTCCCTGGGAACCGTATATCCCGAGCACACGGTTATCCAACATAAAAACCGGATCATCCCGATGTGGCCCGGCCATGGTTGTACCATATTTTAATTCGCGCGAAGTCTCGCGTTCCAGGGTAGATCGAAGGTTTTCCTGCAAAACAGACAAGGTGGTCGAATAACCCGGATAGATAATATCCGCCAGTTCCCGGTCTCCACATATCTCCCTGTAAGCAGACTTGAACAAGGGGAGCAGGCGATCAAGATATTGACAACGTGCCAGGCGGACCATCGCGCCGGTATTTACCAGTTCTTCGGTCCAGGGATAAACACTTCGAACCGGCGCTCCTTCCTTGAGTAAAATGTTGCGTTGACGCAAGCAGCGTTGATAAGCGCGGGTCAGGTCAATGAAGGAAGGACGGGTTTGGCACAGTGCCCTATCGATTAAAGCCCGTCGTGCCGCCGGATAACCCCTGGGTAGAGCAACTTCTTCCGGAGAAAACAATACCGAGGGAAAACGCCCAAACATATCGCTGCTTTGCAACGGTCGTTTGTCATTGATCAGAATTTCTTTCTGATCCTTCAAAATTTTCAAAGTTACGGTTTCGCGGATGCCGCCTAGATAAAATTCCCCCGATACGCGCGAATAAATATCCGTGACACCTATAAGATCTTCGTTTCGATTGCGGCGAAAACTTTTGAAATGCCCCAGTATATATATCGACTCCAGAATATTTGTTTTACCTTGGCCATTATCTCCGGTCAGAATATTAAAACCGGGGCCGGGTTTAATCTCTGTGGACTCAATATTACGAAAATTATGTAGAACAAGGCGTTTCAGAATCATGAAAGATTTATTGACAGTGTGATTCTTCAAATTTGCCTATCGCTGTACGGTACTATAGCCTCATTGGCATTATGACCGCAAGATAGTCGTCCGTATCCGCAGGTGTGATAAGCCCCGGCGAAAGATGATCGCGTAAAGCCAGATTGATCTTTTCAGAATCAAGGGTCCCGAGGATATCGATGAGATACCGTGCATTGAAACCTATGGAAAGATTATTGTCGGGGTAATCAATTTCGAAATCTTCTCGTGCATCTCCAAACTCGGGGTTTGACGAGGAAAGAGTTAGATGATTTTTTTCAAAATCTATTTTGACTCCCTTTGATTTTTCACTCGAGAGTATTGCCATGCGGCGCAACGCATGAAAAAATTCTTCCCTGGGAATGTTTGCTTTTAAATCATTGCTGCTTGGAATAACACGTGTGTAATCAGGGAATTCACCATCAACAAGTCGCATTATTATTATTGTCTGTTCTTTCTTAATAACTGCGTTGTTGTCCATAAAACCGATTGATATTTCAGTATCACTCTCTTCGGTAATTTTTCGTAATTCTAAAATTCCCTTGCGAGGAAATATAACCCCTTTTATGAGTTGCTCGATATGAGAACAATCGATTGGAGTTTGATATAAAGATAAACGATGTCCGTCTGTAGCAACGAATCTTAGAAACTGAGAACCTTTATCTTCAATTGATTTTACATATATGCCATTAAGGTTATACTTTGTTTCGTCCAATGACATAGAAAATGATGTTTTTTCAATCATTTGTCGCAAGATTGAACTGGATATATTGAAAAAGTTTTGTTTTTCTATTTGTGGAAAATATGGAAATTCGTCTGCAGATAAACCTACTATATTAAATAGTGCTTTTCCACATCGTATTTCTATCCAGCAATTGTCTTTTGCTGTAAAGGAAATTTCTTTTTCTGGAAGTTCTTTAATTATTTCAAAAAGTTTTTTAGCTGATACGGTAATTCGGCCTTGAGTTTTGACCTGGGCCGGATAATTGGCTTTCATGCCCACTTCAAGATCCGTTGCTGTTAAGCGGACATAATCGGATTCCGCTTCAATAAGAACATTGGCCAGAATCGGAATGGTGTTCTTTTTTTCGACTATTCCCTGAATTTTAGCCAGACCCTTAAGAAAGATTTCTTTTTCAATGGAAAAGATCATGTTCCCTCCCGTCAACAGGAAACTGTTTTTATTATGGTTTTAAATCTTTTATAGTCGTAGTAGTAGATGCCTGTGAATTTGTTTATATGTCAAAAAGTCCTTTATTTTCAGTAAATTAAAAAGATTTTGAGGGTGTTGGTAAATGTCTCGCCAATGGGTCTGTTTTGTTGATAACCGGGATCTGGTGCTTTTTTCCCCTGTCTGTCAAGGGCGGATGCACAGGTTTTGAATGAACTGTTTCAGGCACTGAGTTCTTTTTTTAAATTATTTATAACCGAACGCAACTGGTAATCCTCTTCCATATTTTTCTCTATTTTTTTAATGGCATGAATTATCGTTGAATGATCTTTGCCACCAAAGCGTTCGCCTATTTCCGGATACGAGCATGAGGTAAGCTGCCGTGAAAGGTACATGGCTATTTGCCTGGGCAGCACAAGCGCCTTCATTCGTTTTGCCGATTTTAGATCAGACAATTTAATGGAATAGTGATTGGCAACCAGCTTTTGAATTTCTTCAACGGTTAATTCCCGACGTTTTTCCACGAGAATATCTTTCAAAACCTCCTGGGCCATGGCCAGGCTTATCGGCGTAGCGGTAAGACTGGCATATGCGCCTATGCGGACAAGATATCCTTCCAGTTCACGAATATTGCTGCTGACTGAATTTGCCAGGAAAAAAGCAACCTCGTGAGGTAAGTCGATGCCGTTCTGTTCTGCTTTCATTTTAAGAATGGCTTGTTTTGTTTCCATATCGGGGGCTTGAATATCAGCAATCAGTCCCCATTCAAAGCGGGATCGTAATCGTTCTTCGAGACCGGGAATTTCCTTGGGGAACTTGTCGGAGGTAACAACTATCTGTTTATGAGAGTCGTACAGTGCATTGAATGTATGAAAAAACTCTTCCTGGGTTCTCTCTTTGCCTGCAATAAACTGTACATCGTCGATCAACAGTACATCCATGGATCGAAATTTGGTTCTGAATTCGTCCATTTTTGCATAGCGCAGCGAGTTTATGAGTTCATTCATGAACTTTTCCGACGTATAGTAACATACCTTCATGTCGGGATTTCTTTTTAAAATTTCATTACCGACAGCGTTGATGAGGTGTGTTTTTCCAAGACCCACTCCTCCATAGATAAAAAGTGGATTGTAGGTCGTAGCCGGATTATTGGCTACAGCTGTGGCGGCGGCGCTGGCGAACTGGTTGGATGAACCCAGAACGAACGTTTTGAATGTATAGCGGGAATTGAGATTGTAAACGTTTCCTCGCTGGGGATGGTGTTCCTCCTGGACTTTGGCAGGAACAGGAGGAGTCGGATTTTCAGTGACCGGCACAGCATCTGGTTTAATGGGGGTGCGTGCAACACAGAGCTTAATTCTATAGGAAGCACCTGCCGCATTGGAAATACAGCTTTGAATCGCGTCCTGATAATGTTTTTTAATCCAATCGAGCACGAAGCGGTTGGGGACCTCAAGTTCCACTTCCTCATTTTTTACACCAACGAATCGAATAGGCTTTATCCAGGTAACGAATTGTTGGTCCGCGAGGGTTTGTTTGAGGATATCCAATGTTTTTTGCCAGATTTTATCCATGGACTTTCAATTTTTGAAAAACGGAGTTTAAAAATACAGGTTGGACAGGAAGGCATCCGAAAATAAATAATCCACATTGTTATAAACAGCTGTGGATATTTAATTTATGGTTGGTTTTCTGGGTCTTTGGCGGATCTTATTGCCTGAAAATGGTTCAGCTAAGCTAACAGAGGGGCCGGTATTTGGCAAGGGATTTTTTACCTGTGGGCAGGCTGTGGGCGGATGTGCCGATCTTTTCTTGCTTGACAAAACAAGTACAACATGTTTAATAATGCGTTTCGCTTAAACGTCTATAAAATAACAACTTAACCTCATAGTGTAAGGAGTTTTAAAATGTCGAAAAGGACATATCAACCGAGTCGTATTCGCCGGAAAAGAACCCATGGATTCCGTGCCCGCATGCAGAATAAAAATGGTCAGGCTGTTATTCGCCGCCGTCGGGCCAGGGGTCGTAAGCGTCTGGTAGTTACCATTCCGGTCAAGTAAACCTTGATCTGATGGAGAAAACGGATTTTACTTTTCCCCGTTGCGCCAGATTGAGGCGATCCCGGGATTATGCAGTGTTGCGCAACAAAGGTCGCAAGCTGCAATCGCGGAATTTTATTGTATATATTTTGGTACGTGAACGTGATGGCTCTGCCAGGTTGGGGT
This sequence comes from Syntrophotalea acetylenica, assembly GCF_001888165.1. Lineage (NCBI taxonomy): Bacteria > Pseudomonadati > Thermodesulfobacteriota > Desulfuromonadia > Desulfuromonadales > Syntrophotaleaceae > Syntrophotalea > Syntrophotalea acetylenica. Next base: position 104,423 of record NZ_CP015455.1, read on the forward strand.
TGACCGTCAGTCGCAAGGTTGGCAGAGCTGTTACACGTAACCATGTCAAACGGCGGGTAAGAGAATTTTTTCGGCTTCATCGATCAATTATCGGTAGTGGGTGGGAATTATCCATCGTCGCCAAACCGGGAGCCGCCCATCTTGACTTTTTCCAGATCTGTGATGAGTTGAAGTATCTGCTTCAGTTCACCATATTAAAAACCAATTCATGATCCGGAAAATATTCATCCTGTTGATCATTACTTATCAGCGATATATTTCGCCTCTGAAGGCGCCTTCCTGTCGGTTTTATCCCACCTGTTCCGAATACGCCCGCCAAGCCCTGATCAAGTACGGTTTGATAAAAGGTTTGGTCATAACCTGCGGACGGCTATGCCGCTGTCACCCCTTTCATCCCGGGGGGTACGATCCTGTTCCTTGAATATTTCCGTTATCCCGGGTAATTGGAGTATCCTGCCATATGGAAAATAAAAATGTGTTGATGGCTCTTGTTTTGATGCTTGCGGTTTGGACGGGTTATAGCATGTTTTTCGCCAAACCAGCTCCGCAGGAAAATGGCCAAAATTTAGAGACTGTTGCTGACAATAAATCGTCTGTGTCTTCTTTGAATGATATCGTAGCCGAAAAATCTCCTGTCAGTGAGCGTGTTTTGGCTGCCGACAACAATAAGATTCTGCCCTTGGATATTGTTGTTGAAACAGAGGACTTTCGTGCTGTTTTCACAAATATCGGAGCGAGGCTGAAAAATCTTGAATTAAAGCACTACAAACAAACAATGGATTCTGGATCAGCACTGGTTTCACTTGTTGATGCCCAAAGTGAAACCAATACCTTTGATACATTTGGTACTGGAGATATTAGTATTCCGGCAGACCATCTTTATGCCGTGGATATTTCAGATGCAAATTTTGTGGTTGGTTCCGGAGAGAAAAAACAATTACGTTTTTACTCTGTATTGAATAAAGATTTGATCATCGAAAAGACTTATTATTTTAAAGGAAACGGATATGATTTAGAGCTTGAAGTCAATCTTTATAACAAAGGAAAAGATTCAAAAAAGGGAAATCTGGCTTTTATGCTGGTTCAACCTTGGGATGACGATCGTGAAATATCACGGTACTCCTTTGTTGGTCCTGCTTTATATAAAGATGGTGAAGTAGTTACCCATAAAATAAAAAGTATAATTGAAAGTCCTGTAAAGTATAGTGAAAAATTCGAGTGGACAGCTTTTGAAGAGAAATATTTTATGATTGCCGCTGTACCACTTGATGGTAACAGATATTCTCTGACGATTGATAAAACAAATACTTCTATAAGAAATACTATTGATAGTGAATCAATTAAAATTGATCCCGATAATTCTTACAATCAAAAATTTATGCTTTACTGTGGGCCAAGGGATCTCGATATACTGAAAAGTATAAATTATAATCTTGATAAAGCCATCAATTTCGGGTTTTTTGACATGTTGGCTCGCCCCCTGTTAAGCTTTTTGAAATTTTTCTATAATAATATAATTCAGAATTACGGGGTGGCTATTATTCTACTTACAGTTTTTATAAAAATATTATTTTGGCCACTAACACATAAAAGTTATAAATCCATGCGCGATATGCAACGGTTGCAACCCGAAATGCAACGCTTGCGCGAAAAGTTTAAAAAAGACAAAGAAAAATTAAATCGTGAAATAATGGAACTTTACAGGAAAAACAGGGTCAACCCTATGGGTGGATGTCTTCCGATGTTTGCGCAAATTCCTGTTTTTTTCGCCCTATATAAAGTTTTACTGGAATCCATTGCATTAAGGCACGAGCCTTTCATCTTCTGGATTCAGGATTTGTCCGCCAAAGATCCTTATTATATTACACCTGTGATTATGGGTGTTACCATGTTTATTCAACAGAAAATGAGCCCTACCAGTATGGATTCCCAACAGGCAAAAATTATGTTGTTCATGCCTGTTATTTTTACCTTTATGTTTTTGAATTTTCCATCGGGTCTGGTTATTTATTGGCTCGTCAATAATGTGCTCACTATTTTACAGCAATGGACTATTAATCGCGGCGCTTCAGCAACTATCGCATAAGTTTTTAACTGTTTTTCATTCGGAAACGGCCCTTTTCGGCTGTGGCGTTGTCAATCCGCAGGCTTTCTTGTGCGGCGTACCGATGTACGCCTCCGCGCAACCTTTTGGTTTCCTTGCCACGGCGAAAAAAGCCGCACTTTCCCTATATACTACACTGTCTCCATCCGGAGTTCCCGGATGGAGACTGACTGTCATTCATTTTAAATATTATGTTGATTCCTGGCTTTTTTCCGTACGCAACCGTGGATGGATACAGAGCGTTACCCGGACTGGAGTGCGCTGTCGGTTTTTAGCATCTAATTTGGGCATGGCGTCATCATGGCTGCAGTCATGCTTCAATTATATCAAGGGTTTATCTCTTCTCGGTCTATTTGAAATGGAGCGTTTCTGCATGATGCAGGTTTGTCATCGCTACTTTTTTGTAGAGTGATCGCCGGCTGACTTTTTGTGCCTCCCTTGCTTCATTGTTCTGGAAAAACATTTGCTACGCAAATGCTTCAATACGGTTTATTTCTATGGTCTGCCACGGGAATCACTAATCTGGATCGAATCTTTTTATGCATATCGTCAATGTTTTTGAAAAGGATACGATTGTAGCACCTGCAACGCCTCCTGGCGAAGGAGGCATAGGTATTGTTCGTTTATCGGGTTTAAAGGCAGAGGAATTCCTCTGTGATTATTTTTCCCCAAGCAGTGCCACCGGTCGATTGGAATCGAATTACCTCTATCACGGATTTTTAAAAGATCATCGGGGGCATGTTTTGGATGAGGTTATGGCCGTTATTATGCGCCAACCCCGCTCCTATACTCGGGAAGATGTTTGTGAAATTCATTGTCACGGTGGGGGATTGATTGTACGGAGGGTAGTTGACCTCTTTTTGAGGGCCGGCGCGCGGATGGCCAGGCCAGGTGAATTTACCCTGCGGGCATTTCTCAACGGGAGAATTGATCTAACACGCGCCGAGGCCGTTATTGATCTGATTCGTTCCCGCTCGGAGCTTGCAAGCAATATAGCTATAAATCAATTAAATGGCGGGTTGGCCGATAAGATAGCTTTTCTCAGGGAAAAATTGATATTGCTTCTTGCGGAAGTTGAGGCTGCCATTGATTTTTCAGAAGAAGATATTGAAATAGAGGGTTCTTGCTCTCTTGGAAAGACTGCCGGGCAAATGATGTCCGAGATGGACGATCTGATCCAGAGTTTTGAATGTGGGCGGATTGCAAAAGAGGGGGTTAATATACTCATTCTCGGTCGCCCGAATGTTGGAAAAAGCTCTCTGCTGAATTCTCTGCTTGGAGAAGCTCGAGCTATCGTCACGGATATTCCCGGGACTACCCGTGATACGATCGAGGAAGATTTGGTACTTGGCGGTTTGCCTCTGAGGCTTGTCGATACAGCCGGTATTCGGCACACCGAGGATCCCGTAGAAGCCGAAGGCGTTCGTCGTGCTCGTTCCAAAATCGAAGGCGCTGATCTTGTGCTACTGGTCGTGGACGGCAGCATGTCTTTGGATAATGACGATCTGCTGGCAATCGATGCCTGTCGCCACAAAGATGTTCTGGTGGTTTTAAATAAGGCTGATCTTGGCAGTCTGCCTTTTCCCGACTGTCTCGGACAATTTCCGGTTGTAAAAATTTCTGCGCTTCAGGGTCTCGGTTTGACTGATCTTGTTGATAAAATCTCACAACACTTTACGTTTCGGCCTGAAGTATCCGAAGCACGTGAAACAGTCATATTGACCGAGTTTAGACATAAGCAGGCGCTAATGGCGGCCCGCGACTCACTGGGCCGATTCCGGGAGTCGCTTGTTCAGGGTATGTCACCCGAGTTCAGTGCTGTTGAAATAGGGGAAGCTCTTGATAGGGTTGGTGAAATTACAGGAGAGACCACCCCTGACGATGTTTTGGATCGTATTTTCACCAAATTCTGTATCGGGAAATAGATTGTTTCACGTGAAACATTTATGCGAGAGCGGACCCGTTCTGAATAAGGCAGGATGAATATGGCAGAGTTCGGAAAACAATATGATGTTATTGTGGTTGGAGCCGGACATGCCGGTTGTGAAGCGGCGCTGGCTGCGGCCCGCATGGGTTGTCTTACCTTGTTGCTTACCTTGCATCTCGATGCCGTGGGGCAAATGTCCTGCAACCCGGCAATCGGGGGGTTGGCCAAGGGGCACTTGGTTCGGGAAATTGACGCCCTGGGTGGAGAAATGGCGCGTGCTATTGATGCAACGGGCATTCAGTTTCGCACTCTGAACACAAAAAAAGGTCCAGCGGTTCGCGCATCCAGGGCCCAGGCTGACAGGCGCGCTTACCAGGACTACATGAAAAGGGTTCTTGAGGACCAGGACAATCTGGATTTAAAACAAGGCTCGGTTGTGAGGTTGGTGCTGCGGGGAGGTGAGGTTTGCGGGGTTGAAACCATGGACGGCCTCGTTCATTCTGGACGAAAGGTGGTTCTGACAACCGGCACGTTCATGCGCGGGCTTATTCATATAGGATTGCAAAACTTTCCGGGTGGACGCGCAGGAGAGCCACCGTCGGTTGGTTTGTCCGAGCATTTAATGGAGCTTGGCCTTGTTGTTGGTCGCCTGAAGACGGGGACGCCGGCCCGTCTCGATGGTAGAACCATAGATTTTAAAAAACTGGTTCCGCAGTATGGCGATGTGCCTGTCTGCTCATTTTCCGCGGATACGGAGGTTGTTAGCGGTCGGCAGGTACCATGTTATATTACAGCGACAAATTACCGTACTCATGAAATCATTCGCTCGGCGTTGGACAGGTCTCCTCTGTTCCAGGGGGTTATAGAGGGTGTCGGGCCGAGATATTGCCCCTCGATCGAGGACAAGGTCGTGCGCTTTCCTGAAAAGGAGAGTCATCATGTTTTCCTTGAGCCTGAAGGTTTGGACACATCCGAGGTGTATCCCAATGGGGTGTCGACTTCATTGCCCCCTGAAGTGCAATTGGCGTTTCTGCGAACAATACCGGGGTTGGAAAATGTCGAAATAATGCGTCCCGGGTATGCTATCGAATATGATTTTGTCGACCCTATTCAGCTTTTGCCAAGTCTGGAAGTCAAGTCCCTGAAAAATCTTTATCATGCCGGGCAAATCAATGGTACTTCCGGTTACGAAGAGGCCGCTGCCCAGGGGTTGATGGCTGGAATCAATGCTGTGCGAGACCTGCGAAATCAGGAGCCGCTGGTTTTGGGTAGGGACGAGGCTTATATTGGTGTCTTGATTGATGATCTGGTCACCTGTGGCACAACAGAGCCGTACCGGATGTTCACTTCCAGGGCAGAATATCGGCTGCTTCTAAGGGAAGATAACGCGGATCGGCGACTGACGCCGCAAGGCTATGAACTCGGATTGATCAGCGAAGCGCGATGGAAGAAGTTTTCCTTCAAGATGGAGCAGGTTGAAAAGGGGAGACAATTGCTCGCGTCAAAACGTCTGCTGCCACGGGATGGCGAAATTCTGTCACGCCTGGGTGTGTCCGATCTTAAAAATGGCGTGTCAATGTCTCATCTTCTGAGGCGACCGGATGTTGATGTCGGAACCCTGGCTGATTGTGATGAAGAGTTGTCTGTCCTGCCAGCGGCAGTGCTTGAGCAGTTGGAGATAGAAATCAAGTATGAGGGATATATCGCAAGGCAACGTGAAATGGTTGCGCGCTTCCGCCGGTCGGAAGATATCGCGATGCCGGCCGATATGGATTATCTGTCCATTGCCGGTTTGTCTACCGAGGTAAGGGAGAAACTGGACCGCGTGCGTCCTTTGAGTTTGGGGCAGGCAGCAAGAATACCAGGCGTAACCCCGGCGGCTATAGCGATTTTGTCGGTGCTTTTACGCAGGAAATAAGGTTATGGCGAAACAGGAACATTTGCACAAACTCCTGTCTGAAATGGATATCGTTCTTGATATTCATGTCTGCGAAAAACTGATCTGGTATGTTGAAGAACTTCTCCGTTGGAATCGGCGCATCAACCTCACCTCCATCGATAACATCGACGAAGCCTTGGAAAAGCATCTGCTCGATGCTTTGACCTTGCTTCCGCTGCTAAATAGAGGTGAGCGATTGCTGGATATGGGATCGGGGGCCGGGTTGCCGGGCATCCCTCTTTCTCTGGCAATGCCTATACTGGGGGTTTGTTCGGTGGACCGGGTGTTTAAAAAAATAGCCTTCCAGCAACATATAGCACGCTTGTTGCGTTTGCAGAATTTTGAAGCAAGAACGGACCGTCTCCAGGTTCTGGCGGCGAAGGAAGGATATCGCACCACTTTTGATGTCGTGACCGCACGGGCGCTGGCCGAATTGAGAGACTTGATTTCCTTGGGCATGCCGTTTCTCAAGCCAGCTGGTCGACTGATTGCCATGAAGGGGCCAGAAGGGACAAGGGAGTTGTCGGATTGCCTTGATTTGTTGGAACGCCAGGGATTGGTCGTGGAAAAGCAACAGGAGTTACGACTTCCGATGTCTGGAGCCGAGCGGACCCTGCTCGTGTTGAAACGCTGCCGGTAATTGATTCGGATGAGGGTTGCCGAGCTTTTCACTTTGTTGAAGTCGCCAAGTATGGTAGCATTTTCCACCGCAAAGAGGCTAAAGGAGTTCCGAACATGGGTCAAATTATCGCCGTAGCCAATCAAAAAGGCGGCGTCGGGAAGACTACCACCTCAATCAATCTCGCTGCATCTCTTGCGGTCGCAGAAAAGAGAACCCTTCTGGTTGATCTCGATCCCCAATCCAATGCCAGCAGCGGTGTTGGCGTTCTGTCGGAACAGGCCAAACACACAACCTATCAGGCGTTGCTCGGAGAAGTGACCGTGGAGAGGGCGATCGCGCCTACCGGAATCGAGTTTCTCAAGGTTTTGCCTTCAACCACGGATCTTATCGGTGCAGAGGTCGAGTTGATCGGAGAGGTCGGGCGGGAAAAAAAATTAAAGAATGCCTTGAGCCAGATCCGGGATGCCTTCGATTATATACTGATCGACTGCCCGCCTTCTCTGGGGTTGTTGACGATTAACGCTCTAACGGCCGCCGACTCGGTTCTCGTTCCCCTTCAGTGTGAATATTATGCAATGGAAGGGCTTTCTCAGCTGACACGTACCATTGCTCTTATACAGCGGGAGCTCAATCCGGCATTGTCGCTGCGTGGGATATTGTTGACCATGTTTGATGGTCGCAACAATCTTTCCCATCAGGTGAGCGAAGAGATTCGCCGCCATTTTGCCGATCGCGTTTTTCAAACTGTGATTCCCCGTAATGTTCGTTTATCCGAAGCACCCAGCCATGGTCTGCCGGTACTGCAGTATGACATCTCGTCAAAGGGTGCTGAAGCCTATCTGGCCCTTGCCAGGGAAATAATAGATACAGGCCATTGATATGTCGAAAAGACCAGCACTCGGTAAGGGGATCGGCGCTTTGCTGGATCCCGGCATCAGGGAAGAATCCCACCGTTTCTTTTTTTGTCCCATCGAGGAATTGCGTCCCTTAAAGAATCAGCCCCGAAAGGTTTTTGACGATCAGAAGTTGTCGGAGCTGGAAGCTTCCATCCGGGCCCGGGGCATAATACAGCCCCTGGTGGTGCGGCGCTTGCCCGACCATTATCAGATCATAGCCGGAGAACGCCGCTGGCGTGCCGCGCAGCGAGCCGGCCTGAAAAAGGTGCCGGTACTTATTCAGGAGGCGACCGAAGATGCGGCGGTAGAAATGGCGCTGATCGAAAATATACAGCGTGAAAATCTAAATCCTATCGAAGAGGCGGCTGCTTATCAGAGCCTGATTCAGGCCTTCCAACTTACCCAGGAAGAGGTAGCCGGCAGGGTTGGCAAGGATCGCTCTACCGTCACCAATTGCCTACGGTTGTTGCGCTTGCCCGAGGTTGTCAGGGAAGATCTTGCGACTGGCACCCTGGCCATGGGGCATGCCCGCGCCCTTTTATCGCTGGAAGCCGTTCCCGCTCAGCTATTGCGAGTTCGGGAACAGGTTCTCGCAAAAAATTTATCGGTAAGAGAAACCGAAGCGCTGGTCAAGCGTGCCAAAAAGGCCGCATTGTCACCCCCGCCGCCACCCAAAAAAATCGATCCCAATCTGCAGGCTCTGGAAGACAGCCTCAAGCAGAGTCTTGGTACCAAAGTCAAAATAGTGAGCAGAAAAAAAGGCGGTAAGATAGAAATCAACTTTTTTTCAGCGCAAGATCTCGACCGACTTCTGGAAAAACTTGGGATATCCTGCTAGGGCTTGGAGAGGATGATGATAGGACGCAAGGAAAAACGGTCAGCAAAAAATTCACCCACACAGACTGGGGAGATAAGAGCCTTTCTCGGAGAGGGGAGCAGGTTTGAAGGGGTCCTGGTATTTGACGACATCGTTCGCATGGATGGTCATTTCCAGGGCAGCATAACCTCCACGGATACCCTGATTGCCGGACATACCGCCCAAATCCAGGCGGATATTCGTGTGGGGACTCTTATTCTGTCCGGTTATTTCAAAGGTACGATCGAGGCCCGGAACAAAGTGGAGTTGCGCGCACCGGCGGTTGTTGATGGCACGATTCAAACCCCGGTACTGGTGGTTGAAGAAGGGGTTGTTCTTAACAGTTCCATTACCATGCCATCCGAATCTTCCGTAGTCGACGCACCAGCCGTTCACCCTGAATAGCACCGGCACATCCTTTTGTTTTTCCATGCAGTCAAGGTCCTGTCGAATGAACAAGACAGGGAAAGAACCATCCCCGATCGTAATAGGCCAGCCACTGAGGCTGCTGTCGACGGTTGATCCGCGCCAGACGTCACCATACATTTTGAAAAAGTTATCCCTGGTTTAGTCGCTACCCGCCGAGAAGGCCGGTGTTTTTTGATTGCCTGCACGGCTTTTCCGGGATGCGGGGTGGATAAAGATATTGGAAAAGCAGCGTGTGATAAGAGACATTCTGCATCTGGATCTGGATGCATTCTATGCAAGCGTAGAGCAGCTGGATTACCCGGAACTTCGCGGCTTGCCGGTGATAGTCGGAGGGCATCCCGGGCGTGGGGTGGTCTGCGCATGCTCCTATGAAGCACGACGCTTCGGCGTGCATTCCGCCATGCCGATGTTTCGGGCCTTGCGGTTGTGTCCTGGCGCCAAGGTTCGTCCGGTGCGCATTTCCCGCTATAAACAGATTTCCAGGCAGGTTTTTAATGTCTTTGGCCGATATACCGACCTTGTTGAGCCATTGAGTGTCGATGAGGCGTTTCTGGATGTGACAGGCAGCCGCCGTCTGTTTGGTAGTGCCCGCCAGATCGCAGAGACAATCCGGCATGACATACGTACAGACCTTGGTCTGACCATCAGTGCGGGGATTGCCCACAACAAGTTTCTCGCAAAACTTGCGTCTGAGCGGGCAAAACCGGATGGGTTTTTCGAAGTTCCCGATAATATTGATGAATTTTTACTTCCGTTAGAGCTGAAGTGCTTGTGGGGGGTGGGGCCGGTTATGCTGGAGGAGTTGCGGGGCCTGGGCCTGTGCACGGTGGGGGATCTGCGCAAAATGCCGCTGGCGGATCTAAAATGGCGATTCGGCAAAGCGGGAATCCAGCTGCATCGCCTGGCGCATGGCGAGGATTCACGGCCTGTTGAACCCGATTCGGTCGTGAAGTCGATAAGTCATGAGGAAACTTTCGACAAGGATATTCGAGACCGGGATACCATCCATGCAGCTTTGCTTGACCTGGCGGAGCGTGTGGCGGCCCGTCTGCGACGAACCGGACTGAGCGCTAAAACCTTGACCCTTAAGGTACGATACGCCGACTTTACGACGGTAAGCCGGTCCAGAACCTTCGGCAGCGGCTTTCAGCAGGTGAAACAGATACACAGAGTGGCCATGGAGCTTCTGCAAAAAACGGAAGCAGGGGCCAAACCGGTTCGTCTGCTCGGAATCAACCTTCATGCCCTGAATAAAGGTTTAGGTTCCCAGGGCATGCTGTTCGATGAGGATCACGATAAACGATCGATGCAACTGGACCAGACACTCGATCTGCTCCGGGCACGCTATGGAGAAAAAGGTATCTGCCGTGCTACCCTGATGGGGTGGAGAGGCGGAGAATCACCACAGGATTGACCCCCCGTAGAAACCCAGCCCGCCGCTTCCCCGGCCGGATCTTTTTAAAAACCTCTTAAAATCCCGATGCTGCGGACGCAGCGCAGCAGCGCCTCGCAGTCATGAACTTCCAGGGTCATGGAGGGTGGTATTTGCTCTGTGTCGACCAGCTTGAACAGTTGGTGAAAATCGATATCGCCCTCTCCTATCGCCAGGTGGGCGTCGCGGTCTCCGCTGTTGTCATGCACATGCAGATGCCGGATCCAGGGACCGAGTACGGAAAACCACTGCTCCATGGAGCACTTGCCGAACAAACGCCAATGCCCGACGTCAAAGCAATGTCCCAGCCAGGGAGAGTCGAGGGTTTGCAGCACAGCCCGCAAGGTATCGGGATTTTCCTCGAAAATATTTTCCAGAACCAGGAGACACTCAATCCGTGCGGCGTGTTCCAGCAAGGGAGGGAAGAAATCAAGGCAGGCATTAATCCATGGCTGGCTCTGCCCACCGTAACGCCAGCGATCGTACCCGGGGTGCAGAACAACCAGGCGTGCACCCAGCATGTCGGCGACTTCAAGGGTTTCGGTCCAGCGCCGCATGGTGGCATCCCGAACAAGAGGCTCCAGTGCGCCGGGATTGAGATCCATAAAAGGCGCATGCACCGTTACGGCCAGGCCTTCGGCAGCCAGTTGCCGGCCGGCCTGTTTCACGGCGCTTTGCAAGGTCGGGTCGAGGTCTGGCCATTTAAAGGCGATTTCCGGCTGAAGACGGTGTTTCTTGAGCAGCGGAAAGTGCTTTTGCCATTGACTGAACGGTATGTGAACATGAAGTCGATCAGGCATCGCTGGATTCTCCACAGGCGACCTTTTCAAGGTTGCGGATGTCTGGCGGCTTTCCAAGAATGATGAGGATATCCTCGGCGTCGATGGTGGTGCTGGACTCGGGATTGAAAAGCATGGCGCCGCTGCTTTTTTTTATGGCGATAATCATAATTCCCCAGGCCCGTCGAATTCCGGCGGATATCAGCGTTCTTGCGACCAGCGAAGAATTTGGGGCAACACGGATTTCCTCCAGCTGCAACTCCAGACTTTCGCTGCCGATGGCGATATCGATGAAATCAACCACCGAGGGACGTAAAACCGCCCAGGCCATGCGATTGGCACCTATGCGGTATGGGGAAATGACCTTGGTGGCGCCGGCACGTTTGAGTTTGATTTCCGAGCCTTCTTCCACGCTGCGGGCCAGAATAAACAGGTCAGGATTGAGCCCCCGGGCCGTGAGAGTGATATAGACGTTGGCGGATTCCGAAGTGACGGCTGTAATCAATCCTTTGGCGCGCAGGATGCCGGCCTGGATAAGGGTATCGTCATCGGTGGCATCGCCCTGAACGAACAGGATTTTTTCCTTGGCGAGACGTTCGCAGATGACCGGATCCCGTTCCACGACGATAAATGCCACCGGGCGTGACAGAAATTCCTGGCTGACGAGGGTACCTATGCGTCCGTAACCGCAGACGATGTAGTGTCCTTCCAGCTGGTTGATGCGCTTTTCCAATTTTCTTCTCCCCAGAATGCGGAGGATTTGTCCTTCGACCATCAGTTGCAGAAGGCTACCGAAAGCATAGGCAATGGCAGCGACACCGAACAGGATCAGCCCGATGGTAAAAATCTTGCCATTCGTGGAAAGGTCGTGTACCTCTTTATAACCGACGGTCGCCAAAGTAATGACCGTCATGTATAGAGCATCCAGAAAATCCCAGCCTTCCAGCACAATGTAACCAGCGGTTCCCAGGCCGAGCGTCAGAACCAGAATCAACAGGGAAACGCGCAGGTTGCGGACAGGTCTCATGGTTTCTCCAGGATCCAGAGTATGGGGATCATAGCTTCGAACCGTTCAAAAGGCAAGGTGCTCCCCGCCGGGTCGCTTCCTGCGGGTGAGCTGAGTTTTTCATGGTACCGCGGATTTTATAGTATTATAGATTGAATTTGAGAACCTGCCGCAAACAGCGGCCCTGACATGCCCGTCATGCATTCTTGATCGTCAGACGCCCACATGCCGCAAATGGAAGATCATGACAACCTTCGTTAAAACACATCTGGCACAACCGGTACGGCAGTTTTCCGACCTGCTGGATTACCTGTTGCGGAAAACCCGCCCCCAGGAACAATGGGGGGTCGGTATAGAAGTCGAGAAACTCGTCGTGGACCAGCGCTCCGGTGAGGCTGCAGGTTTTGATCAGATCGAGGGCCTGCTGAAAATCCTGGAGGCAGCCGATGGGTGGGAGAGCGTCACAGAGTCCGGGCACCTGATAGCTCTGGTCGGGCCTTCCTCGTCGATAACGCTGGAACCTGGCGGTCAGCTCGAACTTTCCGGAAAGTTATGTGCCGATCTTTGCTGCTGCCGCCGGGACCTGGCCAATCACATCCAAAAAATCGTTGCCGCTGCCGGGGCTCTCGGCCTCGCCTTTCTGGGGCTGGGCGTTCAGCCGATAACACCGTTGCAAAGCATCGGCTGGCTTCCCAAGCCGCGTTATGACATCATGCGCGCCTATATGCTGCGTAGCGGTGACCGCGGCCAACATATGATGAAACTCACGGCCGGCCTGCAGGTCAATCTCGATTTTTGCGACGAGGCCGATTGCATCGATAAAATGCGTACGGGCCAATTACTGGCACCTCTGTTTTATGCCCTGTTCGCCAATTCGCCTCTGATGAACGGTGAACCCACGGGGTATCTATCCACGCGGGGGGAAATATGGGACCGGACCGATCCTGACCGGTCCGGGCTGATTCTGGAGCTGTTTCATCCGGAGGCGGGGCTGGCCACCTACGTTGACTATGCTCTCGATGTTCCGATGTACTTTATCCTGCGCCAGGGCAGACTGGTCGATCTGACGCGTCATCGTTTTACGTTTCGGCGTTTTATGGCTGAAGGATTCGAAGATCACCGCCCGACCTTTGCCGACTGGGATCTTCACCTTTCCACGCTGTTTCCAGAGGTGCGACTGCGGCCCCAGATCGAATTGCGCAGCGCCGACAGTCAGCCTCCCCACCTGGTCATGGCGGTTGCCGCCTTGGCCAAAGGACTGATGTACGATGCGGAAGCCCGCCGTCAGGTGCAAAGAATGCTCGATCCAGGCGATGATGCCGGGCGGCTTGCAATGTACCGCGAGTCATGGCGCCTTGGCCTGCGCACCCCTTGTGGTGGTCACACGCTGCGGGATATCGCCTGCGAGCTGCTGTCTGTTGCCAGGGAGTCCCTGTCGCGGCAGGGGCCGCGGTGTCTCAGGGGGGCGGATGAAGGTGTTTTTCTGGACGGGATCGAAGAAGTGGCGCGCAGTGGCGTGACGCTGGCCGAACGTTTGTTGCTCGCCTGGAAAGGTTCCAGGCAGGAACAGATTGGGACGTTGCTGGCCCACTGTGGCTATCCTGGACAGTCTCTGGGAGATCTTTGCCTTTAACCTGTTCCGAGGCCCTGCTTCCAGCGAGAGGCCTGCGGATGCGACAAGGAGGCCGTTATGGATATGGAAATCCTGGACCGAAACCTGGCGCGCACATCGATCGATACGATCCGCCTGCTGGCAGCCGACGGGGTGGAAAAGGCCTGTTCGGGGCATCCCGGAACTCCCATGGAAGCCGCTCCGATTGCCTATCTGCTTTTTACCCGCCACCTTCGGCACAACCCGGCCAATCCCGACTGGCCGGGCCGCGACCGATTCATCCTGTCCTGCGGCCATGCTTCCATGCTGCTTTACAGTATGCTGCACCTGACCGGTTACGATCTCGCCCTGGATGATCTCAAACAGTTCCGGCAAATGGGAAGCCGCACCCCGGGCCATCCCGAGTTCGGCCACACACCGGGTGTCGAAACCACGACCGGACCCCTCGGTCAAGGTTTCGCGGTCGGCGTCGGCATGGCCATGGGCGCCCGTCTGCTCGCGGAACAGGTACATGCCGAACTGTTCGATTATCGCGTTTTTACCCTGTGTTCCGATGGCGACATGATGGAAGGCGTTGCGGCAGAGGCAGCCTCCCTGGCGGGGCATCTGCGACTTGACAACCTGACTTGCATCTATCTCGACAACCGCATCACCATCGAAGGGCGCACCGAACTGACCTTCAGCGATAATACGGCCAGCCGGTTTCTGGCTTATGGCTGGCACGTGCAGCAGGTCGAGGGAGAAAACCTGCCTGAAATCGATGAGGCCCTGGTGCGCGCCACAAAAGATCCACGCCCTTCCCTGATCATTGCCCGTACCCATATCGGCTACGGAGCCCCCCGCAAGCAGGATACCGCGGAGGCTCATGGCGCGCCCCTCGGGGCGGAGGAGCTGCGTCAGACCAAACTGTTTTTCGGTCGTGACCCCGAACGGTTTTTTGATGTACCCGATGCGGTGAAGGAACATATGCTGCGGGTCAGGCAGCGGGGCATCGTCCTCGAAGAATCCTGGCGAAACGGGCTGAATGAAGCGGTTGCCGGCGGGAATTCAGCCCTCCAGTCATGGCTTCAGGCCGCAGAGCAGCCCTTGCCGCCCGGCTGGGATGCCGCCCTGCCCCACTTCCCAGCCGGGAAGGACATGGCGACGCGTCAGGCCAGCGGGGTTACCCTCAACGCCCTGGCCGAGGTCATCCCGCTGCTGCTGGGAGGCTCCGCCGACCTGGCACCTTCCAACAACACCCACCTTGAGAACGCAGAGGCTTTCGGTTCCGCCGTCAGCGGCCGAAATATCCATTTCGGCGTGCGTGAGCACGCCATGGGCGCGATCCTCAATGGCCTGGCTCACACCCCGGGACTGGTCCCTTTCGGCGGCACCTTTCTGGTTTTCTCCGACTACATGCGGCCTCCGATGCGCCTGGCCGCCATGATGGGATTGGCGCCGATTTATGTTTTTACCCATGATTCCATCGGGCTTGGCGAAGACGGTCCGACCCATCAGCCCGTCGAGCACCTTGCCGCTTTGCGCGCCATTCCCAATCTGGCGGTGATCCGGCCCTGCGATGCCAACGAAACGGCGCAGGCCTGGCGGGCGGCCCTGTCCAACCGGCAGGGTCCCACGGCGCTGATTTTGACCCGGCAGAAGCTGGAAACACTTGATCGGAATATTTACGCCTCCGCCGAAGGGGTGTTGCGCGGAGGGTATATTCTGGCTTCTGAAGAATCTCCGCTGCGCGTGGTGCTGGTTGCCAGCGGCTCGGAAATTCAGGTGGCCTTAAGGACGCGAATGCTGCTGCAGGCCGAAGGATATGGGGCCCGGGTGGTTTCCCTGCCCTGTTGGGAGCTGTTCGATGCTCAAGGCCAGGCATACCGGGATCAGGTGCTTGCCTCCGGGGAGGTTTTGCGAGTGGCTGTAGAAGCTGGCGTCGGTATGGGATGGGAGCGTTATATCGGCACTGCTGGCCTGACGCTTTGCATGCGTAGCTTCGGGGCCAGTGCGCCCTTCGAACAGCTGATGGAAAAATACGGTTTCACGGCCGAGCAGTTGGTGGCATGCATCAAACAACGGCTGTGATGCGGCATTCCAAAAAAAAGTTTGTCAGGCTGTAAACCTTTAAACCCGGTATCCGTCCTACCCTCAGAGTGTGATGCATTTGAGGGAGTGGCTATGAGTTACCAGAGCGCGGCAGCCGTCATGAATGTGGACAAAATCCCGGACCAGTCAGCTGATCAAGCCAGGGACAGGGAGTCCCTGCTTCTTGAGAGGATTCGCCTGGGTGATGAAAGGGCTTTCGCGCAGTTGGTCTCTGAGCACCTGTCGCAAGTGATCAACCTTGCCTACCGCATGCTGGGGGATCGTCAGGAAGCCGAGGATCTGTCGCAGGAAGCTTTTTTGCGGCTGCACCGCGCCCTGCCCTCGTTCCGTGGCGAGTGCCGGATCAAAACCTGGCTGTATCGTGTGGTATCCAGACTGGTCATCGATCATCTCCGGCGTGAAAAAGTGAAAAGGCGCATATTCTTTTTTCGCAAGGATGAGGATGCGCCGGACCCCGTTGCCGATTGCGCCGATCCCGGAGCTTCTCCCAGCGATCTGGTGCTGGGCGAGGAGGCTCGACAGCGCCTGTTCAGGGCGTTGTCGAGACTTTCCGCAAGGCAGCGGGCCGTTTTTGTCTTGCGTCATCAGGAAGGCCTTCCCCTTAAGGATATCGCCGAGGTGCTGCATTTGAAGGAGGGAACGGTCAAGGTCCATCTGCACCGGGCGGTGCAATGTTTGCGGCAGGAATTCAGCGACGAAGATGGGGTTCTATCATGAAACGTACGGTTAACTGCAACGACCAGGACCTGGTTCTTTTTCATTACGGAGATCTCGATGCCGAGACACGGCTGCGGGTGCGGGAGCATCTGACGCATTGCCATGCCTGCCGACTGAAACTTGCCGGACTGCGGGATGCGCTGGATCGCCTGCCGGTTCCCGAACTTTGCCTCTCCGAAGGGGAAAAACAGCGCTTTGCCGCGGTCATCAATGACCGTATTGCGCACAAGTCGCGGCCCAGGCAGTGGCTGTGGGGATCGGCTCTGGCGACCCTGGCGGTGCTTACGATTTGCCTGCGGATCCTGCCGGGAGGACCGGCAACCTTCACCGGGGGGGTGCCGAAATCGGCAACCGAAATCGGCATGTTGCAGGATATGGAGCTGTTGCAGAACCTGGATCTGCTGGAAAATCTCGATCTGCTTCAGGACTTCGATCGTATAGGGTAATGGCGGTCCGCCAGCGCTGATGACCAGACGCGGGGCTTCGGATCGACAGTGCGGGGAACAGCTGTTTCAGCATGGAAGCCGGGTGGTGGCATAATGACAAGGCATGGAATGAAAAACACATGGTGCTATATCCTGCTTGTGGCAGGATTGCTAATGGCCCCCATCAGCAAGGTCTGGGCACGGCAAGCCTGGCCTCAGGATGCGCCGTCGGCCTTTCTGGTGGCTGACGACGGCAGGCGTTGGGAGGATCTGACCCCGGAGCAGCGCCGGCAGTTGAAGGGCCGCTATCGCCAATACAAGGAAATGGCGCCGGATGAGCAGCAGCGCCTGCGGCAGAGGTACGACCAGTATCAGGACCTCCCCCCCGCCGAGCGCGAGCGTCTCAAGCAACGCATGGAGCGCTGGCAGAGACTTCCGGAAGATAAACGACAGGAAATCAAACAGCGCTATCAACGCTATCGTCAGTTGCCACCCGAAAAACAGCAGGAACTTCGAAAACAGTGGCGGGAACAGAAGAAACTCCCCCCGAGCAGCGGGACAAACGCCACAAACAGCCGCATCAGGAGTATTACCGGGACAGTCAACGGTAAACGATGGCCTGTCATTTTCAAAAAACGCCCCTGTGCGCGTGCAGGGGCGTTTTTTGTCTAAAAAGAAGGGGCGGGCTGAAGGAAAACCGGCACGCGGAGGTTTGGCCCTTTAAAAAGGCATCAAAAGGTTTTGCGGTCCAGCGAGCGGTACTGGATCGCTTCGGCCAGATGCTCCCGGCGGATCTGTTCCTGCCCGGCGAGATCGGCGATGGTGCGGGCCACCTTGAGAATGCGGGTATAGGTACGGGCGGAGTAGCCGAGCCGGTCGGTGACCATCTCCATCAGCTGTCGGCCCGGATCGTCGAGACGGCAGAAACGTCGCAGTTGCCTGCTGGTCATGTGAGCGTTGCAGACAATGTCCGATCCGGCGAACCGCTGCCGCTGGAGTTCGCGGGCGGCGTCGACGCGGGCACGGATGGCGGCACTGCTTTCCGCATCGGCGGGATTGGACAAGTCCCGGTGAGGAATGCGCGGCACTTCGACGTGCAGGTCGATGCGGTCGAGCAGCGGCCCGGACAGGCGCGAACGGTAACGCTGAATCATCTGCGGTGTGCAGCTGCATGACTGCAGGCTGTCGCCGAGATAGCCGCAGGGACAGGGATTGGTGGCTGCCACCAGCATGAAGCGGGCCGGATAGGTCAGGGTGGTGGCGGCGCGGCTGATGGTGACCTGGCCGTCCTCCAGCGGCTGACGCAGCATTTCCAGCACGTTTTTCTTGAATTCGAGCAGTTCGTCGAGAAACAGCACGCCGTTGTGGGCCAGCGAGACCTCGCCCGGTCGCGGCACCGTGCCGCCGCCGATCAGACCGGCATCGGAAATGGTATGGTGAGGGCTGCGGAAGGGGCGGCAGGCGACCAGCGCGTCCTGTCCCGGCAGCAGCCCCATGATCGAATGAATTTTGGTGGTTTCCAGGGCTTCGTCAAAACTCTGGGTGGAAAGAATCGATGGCAGGCGTCGCGCCAGCATGGTTTTGCCGCTGCCAGGCGGTCCCATCATCAGCAGATTGTGCTGTCCGGCCGCTGCCACTTCCATGGCGCGTTTAACGTGCTCCTGGCCGCGCACTTCAGCGAAATCGACATCCGGCATACTGTCGCGGGTGAACAGGGCGTCGACATCGACCTGGCAGGGCTCCAGGGGTTGGGCTCCGTTGAGAAAATCAACCAGCTGACCCAGGTCGCGCACCCCGTATATCGGCACGCCATCGACGATGGCGCCTTCGCGGGCGTTTTCTTCCGGCAGCACCAGCCCGGAGACGGACCATTGCCGCGCCGCCACCGCCACCGGCAGGGCGCCACGCACCGGTTTTATGCGCCCGTCAAGGGACAATTCACCAAGGAATGCCAGTGGTGCCTCCCGACGCTCCCGGATCACCCCGGTAGCGGTGAGGATGCCGATGGCCATGGGCAGATCGAAGGCCGCCCCGTCCTTCTTGATACCGGCCGGGGCCAGATTGATGGTGATGCGGCGTACCGGAAATTCGTAGCCGGAATTCTTGATAGCCGATTTGACCCGGTCTTTGCTCTCCTTGACGGCTCCCTCGGGCAGGCCGACGGTGGCGAATTGCGGCAACCCCTGGCTGATATCGACTTCCACCTCGACCGGATAGGCGTCGATGCCGAGCAGGGCGCCGGACAGAATCTTGGCAAGCATGGTTACTCCTTGAACGGTTGTTTTAGTCGGACCCCGACCGCAACCGGCAAGTACAACCTAACTACCCTGCCGCGCACTCAGGCGGTTATTTTTTCTGTTCGTCGAGAAATTTTTCCGCGGCAATGGCGGCCACCGCTCCGTCTCCGACAGCGGTTGCGATCTGCTTGAGCATCTTGTTGCGTACATCTCCGGCGGCGAAGACGCCGGGCATGGAGGTGCCACAGTTCGCATCGGTCATGATGTAACCGTCCTTGTTAAGTTCAAGGACATCGGCGAGGAAATGGGCCTTGGGGATCACCCCGATGGCGAAAAACACCCCTTCGAGATCCAGCGTGCGGGTCTCGCCTGAATTTTTGTTGCGGATTTCCAGTCCGGAAACACCGCGGTCGTTGCTCAGAACCTGCACCGGGAGGCTGTCCCAGACAACTTCGATCTTGTCGTTGGCAAAGATGCGCTCCTGCAGGATGCGGGTCGCCCGCAGGGCATCGCGGCGGTGGACAAGATAGACTCTGGAAGCGAAGCGGCTTAAAAACAGGGCTTCCTCCGCGGCAGTATCACCGCCACCGATCACCGCTACCGGCACATTGCGGAAAAATGCGCCGTCGCAGGTGGCACAATAGGACACGCCTCGTCCGACCAGTTCGTTTTCTCCGGGGATTCCGAGCTTGCGCGGTTCGGCGCCGGTGGCCACAATCACGGCACGCGCCTGCAGGATTTTGTCATCGACCGTTACTTCCTTGCTTGCCCCCCTGTCACGCAGTGCCTGCGCCTGTCCCTGCACGATGTGCAAGCCGAATTCCTGGCAGTGTTCATGAAATCGCTGCATCAGTTCAGGGCCGTCAACACCGCCGGGAAATCCGGGATAGTTCTCAATCTTGGTGGTCGTAATGACCTGTCCGCCGACCATCATGCTTTCGATCAATACTGTTTTCAGGTCGGCACGGGAGGCATACAGGCCTGCGGTAAGACCGGCCGGACCGCCTCCGATAATCAACACATCATAAAGGGTATCCTGCATCGTTTAACTCCTTGCGTGGACTTTTCCGGTCCATGGGACTGCTTTCAGGCATTTCGGCACAAAGATTCTCCAGCATGCGGCCATCCCTATATAGCACGCTGCTGCAAAAAAGGGAAACGCTTCGCCTTTCATCACGCAGCGTGGTGGCGTAATGAACTTTCTGTCATTTTTGCACCTCTGATCCTCTTGCCTTCTCCCGGATGCGGCGCTAAGATGACCGCTTTGAATGTCGTTGTCGGCCTTTTGGCTTTTTGCAATTATTGGGCAGGTTTCCATGGCACGAAAAGGTAAAACCAGAAGCAAGTCCAAAAAATCATATTCGTTTTCGGGGGTCTTGTGCTGGGTCCTGTGTTTTTTGGCGTTGCTGCTGGTTGTGGATCAGCTGGCGCTGCGTCTGCGGCTGTCATCGCCGTTGCTGCGGGAATTGCAGGACGGTTATCGCGAGTTTCGCAGCCGCCTGTCTGGGGCGCGCCCGCAACGGCCTCTGACCATTGAATCGATTATTGAAGAGGCCGATTCCCAAGGGGGGGGCGCTTCTGCCGAAGAGCCTGCGGGCAAAAGTTCCACCAATACGTCTCAAACACCGCCCCTGCATCCACGGTCGACGCCCGGTGCAGCTGATTACCAGGTAAAAACCCGACGTTACCTTTACGTTGATGCCGACGGAGAGCTGCATTTTGCCGATCGGATGGAGGATATCCCCGTGTCTCTGCGCGACGGTGCCCAGCCGTTGCGGGATTGATGCTGGCGCAAAAACCACTGCGCCGCGACATGTCATGCATGCCTTCGCACCTGAAAGACACCAGGACTTGCCTGATGCACTTTTTGACGGGTATTCAACCGCTTTCATCTTTTTTTGCGGAAACGTCGTGTCCCTGTCTCCGCATGCCCTTGCGCAGGCCGAAAAGGTTTGCTTCCCCGGCCGAAAACTGTTAAGTTCGCTCCATTGTCATACATACATAAATGAATGTATGCGCGGGGGCAAATCCATTGAGAATGCTTCATGGCAGCAGGCATGCCTGTCCCGATGGTGGCTGGATAAAATGGAACGATCCATGCAGAAATGTCTGCCCGTGCATCCATCTTGAAAATTGACGATTATCCCGCTTTTCCCATAGCGATATTTTGACGTTAGGAGTTACACCATGGCCGAAGAACTCGACGCTTTTTTGTCCCGTATCCATGATCAGGGCATCCGCCAGGCCGAGCAGGAGGCGGAAAAGATTCTGGCCGAAGCCCGTGCCAGGGCCGAGCATACCGTAAAACATGCGGAATTGAAGGCGGAGAAAATCCTTGCGCAGGCCGAAAAAGACGCGAGCCTGATGGTCTCTCACGGCAGGACCACCCTCAAGCAGGCGGCTCGCGATGTGCTTCTGGGGCTGCGCCAGCAGATGCAGGAGCGGATGCAGACGGTCGTCAGGACGTTCGTCGGTCAGGTTCTCGATACGGAGAAAACTGCCGAAATTTTAAGCGATCTGATCCGGGAGTATGTCAAAACAAACGGCAATGTGGCCGATATCAATGCCCTTGTGCCGCCCGGGCAGATCGAGACCCTGGAAAAAACCTTGCGAGCGGCGGTCGCTGAAAGTTTTCAGGGAAACATCGACATCCAGCCTCTGCCTTCCTTGTCGCAGGGATTCAAGCTGCATATCCAGGATCACCAGGTGACTTTCGATTTCAGTGACGAAGCGCTGGCGGAGGCTCTTGGCACACTGCTGCAACCGCAGCTCAACGCCCTGATACGCGACTAGGGGCCAATTCCATGGCGACGCAATACTACTATCTCATCACCTCTTTGCCCATGCTGCGTTTCGACGCGCCGGCGCCTTTTTCTTCAGCACGGTTTGTGCAAATGGTTGCCGAGCATGCGGGAAGGAAACTCGCGGAAGACCTCGGCGGACTCGACCTGTTGCCCTCCGGGCGTTGCAGCTGGGCCGCGGAGCGCTTCTGGAATGAGCGGGAAACCTACATCCGCAACTATCTTCTGCGCCACAGGACGGCGGATTCCGTCGAAACCGCTCGCTGGCTGCGGCCCTGCAAGGAGGTTTTTCCGGGACTCGATCACCAGATCAAGGAGGCCCTTGTAGCCGACAGTCCCCTTGAACGCGAACGTCGTCTCGATCTGCTGCGCTGGCAGATGCTCGATGAAGTGTTGCTGGGTCGCGAGTTCACGGCCGATGCTTTGATCGTCTACCGGGTGCGTTTGCTGCTTGTGGAAAAATGGCAGCGCCATGCGGTGGATAAAGGTCTGAAAACACTCGATGCCCTGGTCGACAAGGCGATAACCCAGGCACGCGCAAAGCGCACGGCTATGGAGACGAACCAACAGGACACTCTATGACTACGCAAACAACCCATGAAAAAATCGCGACCGGGGATCGTAAAACCGGTCGTGTTGTCGGTGTCAACGGCAACCTTGCCAGCGTGCGCTTTGACACTACGGTCATGCAAAACGAAGTCGCTTACGTGTTGGTCGGAAAAGACCGCCTCAAGGGCGAGGTCATCCGTGTGCGCGGCCAGGAAGCCGACGTGCAGATTTTTGAGGACACCCGAGGGATCACCGTTGGCGATGCGGTGACTTTTTCCGGCGAGCTGCTTTCCGTGCAACTCGGTCCCGGACTGTTGACCCGCGTTTTTGACGGCCTGCAGAATCCTCTGCCGCAGCTGGCGGAAGTCTCCGGATTTTTTCTGCAGCGCGGTCTCTATCTGGAGCCGCTGGATCACGAGCACCAGTGGCCGTTTACCCCCGGGGTCGAAGCAGGTCATACGGTCAGGGCCGGAGATGCGGTAGGAACGGTTCCGGAAGGACCGATCCTGCACCGCATCATGGTGCCTTTCGGCTGGACCGGCAGCTGGCAGTTGACCTGGGTGGCGCCATCCGGCTATCTGGCGGTCGATGCCCCGGTGGCGCGTGCCAGCAACGGTCGCGAGGAGCGGGAAATCACCATGGTGCAGGCCTGGCCGGTGAAGATTCCCATTGCGGCCTATCGTCAGAAACTGCTGCCCACAGAGCCGCTGGTGACCCAGACCCGCGCCATCGACACCTTTTTTCCGGTTGCCAAAGGGGGCACCTTCTGCATCCCCGGCCCGTTCGGTGCCGGCAAGACCGTTCTGCAGCATGCCTTGTCCCGCCACTCCGAAGTCGATGTGGTGATCGTGGCCGCCTGCGGCGAGCGTGCCGGCGAGGTGGTCGAGATTCTGACCGAGTTTCCGGAACTCGAGGATCCCCGCACCGGCCGCAGTCTGATCGACCGCACCATCATCATCTGCAACACCAGTTCCATGCCTGTGGCCGCCCGCGAAACCTCCATTTACACATCGGTTACCCTGGCGGAGTATTACCGCCAGATGGGGCTGCATGTGTTGCTGCTGGCGGACTCCACGTCGCGCTGGGCACAGGCACTGCGGGAAATGAGCGGCCGGCTGGAGGAAATCCCCGGCGAGGAAGCATTTCCCGCCTATCTCGAAACGCGCATTGCGCAGTTCTACGAACGTTCCGGGCTGGTGGAGCTGAACGACGGCAGCGTCGGTTCGGTCACCATCGGCGGGGCTGTCAGCCCGGCGGGGGCAACTTCGAAGAGCCGGTGACCCAGGGCACCCTGAAAGTGGTTGGCGGGTTTCTGGGCCTGTCGCGCGACCGCGCCAACGCCCGCCGTTATCCCGCCATCCATCCCCTGGACAGCTGGAGCCAGTACAAATCCGTGGTACATCACGAAACAGTCGGGCGCGCCCGGGATATTTTGCGTCAGGGGAATGAAATCCACCAGATGATGAAGGTCGTAGGGGAGGAAGGTACTCCGGTGGAAGACTTCACCGTGTACCTGAAAAGCGAATTTCTCGACGCGGTCTATCTGCAGCAGAACTCCTTTGACGATGTCGACGCCGCCTGCTCGGCCGAGCGGCAGAGCTATGTCTTCAAAAAAGTCCTGGCCGTCCTTGAAAGGGAATTTCCTTTTGCCAGCCACGCTGAGGCGCGCACCTTTTTATGAACCTGCGGCAGCGTTTTATCGACTGGAACTACACGCCCTGGGGGGGCAAGGCTTTCAAAGAGGGCGAGAAGAACATCGATGCCTTCCTGGAGGAAAAGAGGACCGCATGAAAAAGCTCTACCAGCATATCGTCAACATCAGCGGCAACGTCATCACCGTAAAGGCTCCCAATGTAGCCTATGGTTCTCTGGCGGAAGTCGTCAGTCCGGGCGGCAGCTCGCTTGGTCAGGTCATCCGGCTGGAGGGCGACATGGTGTCGCTGCAGGTTTTCGCCGGCAGCCGCGGCATTACCACCGACAGTCTGGTACGGTTTCTTGGCCGGTCGATGCGCGTATCCGCCTCCAATGGCCTGCTCGGTCGGGTGTTCAACGGCTCGGGACTGCCGCGTGACAACCGTCCGCCCCTGCAGGACAACGAAATCGAGATCGGCGGCCCTTCGGTCAATCCGTCCAAACGCATCGTGCCGAAAAACATGATCCGTACCGGCCTGCCGATGATCGATGTTTTCAATACTCTGGTAGAAAGCCAGAAACTGCCGATTTTTTCGTCTGCCGGCGAGCCTTACAATGCGCTTCTGGCGCGCATCGCCATGCAGGCCGAGGTGGATATCATACTGGTTGGCGGCATGGGTCTCAAGCACGATGACTACCTGTTTTTACGCCATACCCTGGAAGAACACGGCGCCCTGTCCCGATCGGTGCTGTTTATCCACACCGCCTCCGACCCTATCGTGGAGTGCATGCTGGTGCCGGATATGACCCTGGCCGTCGCCGAGCATTTCGCCGTCAACGAAAACAAACGGGTGCTGGTGCTGTTGACCGACATGACCAATTTCTGCGACGCCATGAAGGAAATCTCGATTACCATGGAGCAGATTCCCGCCAACCGAGGCTATCCCGGTGATCTGTACAGCCAGTTGGCTTCGCGTTATGAAAAAGCCGTCGATTTTGATGGCGCCGGTTCGGTTACCGTACTGGCCGTAACCACCATGCCCGGCGACGATGTCACCCACCCGGTGCCGGACAACACCGGCTACATCACGGAGGGGCAATTTTATCTGAAAAACGGGCGTATTGAACCCTTCGGTTCCCTCAGCCGACTCAAACAGCAGGTCAACGGTGCGACTCGCGCCGACCATCGCGCCCTGATGGACACCATGATCCGCCTGTATGCCGACTGCCGCGAAACCCAGGAGAAGCAGGCCATGGGCTTCCGCATGTCGGAATGGGACAGCAAACTGCTGAAGTATGGGAAGCTGTTCGAAAGCCGCATGATGGATCTGGCGGTAAACATTCCGCTGGAACAGGCTCTCGATACGGGATGGGAAATCCTGGCGGCCTGTTTCGATCCCGCGGAGACCGATATCAAATCCGAGCTTGTATCGACCTTCTGGCCGAAACGGACTGGCGGACGGGCCGCGGATAAAGGGTGATCGCATGGCCAAGATCAAACTGACCAAAACGGAACTGAAATCCCAGCGTGAGGCCCTGCAGCGCTACCGGCGCTATCTGCCGACCCTGCAGCTGAAAAAACAGCAGCTGCAAATGGAGGTGCGGGAAGTGCAAATGACCATGCAGCGTCTGGACCTGGAATCGGCGTCTGTCGAGGAGGGGGTTGGTCAGTGGGCGGAACTGCTCGCGGCCGCTTCGGCGGATCAGCTGGCCGACCTGTTCGATGTCGATCAGTGGCGCACCTCTTCCAGAAACATCGCCGGGATCAATATCACCGTTTTTGAAGAACTGATCATGGACGAGACGGAGTGCGACCTGTTCCTCGCTCCGCAGTGGCAGGAAGCACTGCTCAAGGCGGTAAAACAGCTGACGGTGTTGCGCCTGAAACGGCAACTGCTGGAGGAACAGCGTGACGCGCTGGAAAAGGAGTTGCGAGCGACCTCCCAGCGTGTCAACCTTTTCGAAAAAGTCAAGATTCCTGAGGCTATCGAAAATATAAGAAAAATCAGGATCTGCCTGGATGATCAGCAAACCACCGCAGTGGGTCGCGCCAAAATCGCCAAGGGCAAGTGCGCTGCACGCACCGTCGCCAACTGAGACATTCGCCACCCCATTTCGAGTCGGGATCCATTATGATCGAACCAATGAAAAAACTGTCCCTGGTCTGTCTGGAAGAGCACCGTGAGCAGACCATCGAGCAACTGGCGGAACTCGGCACCGTGCATGTTCATCCGGCGCAGCCACCCGACTCCGTACAGCTGGCCAGCCTGCGCAACAGGCATGGGCGTCTGGCGCGAGCCATGGCCGTTCTTGATAACATCGCCCCCGATGACCGTGCCGCCATCTGTGGCCAGAGTCCCGATGCCGAGGAGCTTTGCGCTTCGGTGATGGAGGCCACCGCCGAATGCAATACGCTCCAAACGCGCATCGACGCTCTGCATCTCGAACTCCAGGAGCTGCAGCCATGGGGTGATTTCGATCCAGAGACGATTGCCGCCCTGCGCAAGAACAACCTTGTTGTGGCCTTCGGAAAAAGCGCGGCCGGCCATCTGCCGGAGCTTCCGGAAGGCGCGGTTCTGCACAAAACGGCTACCTTCGGTCGTCAGGATTACTTCGTGGTGGTTGCCCCCGCGGGCACCACCTTGCCATTCACGCCGTTGCCTGTTTCGCAAACAACCAGTGCCCGGGAGTTGCGCAAGCAGCTGGCGGACAGCGAGCAGGCCCTGGCCGAGCAACACAGCCTGCTGGCCGCATTGACCAGCTGCAGCGCGGTGCTGCACGACGAACTGCGGCAGCTCGAGGCTGAAATCGCCCATTGTGTGGCCCGTGACGGGATGGGGCAAAAAGGCCGGCTGGCTTATCTGCAGGGCTACATTCCCGTCAACAAGGTCGACAGCCTGCGCGAAGCGGCGCGCCGCCAGGGCTGGGCCCTGCTGCTGAGCGATCCGGACCGGGCCGACAGATGCGTGCCGACGCTGGTCAGGCTGCCGCGCTGGGTCGAGCCGATCCGGCTGGTTTTTAAAAGCCTGGGCGTGATACCCGGCTACCACGAGATCGACATCAGCGCCTGGTTCCTGATCTTTTTCTCGCTTTTTTTCGCTATTCTTATCGGCGATGCCGGTTACGGAGCCGTGTTTCTGGTCGCTACCGTTGCCCTGCGGAAAAAATTTCCCAAAGCTCCGGCGCAGCCCTTCTGGCTGTTCGGTGAACTGGCGGTCTGCACCATTGTCTGGGGCGTTTTGTCCGGAACCTATTTCGGCTGGACCGGCGGCGGCAGAAACATTGCCGTGCTGGAGGCGTTGACCGACAGCATCCAGGTGCAGAAACTGTGTTTTCTGATCGGCGTGATTCACCTGGCCATCGCGCATATCTGGAATGCCCTGATGATCGGCTGGCGGGTACGGGCTATCAGCGAACTCGGATGGGTGCTGATTTTCTGTGGAAACTTTTTTCTGGCGGGACAGATGGTGCTGGGTCAGCAGGTGGCTCCGGGACTGCTCTGGTGGCTGTATGGTCCCGGGGCGCTGGCGGTGGTGCTGTTTTCCAGACCCAGCTTCAATCCGTTCAAGGCCGTTGCCGGCGGGCTGGGTTCGCTGGCCATGAACATCATCAACAGCTTCGTCGATCTGGTTTCATACATTCGCCTTTTCGCCGTCGGCGCCGCCACCGTCGCCGTCGCCCAGAGTTTCAACAGCATGGCTCTCGGTATGCAGATGCATCCGCTTCTCAAGGGGCTGGCGGTTGCCGTAATCCTGTTGCTCGGTCACGGGTTGAACATCGTACTATGCGCCATGAGTGTGCTGGTACACGGCATCCGGCTCAACATGCTGGAATTTTCCGGCCATCTGGGTATGGAATGGGCCGGCGTGCCTTACCGGCCGCTGGCAAAGCCCTCGCGTCGCAAACAGTCCTGACAGCCGTCAGATCTTATTCCGTCTTATCGAAGGAGAACCCAACATGAGTCCAGAAATCGCTCTTTCCCTCGCAAATTCCGGCGCAGCAGCGGCTTTTGCACTGGCTGCCATCGGTTCGGCGCTGGGCACCGGGGCCGCCGCCATGGCCGCCATCGGAGCCTGGAAGAAGTGCTATGCGCAAAGCAAGGCCGCCCCGTTTTTGCTGGTCGCCTTTGTCGGCGCTCCTCTGTCGCAAACCATTTACGGCATGATTCTGATGAATACCATCAAGGGTGCCGCCGGTTCCACGCCCGGCAATTGGCCAGCCAGCCTGTTCGCCGGCATTCTGGGCGGCATTGCAATGGGCCTGTCATCCTGGCTGCAGGGTCGCGCCGGTGCCGGCGCTTCGGATGCCCTGGCGGAAACCGGGCAAGGATTCGGCAATTACCTCATGGCCCTCGGCGTTATCGAGACCGTGGCGCTGTTCGTGATGGTGTTTATCGGCGGATCTCTGTAAACCGGCCCCACCCCCCCCTGCCCGGCTCCGTTTTTTCGCTGTCGCCGGGCAGGGGGAATCGCTCAGGTCAACACTCCATAGACATCGGGGCGGCGATCCTTCCAGGCCGGAATCGCCTGCCGGTAGGCCTGCTGCGCCTCTCCGTCGATTTCCGCAAGAATTTCACAAGGCTTATCTCCACCCTCGGCCGCTACTTCGCCGCGCGGCGATACGATCATGCTGTTTCCGAAAAAATCGAGTTTGCCCTGCATGCCGCAGTTGTTGGCCGCTACCATGAATACCTGGTTTTCAATGGCCCGTGCCTTTATCAGGGTTTGCCAGTGATCCTGGCGCGGCCTGGGCCACTGCGCCGAGAGGCAGATCAGGTCGGCGCCATCCAGGCTCAGGCGCCGGAACAGTTCGGGGAAACGCAAATCGTAGCATATGGCCACGCCGATGCGGCCTGCGGCCGTTTCCACCACCAAAGCAGTGTTGCCGGCGCGCATATAGCGGTTTTCGCACATCGGCGAAAACAGATGCAACTTGCGGTAACGACCTGCAATCCGCCCCCGGTCCAGCACAAAGGTGGTGTTGTAGACATCTCCGTCGCAATATTCCGGCAGGCTGCCGACCACAACCATGTCGAGAGCCGCCGGGTGTCGCGCAATCGTCTCCAGCACCTCGGGGGTTTTTTGCGCCAGTTGCCCCAGCGACCGGTAATCGAAACCGCTGCTCCACATTTCCGGCAATACCGTCAAGCAAACCTTATGGCGCCGCAACCGCTGCAAGGCGGCAAGGACGGCTTCCAGATTCCGCTCAATCTGCCCTGTGACGATATCGAATTGAACGGCTGCAACTTTCATTCTGCCGACCATGGCGTACCTTTCCGGCGTGGAAACAGCCAGTTTGCATCCGGGGTTTCCGGACGGATACCCGTTAGCCGACTGCTTCCTGTAAATGGGTTGGTGTCATTATGCGCGGATTATAGGATAGCGCTGTCGTCGACACAAGGTGCGGGCCTTGAATCAAACATGCGCGGCTGTTTGCATCGGAAGCTTGACGGTCAAAATAAAGCGTGCTAAAAATTCTCCACCGGCCGAGCCGGAGGCATCCAATCCCCTTGCCGATTATCTGACGGACGAAACAGGCATATCGACAGGTTGTTGCATAACTGCCGGTGAGAACGGGGATGTCTGTTTTTACCTTTCGAGATCGAGACAGTCCTCGAAGGGGTCTTTTCACCGTTCTGCTCATTCGCTTGATGTGCTTGTCAGCAGGCGGAAACTCCTTCCGGAAAGTTGTTCCATGACCAGGGTCGCGACTTTTTTCACCATGCTCGCCTTTTGGGCGATGCTGTCGGGCATGTTCGATGCCTTCCATTTTTCCCTGGGAGTTCTCAGTTGCCTGCTGGTTACCCTGCTAAGCCATAAGCTGCTGTTTTACGGTGAAAAAAAGCGCCGTTGGCTGCGAGGCACCATCGGCATCCTGCTGTATTGCCCCTGGCTGTTCTGGCAGATTGTCCTGGCCAACCTTGAGGTGGCCTATATCGTTCTTCATCCCCGCATGTATGACCTCATCGATCCACGTTTGATCCGTTTCAAGACCTTTCTTCGCCGCCCGATAACCAAGGTGACCTTCGCCCAGTCGATCACCCTGACTCCGGGCACCATCACCGTCAATATTCACGATGATGAATTCACCGTTTATGCCCTGACCCGCAATGCCGCCGCTTCCCTGCCTGGTGAAATGGAGCGTCGCGTCGGTCGGGCTCTTGAGTCGACCCTATGATGGAATATCTTTTTTTAGGCTGCGGCATCGTCCTGCTTTTGCTGATGGCCCTTTGTCTGGTGCGGGTCGTTGGCGGGCCCACGGTTTTCGACCGCATTCTCGGCGGCAACGTTATCGGCACCAAAACCACGGTTTTGCTGCTTATTATCGGCGTGCTCTACCGCAATGTTGCGATGTTTGTAGATATCGCCATCGCCTATGCCCTGCTTAATTTCATCGCCACCCTTGGTGCGGCCAAATATTTTCTGCGCCGTAAGCACATGCCGGGTGACTAGCCTTTCGAAAGGAGATCGGAAGTGCTCTGGATCACGGGTTTTCTGCTTGTCGCCGGCATCTTTTTCTTTGCCGTGGGGGTAGTCGGGGTGTTGCGTTTTCCTGATTTCTACACCCGGCTGCACGCGGCGGGCAAATGCGATTCCCTGGCTGCTGTGCTGGTGATTGCCGGCGTCGCTCTGTACAACCTGGTCGACTTTTCGCCGGCCAATCTGCTGGTAAGCCTCAAGATTCTGGCTATTGCGGCCTTCGTGTTCGTCGCCAGCCCTACCGCCACCCACGCGGTCACCGAGGCGGCTC
The DNA here is from genome assembly GCF_001888165.1 of Syntrophotalea acetylenica. Taxonomy (NCBI): domain Bacteria; kingdom Pseudomonadati; phylum Thermodesulfobacteriota; class Desulfuromonadia; order Desulfuromonadales; family Syntrophotaleaceae; genus Syntrophotalea; species Syntrophotalea acetylenica. The sequence continues at coordinate 135,227 of NZ_CP015455.1, forward strand.
TGATTATCGGCATGGAGCCCTGGACCAAAAAGGATGAACCGCAATGATCTGGGAGCTGGACCTGTTCATTCTGGCGCTGGTGGTCATCTGCGCCGTGGCCGCCATCAATACCCGTGATCTGCTTGGCGCCGTGGTGATTTTCGGCGTCTACAGTTTTCTCATGTGTCTTCTCTGGGCGGAAATGGGCGCCGTTGACGTGGCCTTTACCGAAGCGACGGTCGGCGCCGGGGTCAGCAGCGTCCTGTTTATCGCCGCCATCCTGCGCACAACAAGAAGGAGCAAGGATTGAAAACACTCGCTTTTCTCGCCACCCTGGCAACCGGCATCGTGCTGCTGTACGGTACCCGGGATTTTGCCGCCTGGGGAGACGCAGCTTCGCCCGCCAGCCGCCATGTGTCGCCGGTTTACATCCAGCAGGCGGTCAAGCAAACCCACGTTCCCAATATTGTCACCGCAATTCTCGGCGATTATCGCGGCTACGACACCATGTTCGAGACGGTGGTTATTTACTGCGCGGGTCTGGCGGTGATATGTGTGCTGCGGAGACAAAAAACATGAAACTGCTTCAGGAACGGACCCGGGACCGGCTGGCCGGCGAAGACCTTATCGTACGCACCGCCGTCAGGCTGCTGGTGCCTTTCATCCAACTGTTCGGTCTGTATGTCATTGTTCACGGTCATTACAGTCCGGGTGGGGGCTTCCAGGGGGGGTCATACTGGGATCGTCTTTCATCCTGCTGGCCCTGGCCTTCGATCTTCGCACCTCCCTGCGGTTTCTGTCGGTGCGGGTCAATGCCGTGCTCAGCAATGTCGGGGTCCTGATCTATACCGGCGTCGCCCTGCTCTGCGCTTTGGCCGGGGGCTGTTTCTGGATTACAGCGCGCTGGACAGGATCCTGCCTTTGGGGCCGGTTGCCTGGCGCTCCATGGGCATTTTCCTGGTGGAACTGGGCGTGGGCATCGCGGTGATGTGCATCATGGCATCGCTGTTCTGGGACCTTGGTTCCGGCGGCGAGATGGATGAGGGGCTCTGATATGGACCAGCTGCTGTCGGAAATCGTCGCCAAGTACAATTACTGGATTTACGTGGTGCTGATGATGATCGGTTTTTATGCCATGATCGGCAAACGCAATCTGGTGAAAAAACTGCTTGGCATGAACATCTTCCAGACCGCCATAATCCTTTTTTATGTCTCCATTGGCGGCAAACGGGGCGCCGGAATTCCCATCGTCGACAAGCATGCGGTCATGCTACACGGTGTTGATGCCAGCCGCATACTCAATCCCCTGCCCCATGTGCTGATGCTGACGGCGATTGTCGTTTCCGTCAGCGTCACGGGGGTGGCATTGGCCATCATGATCCGTATCCATCGGAAATTCGGCACCCTTGAAGAGGACGAAATTCTGGAGAAAATCGGCCAATGAACACGCCAAACATGCATCTCTACATATTGGCGGCGCCTCTGTTGTCAGCTTTTGCCGTTAATCTTCTCGGTCGTGTTTCCCGCGCCTGGATCGGACCTTTGATCCTTGCCGCCCTCGGGTTCTCGACTTTCGGCGCCCTGCTGACATTGCTGAGGGTGCTGCGTGATGGCGCGTACCGCTACACGGTCGGAAACTGGCAGGCTCCTTACGGCATCGAACTTGTCATAGACCCGCTGAGCGCTTTAATGCTGCTGCTGGTTTCTTCCGTGGCGCTGCTCGCCACCTGCAGTGCCCTGAAAAGCGTTCAGAACGAACTGCCGGGGCGGGAACATCTGTTTTTCACTCTGTACATGATTCTGGTGGCCGGCTTGCTCGGCCTGGTCCAGACCGGCGATGCCTTCAATCTCTACGTACTGCTCGAGATTACCGCCATCACCACCTATGGCCTCATCGCCATGGGATCCGACAGGGCGCCGCTGGCGAGTTTCAATTATATAATCATGGGGTCGATCGGTGCCTGCTTCTATCTGCTCGGTGTCGGGTACCTCTATATCCTCACCGGCACTCTGAATATGGCCGATATCGCGGGCATCCTGCCGGGGCTCAACGCGCCGGCCGCGGTTGCCACCGCCTTTGCGTTTCTGATGGTGGGCCTGTGGGTGAAGATGGCCCTGTTCCCCCTGCATGTCTGGCTGCCCAACGCCTACAGCCAGGCGCCGACCGGAGCTGGCGTGATGATCGCGCCGCTGATGACCAAGGTCACCGTCTATCTGATGATCCGTGTCATGTTCTCGATTTTCTCCCCCGGATATGAATTCATTCAGCATGCCGGGGTTCAGTCCCTGATCGTCTGGGCCGCATCCCTGGCGATATTGTGCGCGTCCAGCCTGGCGCTGGCGCAACGGGATCTGCGTCGCATGCTGACCTATATTCTGGTTGCTGAAGTCGCTTACATGGTGGGAGGCGTGTGGCTGGCCAACGGCACCGGCATGACCGGCGCCATTTTGCACATTGTCAACGACGCCATGATGACCCTGTGCTTGTTTCTGGCGGCAGCGGCCATTCTGTATCGCACCGGCAGCCTGGAGTTCGATCGGCTGCATGGCCTGTATCGCCGCATGCCCCTGACCATGGCCGCTTTTACGGTCGGGGCTCTTTCCATGATCGGCGTGCCCCCAACCTGTGGTTTCTTCAGCAAATGGTATTTGATTCTGGGTGCGGTGCGGGCCGGACACTGGGAATTCATGACGGCTCTGCTGATCAGCAGCCTGATCAATGCGGTGCTGTTTTTCCGCATTATGGAGCTGGCCTATTTTCAGCCGGTTGCAGGCTTGCAGGCTACCACGCAACAAGGTTCCGGCGAAGCCCCGCTGCCCATGCTCAGCCCCCTGCTGATATCCGCGATCGCGTTGCTGGCTCTCGGTTTCGGCTGCGGACCGCTGATCGAGAACGTAATTCGCCTGGCTCTGCCGCCGGGGTTCGCTCCCTGAAGAAATATACCAAGGAAAGCCGAAACGATCATGATCTATCAGTCTTCCCCATGGCCCCTGGCGGCCGTCGGGGTCTCCTTGCTGGCCGCCGTTCCCATTTTTTTGTCGGATGGCAGGCCGAACCTGCGCGAGTTCTGGACATTGCTGGCCGGCATCACCAAATTTCTGTTGATTGCCGCCATGCTTCCCGCGGTACTGTCGGGCCAGGGGTTTGTCTTTACGCTGGCCGAGGTGTTGCCCGGTGTGCCAATCCAGTTGCGGGTGGACGCAATGGGCATTTACTTTGCTCTTGTTGCCTCGTTCCTGTGGATCTGCACCTCCCTTTACTCCATCGGCTATATGCGGGCCTTGAAGGAACATGACCAGACCCGCTATTTTACCGCTTTTGCTCTGGCTATCGCCGCGACCATCGGCGTCGCCTTTGCTGCCAACCTGCTGACCCTCTATCTTTTTTACGAGATGCTGTCCCTCGCCACCTACCCCCTGGTGACCCATGAGCGCAACGGGGAGGCCCGGTCCTCGGGACGTCGATACCTGACCTATATTCTCGGCACCTCCATCGGTCTGGTGCTGCCGGCGATGCTCATCACCTATGCGACGACCGGAACACTCGATTTCACCGCCGGCGGCATTTTCGCCGGCCAAGCCTCCTTTGCTACCCTGACGCTGCTTCTGGTATTGTTTGTCCTTGGTTTCGCCAAGGCGGCCATCATGCCCATGCATGGCTGGTTGCCGGCCGCCATGGTCGCGCCGACGCCTGTAAGTTCTTTCCTGCACGGGGTGGCGGTGGTCAAGGTCGGTGTCTTCTCCATCCTGCGAGTCGTGTTGCACATATTCGGCCCCGATCTGCTGCGAAATCTCGACCTCGGCGTTATCATCACGTCTCTGGCGTCGGTTACCGTGCTCGTCGCTTCGCTGGTGGCCCTGACGCAGGACAATCTCAAACGGCGCCTGGCCTACTCCACCATCGGCCAGTTATCCTACATGGTGCTTGGCGCGGGCATGCTGTCGGCGGCCGGCATGACCGGGGGACTGCTGCACATTGCCATGCACGCCTTCGGCAAGATTACCCTGTTTTTCTGCGCCGGCGCCATCTACGTCGCCAGCCACAAGAAGTACATCAGCGAGATGGATGGACTGGGGCGGCGCATGCCTGTAACCTACGGTGCTTTTCTGCTCGGGGCCCTGTCCATTATCGGAATGCCACCTTTGGGGGCTTTATCAGCAAGTGGCATTTGCTGACCGGAGCCATCGAGACCGGACAGATAATCTTGCTGCTGGTTTTGCTGGTCAGCTCCTTTCTTAATGCCGCCTATTTTCTGCCCATCGTCTACCGTGGGTTTTTTGCCGAGGCCCCCCGTCTCGCAACCGTTGCGGCTGTTGAGGAAGCACCCCTGTTCTGCCTGATCCCCCTGGTAACAACAGCTCTGGTATCGGCAGGACTTTTTTTCTTTCCCGGTCTGTTGCTGCAATTGGTGCGACAGACGCTGTCCGGAGGGTGACCATGCGCCAGGAAAAGCGTAGCCATTTATCGTGTGACCGCAGGCTCATGTTGTGGGGATACGGTCTGTGGTTGATTTCCCTGCTGTTGCTGGAATTCAGGATGCATTCGCACGCTTTTTTCCCCTGGGACGGCTGGCGCGGGTTTTCTGCCGCATTTGGACTGGTTACGGTTGTGTCTTTGGCATTGATCGCCAGATTCCTGTTGCGGCCCCTGGTTTTGCGGGACGAGGAGTATTATGATCGCTAGTATTGTCTTGCCGCCGGCGCTGATCCTGGTAGCGGGCGCCCTGCTGACGACGCTGTTTCAGGGCCGAGCTCTGAGGATAGCGGCTCTGGCCGCTCCTCTGGCGGGGTTGTTGTTGCTGTGGGCGGCACCCGAAGGTAATTTCGGCCAGGTTTCTTTTTTTGGGCTCAACCTGTTAACCACCCGTATCGACGCCCTGTCACGGATATTCGGCTATGTGTTTTATCTTGCCTGTCTGCTTGGCGTACTGTTTTCTTTTCACCACAAAGAGCGCAGTCATTATGCGGTTGGCCTGCTGTATGCCGGTGCGGCGCAGGGGGTAACCTTCGCCGGGGATCTGATCACCCTGTTCGTGTTTTGGGAAACCCTGACCCTTGCCGCCACCTTTTTGATTGCTGCGCGCCGTACGCGCCGATCGCGAGAGGCGGCAGTGCGTTATATGCTGGTGCATGTCGCCGGTGGGCTTTGCCTGTTGTCGGGCATTTTGCTGCATCGCAGCGCCGGTGGCGATCTTGCCCTGGGGCCCCTGCAACTTGACGCGCCAGGGGCCGTGTTGATTTTTCTTGGCTTCGGCCTGAACTGCGCCTGGCCTCTGCTGCATGCCTGGTTGGTCGATGCCTACCCGGAATCGACGGTCGCCGGTGCCGTTTTTCTCAGTGTCTTTACCACCAAAAGCGCGGTGTATGTGCTGGCCCGCTGCTTTGCCGGTATCGAAGAACTGGTCTGGATTGGCGCTCTTATGGCGGCCTTTCCCGTGCTGTATGCACTGATCGAGAACGACCTGCGTCGCGTTCTGTGTTACAGCCTCATCAGTCAGGTCGGTTACATGGTGGTGGCCATCGGCATCGGCAGCGATATGGCCATCAACGGCGCCGTCTGCCATGCCTTCGCGCATATCCTTTATAAGAGTCTGCTTTTTATGGTCCTGGGGGCTGTTGTCTTCCGAACCGGGACAAGCAATGCTTCGCAACTTGGCGGTCTCTACCGCAGCATGCCCGGTACCGTCATATGCTGTCTGGTCGGTTCCGCGTCCATCTCGGCGTTTCCCCTGTTCAGCGGTTTTGTGACCAAATCAATCATCATGGATGCGGTAACCCACAGTCATCGCCCCCTGGTATGGCTGGTGTTGACAGCCGCTTCGGTCGGAACCTTTTTCTATGCGGGGGTCAAGATCCCCTACCGGATCTTTTTCGGCGCAGAGGCAAAAGTACAAATCCGGGAAGCGCCGCCGCACATGCTGCTGGCCATGGCTGCAACGGCTTTTCTATGTGTGCTGCTTGGGCTGCGACCGCAACTTCTGTTCGGCATCATGCCCTATCCCGCCGTCTACGAACTTTATACGCCAGCGCATGTCCTGAGCAAATTGCAGTTGCTGTGTTTTGCCGGCCTGGGCTTTTGGTTGCTGTGCCGCTGGCGTATTTATCCCTTTGAGAAAGCCGCGACCAATCTTGATGTGGACTGGTTTTATCGACGCGGCGGTCTCATGCTGTACCGGGGCGTTGATCGCCTGTTCAATGGACTGAATGCTCACTGCGAGCGGTTTTTCATTACCCGCATGACGGCCTTGTCTGCAAGGTTCTTTGAAGAACCGGGAGGCAACGTGCAAATCGGCTGCCTTCGAATTCTGAACCGGCTGATGGGTTTTCAGGACCTATCGCCCGGCACGAAACAACGCATCCGACAGCGCAGCAGGCTCGGTACCTACCCGGTAGGGGTCGGCGTGCTGTTGGCCGTTATTTTTCTTGCCGCCACCTCCTTGTTGTATTTTATCGCCTAGCTCTGTGCCGACGGTCCCGCGGGGTTGCGGACGACCTGCGCCAAAAAGTTTCCGCCGCTGTGGCGAGGCCAATCGAAAGGAACGATTTCAACATGAAAAAGCTGCTTGTGGCCCTGGACTGTTCTCCGCTATCGATGCGGGCTGCCAGCTATGCGGCGGAGATTGTGCCGCACCTTCCCGATGCCCAGGTCATTCTGTTCACGGTTCTTACCGGCGTCCCCAGCAGCGAAAAAAAACCGGATGACACCGTCAAGCCCGAAACGCGTCAATCGCAGGGCGACGAGGATCACCTGCAGGAGCAGAACGAGGTGGAAAAAGTTTTGACCCAAGCCGCGCAAATGTTTGCCGAACAGCAGCTTCCCGCCGAGCGCCTGACAGTGCTCGCCAAGCCGCTGCGGCGCGGCATTGCCCAGGATATTGCCGATGAAGCCCGGGCTTTTGGCTGTGATACCGTGGTGGTGGGCCGGCGGGGCCTTTCCAAAATGAAGCAGATGGTTCTGGGCAGTGTTTCCCGGGACCTGATTCAGAAAAGCGAAGGTCTGGCGGTTTGGGTCATCGACTGAGCTTTCGGAAGCGGATTGTTCTGCCGTGACGTCTCTGTATATCCACGTACCGTTCTGTCTTCGCAAGTGTCCGTATTGCGACTTTTTTTCCCTGCCTCTGAATGCTTCACAGCTTGAAGGCTTCCCACAGCTGGTTATTGCCCATCTCGAGCAGGAAAGACATCGCGACCGCTGGCAGGGACCTTTCTCGACCGTTTTTTTCGGCGGCGGGACGCCTTCGCTGCTGCCGCCGCGCGCCGTCGGCCTGATTCTGCAGCATGCCGATCGGTTGTTCGGTCTGAGCCGCGACGCCGAAATCAGCCTGGAGGCGAATCCGGGCACGGTCACCGCCGGCAAGTTGCTGGGTTATCACGGTGCCGGTATCAATCGACTTTCTTTCGGGGTCCAGTCCCTGAACGACAGGAGCCTCGCCCGGCTGGGCCGGATTCACAGCGCCGCGGAAGCGCGTCTTGCTTTCCGATGGGCACGGCAGGCCGGGTTCGATAATGTCGGCTGCGACCTGATCTTCGCCCTTCCCGACCAGCCCCCCAAGGCGCCCTGGCCGATCTTGAATCCATCCTTCAGCTTGGCCCGGAGCATCTTTCCTGTTACGGCCTGGGCATCGAGCCCGAAACCCCCTTTGCCTGCCAGGTGGAAGCGGGGCACATGCAACCGGCGACCGAGGAGGTCTATGCCGAAAGTTTCATGCTGCTGCATGAACGATTGATTGCGGCGGGGTTTGCGCATTATGAAATCTCAAACTACGGGCGAACCGGCCGCCAATGCCTGCACAATCTTCTTACCTGGAAGCGCCAGGCTTACCTTGGCGTCGGCCCCGGCGCTCACTCCTTCTGCGACCGCCAGTGGGGCTGGCGCGGCATGGTACCTGCCGATCTGACATCGTACCGGGATGCGCTTGCCGCGCATCGGGATCCCGTGGTGGAACTGGAAACTTTCGATCGCCGCGGTGCCATGGCCGAGACCGCGTACCTTGCCCTGCGCTGTGCCGAAGGTATTGATGAGGCAGCGTTTTTAAGGCGTTTCGGGATTGGCTTCGCAGAGGCGTTTCCCGTTGCCGTGAAACGCTGCGGTCCGCATTTGATCTGCCGCCAGGGACGTTGGCGGCTGGACCTTCAGGGGTGGCTGCTGTTCGACCATTTAATCAACCCCTTCCTGTAGGCGTTTTCCCTTTGTTTTTCCACCTGCTTTGCCCTTGACAAAGGGTAGGGCCGTTGTTATGTTGTTTCCCGTTAGCACTCAACAAGTCAGAGTGCTAACGTCCTTTCAAGCCGGATGCCCCGGCTTGTTTTACGATTGCGTATCGCGATGAACGAAGAGTTGAACGAACGCTGTCGGCTGATACTTGAGGCCATCATCGAGGATTACATCCTGTCGGGGGAGCCCATCGGTTCGCGGGCTTTGACGCGCAGGCACGCGATCCCTCTGTCGCCGGCAACGGTCCGCAATGTCATGGCCGACCTGGAAGAGATGGGATACCTGACGTCCCCGCACACCTCTGCCGGGCGCATACCGACCGAGAAAGGTTACCGCTTCTATCTGGACAGCCTGCTTCGAATCAAGCAGCTGTCGCCCAGCAAGCGGCAATCGATCCGCGAGCATTACCGGAATCGCAGGTTGCGCATGGAGGAGTTGTTGCGTGAAGCCGGACGCATCCTGTCCACCTCCTCCAGCTACACGGGGGTGGTCATGGTGCCGCAGTTGGCAACCACCATCTGCCGCCGTATCGACTTCGTCAGACTTTCGGCGCGCCGTATCCTGGCGGTTTTTGTCAGCCAGTCCGGGATTGTCGAGCACAAGATTATCGAGTCGGATCTGCCGCTCAACGAGTCTCAGCTGCAGGAAGCGGCCAATTATCTCAACCAGACATACAGCGGACTCTCCATCCAGGACATCAAACAACGCATTGTGGTTCAGATGGCGGAGGAAATGGCCACCTACGATACCCTGCTCCGGCGTGCCCTGCATCTGTCATGTCTGGCCTTGGAGGATGATTTCGGCGGTCAGATCTACATCGAGGGCGCATCGAATATCCTCGATCAGCCGGAATTCAATGATTTGAGCCGCATGAGGCGTCTGATGCGGACATTCGATCAGAAAAACCTGCTGATGGAATTGCTGCACAAAAGCCAGTTGGCCGAAGGCGTGCAGATCTACATCGGCAGCCCGGATCATTACAGCGACATCGAGGGGTGCAGTCTGGTTGCGGCATCGTTTTCCAGCCGCTGGGGCGCCATCGGCACCCTGGGTATCATCGGGCCGACCCGCATGCCGTATTCGACGGTCATCCCGCTGGTCGATTTTACCGCCGGACTGATCGGCAGTATTCTGGACAGTGAAGAGGAATAGAAATAGGAATAGGAGACGAACTATCGTGGCAGAACCGAAAAACCAGGCAACCGAAACGGACCAGGGCCTGAGCGAAGAGACCGCCGCCGCAGTGCCGGAAGGCACGCAGGCCGAAGCGGCTCCGCTTGCCGCCGTGCAACAGGAACTGGCTGAGGCGTTGGCCGAAAAGCAGAAAAACTGGGATCTCTATCTGCGCGAGCGGGCTGAACTGGAAAACTTCCGCAAGCGCATGCAGCGGGAAAAGGAGGATCTGGTACGGTTCGCCAATGAAAACCTGCTGCGCGAAGTCCTGACCGTTGTGGACAATCTCGAGCGGGCCATCGACCACGCCCGCGGCAGCGAAGAAACGGTGCAGGGACTCATGGAAGGGGTTGAGATGACCCTTTCCCAGTGCCGCAAGCTGCTGGAAAAGTTTGGTGTGACGCCGGTCGCGGCGGTGGGTGAACCGTTCGATCCGACCTGGCACGAAGCCATGGGGCAGCTGGAAAGCGCCGAGCATCCGCCCAATACCGTACTGCAGGAAATGCAAAAAGGCTACCTGCTCAACGACCGGTTGCTGCGTCCGGCCCTGGTGCTGGTTTCCAAATCCCCCGCAGCCGACGAATAGCCCTGGTTGCACACCAATTAAACGCCAGATTCAAATTTAAAGGAGGATATATACTCATGGGAAAAGTTATCGGAATCGACCTCGGCACCACCAACTCCTGCGTGGCTGTCATGGAAGGTGGAGAGCCTGTGGTCATCGCCAATGCCGAAGGTTCCCGCACCACCCCGTCGATGGTGGCCTTCACGGAAAGTGGTGAGCGCCTGGTCGGCCAGCAGGCCAAGCGTCAGGCTGTGACCAATCCGGAGAACACATTGTTCGCCATCAAGCGGCTGATCGGCCGCAAGTTCGAAAGCGACGCCGTTCAGAAAGACATCAAGGTCAGCCCGTTTGCTATCGTCAAGGCCGATAATGGCGATGCCTGGGTAGAAGTGCGCGGGAAAAAATACAGCCCTCCCGAGATTTCAGCCATGATTCTGCAGAAAATGAAGCAGACCGCTGAAGACTATCTCGGCGAAGCCGTCACCGATGCGGTTATAACTGTTCCTGCCTATTTCAACGATTCGCAGCGCCAGGCCACCAAGGATGCCGGCAAGATCGCCGGTCTGAACGTGCTGCGCATTATCAACGAGCCGACCGCCGCCTCTCTTGCCTATGGCCTGGACAAGAAAAACGAAGAAAAAATCGCCGTTTTCGACCTGGGTGGCGGCACCTTTGACATTTCCATCCTGGAACTGGGCGACGGCGTTTTCGAAGTCAAATCGACCAATGGGGATACCTTTCTGGGCGGCGAAGATTTCGATCAGCACATTATGGATTATGTCGCCGACGAATTCAAAAAGGATCAGGGCATTGACCTGCGCAAGGACAAGATGGCCCTGCAGCGCCTCAAGGAAGCCTGCGAAAAGGCCAAGTGCGAGCTGTCCACCTCCATGGAAACGGATATCAACCTGCCGTTTATCACGGCAGACCAGTCGGGGCCCAAGCACCTTAACATCCGCCTGACCCGTTCCAAGCTGGAAAGCATCTGTGCCAGTCTGCTGGCAAAATTGGTCGAACCCTGCCGCATGGCTCTCAAGGATGCCGGCCTTTCGGCTTCCGATGTCGACGAAGTGCTGCTGGTCGGTGGCATGACCCGCATGCCGGCGGTGCAGGCCAAAGTCCAGGAAATCTTCGGCAAGACCCCCAACAAGGGTGTCAACCCCGATGAGGTTGTTGCCATCGGCGCCGCGATTCAGGGCGGGGTGCTCAAGGGCGAGGTCAAGGACGTGCTGCTGCTGGACGTCACCCCCCTGTCCCTGGGGATTGAGACCCTCGGCGGCATCATGACCAAGCTGATCGAGAAAAACACTACCATTCCCTGCAAAAAAAGCCAGATTTTCTCCACCGCCGCCGATAACCAGCCGGCGGTATCGGTTCACGTGCTTCAGGGCGAGCGGGAGATGGCGTCCGACAACAAGACCATCGGCCGTTTTGAGCTGGTCGGCATTCCGCCGGCGCCGCGCGGTGTGCCTCAGATCGAAGTTGCTTTTGACATCGATGCCAACGGCATTCTGCATGTTTCGGCCAAGGATCTGGGCACAGGCAAGGAACAGTCGATCCGCATCACGGCTTCTTCAGGCCTGAGCGACTCTGAAATCGACAAGATGGTCAAGGACGCCGAGGCCCATTCCACCGAGGACAAGAAAAAGCGTGAACTGATCGAAGCCCGCAACCAGGCCGATGGCCTCGCCTACTCCACCGAAAAGACCCTCAAGGAGCACGGGGACAAGGTGGACGAGGCAACCCGGAAGAATATCCAGGATGCCCTGGAGGAACTCAAGAAAAGCATGGACGGCGACAGCGCCGACGCCATTCGCCAGAAGAGCGAAGCCTTGGCTACCGCTTCCCACAAACTGGCCGAGGCGGTCTACAAGCATGGCCAGGAGGGCGCGCAGACCGCCGCGGACGATGCCCCGCAAGGCGGCGGCGACGAAGGCGTGGTCGATGCGGAGTTTGAAGAAGTGGACGATAAGAACAAGTAAACCGTCAGTATTCTGCAACCTTACAGGAGCCGGGGTTTGTCCCCGGCTCCTGTTGCGTTGGGAATTTTCCGCCAGGCGTTGCAGGGTTCATGGCCGGCTGAAACATAAGGAATATCAAAGTTGAGCAAGCGCGATTATTACGAGGTTCTGGGTGTTCATCGCAACGCCAGCGAAACGGAAATCAAGAAAGCCTATCGTAAACTGGCGATCCAGTTCCATCCCGACAAGAACGCCGGTGACAAACAGGCCGAGGACAAGTTCAAGGAAATTTCCGAAGCCTACTCGGTTTTATCCGATACCCAACAGCGCGTTATTTACGATCAATATGGTCATGCCGGGCTGAATGGCGGCGGTGGAGGAGGCAGTTATTCCTCCGGCGGCTTTAGCGGAACCCCTTTCGAAGACCTGTTCGGAGACCTGTTCGGAGATATCTTCGGGAATCGTGGCGGTCAGCGCAGTCGTGGCCGGCGGGGTGACGACCTGCGTTACAACCTCTCCATCAGTTTTGAAGAGGCGGCTTTCGGTCTGGAAACCAAAATCCAGATCCCCCGCTATCAAACCTGCGGGACCTGCAACGGCATCGGCGCCAAACCCGGTACCAGCCCGCGGGTTTGCGCTACCTGCCAGGGCGCTGGCCAGGTGCGCATTCAGCAGGGTTATTTTTCCCTGACCCGGCCCTGTCCCGACTGTCACGGTGAGGGCCAGATCATCGACCAGCCGTGTGCCGAATGCCATGGCAGCGGCAGGGTGCGGGGCAAACGCACATTGTCTCTGAAGATCCCGGCAGGGGTTGAAACCGGCAGCCGCCTGAAGCTGTCCGCCGAGGGGGAGCCCGGCCTGCATGGCGGACCTCCGGGGGATCTGTACGTCGTTATTTCGGTCAAGGATCACCCGCTGTTCCAAAGGGATGGTCAGAACATCATCTGTGAAATTCCCATTTCCTTTCCCCAGGCCGCCCTTGGGTGTGAACTGGAGGTACCGACCCTTACGGAAAAGCTGAACATCAAGGTTCCCGCGGGGACCCAATCCGGAAAGGTGATCAAGCTGGCTAATTATGGCTTCCCGTCTCTGCAGGGCTATAATCGGGGCGATCAGCTGGTGGTTTTGCGTGTCGAGGTGCCTACGTCACTTACCGACCGGCAAAAGGAGCTTCTGGAGGAGTTTGCCAGAGAGGGGGGCGAAGAAATCCACCCCATGGGTAAAACCTTTTTTGCCAAGGTTAAGGAATTGTTTGGCTGATCCGCCGCGGCGGATCAGCGGAGCGAAATCTTTTTTCGGATTGAGGCTATGTTGAGGCGTGCCATTTTTTCATTAGTGGTTCTGGTTGTCCTGGCGGCTTTGCAGGGAGGGCTGTGTCGGGCCGTGTCTGCATCCAGCGCTTTGCAGCAGGCTCTGGAGCTTTATCGGTCCGGCTCTGCGGAACTCGCCATGCCACCCTTGAAGGCGGCTGTTGCCGAACAACCGCAGCACCCGGATGCATGGCAGGCTCACATGGCTCTGGCGCGCATTTATTATCGTCAGGGCCAGCTGGCCGATATGCTTGCCCACCTCGGCGCTATTCCTGAAGGGCGCCGGACACCGGAAAGTCGCCTGCTGGAAGGACTGGGTCTAATCGGTACCGGCCGCATCTCCGCGGGAGTGGAATTGTTGCGCCCCCTGGAAGAAGCGGCACTCAATGGCAGCCAGCGGCATCAGCGCCTCGCAGCACTTGCTGACGCTTCCCTGAAGTCCGGACAGCATGCTGAAGCTCTGTTTTATATTCAGCGCCGTCTGCGCCTCGATATCGACCCCGCGGTGGCTTCGCAGCTGCTGCAACAGGCCCATGGCATTCTGGAGAGCCGCCTGAGTGATTCGGAGTTGTCCGAAGCGGCCTTTTTGTTTCAAGGCTCACCCCTTGGACATGATGTTCTGCTGCAGCAGGCCGTGCGCCACCACCAGGCAGGTCGGCATGGCCAGGCGCTTTCCCTGCTTGACGGCATATTGAAAAGCCCTGTGGCGTTCCCTTTTCGCGACGATGCCGAGATGCTTTACCAACAACTCTCGCAAAAGGCTTCGCCGCTGGCTATTGGCGTTGTTCTGCCGCTTTCCGGACGGTTTGCCGGGTTTGGCAAGCAACTGTTGCGCGGCATGGAACTGGCGCTGCAAGAGCATGCCCTGCAGCGCACGGCAACCTTTCTGGTGCGCGACAGTGCCGCGGATCCTGCCGTTGCCGAGCAATGCATCGCGGAGCTGGCCGCCAGCCGCCAGGTAATCGCGATTATTGGTCCCCTGACGGGAAATGCAGCCAGCAAGGCGGCGCGCCGCGCCGAGTTGGAAGCCGTCCCGTTGGTGTCATTCTCCCAGCATGCCGGATTGACCGAGACAGGGCCCTGGATTTTTCGCAACAGCCTGACGGCCGATCTGCAGGCCAGGACCCTGGCCGATTACGCCATCAAACAGAAAAATATGTCTTCTTTCGGTGTTCTTGCGCCCGAAACCCGGCTGGGAAAGGAGCTGGCCAAATCGTTTATTGCAGCGATTCGTGACCTGGGAGGCGAAATCGTCGCCACCGTATTTTATCCCTCCCGCACCACGGATTTTCGCCAGCAGATCCGGTCCCTGCGGAGCACCCGAACCAAGGGGCCGGATGCGCTGTTTATTCCCGATACCGCGGATCGGCTGGCCCTGATTGCGCCGCAACTGCCTTTCTATGGACTGTCCGATACCGCATTGCTCGGAAGTGCCAGCTGGGATACGCCGGATCTTCTGGTTCGGGCGGGATCCTCGCTGGAAAATGGCGTTTTTGTCAGTGGTTTTTTCCGCCACAGTCCTGATTCGTTGGTGCGGGAATTTGTCGACCGCTACATGCAGCGGTACGCAAAAGAACCCTCTCTGTTTGAAGCCCAGGGCTACGATGCGGCCGATATGCTGCTGGATCTTCTGCAGCAGAATCCGCTGGCGGATCGGGAAAGCCTGCGTGACGCCCTGGTCCAGGTGCGGGATTATCCCGGCGTTACCGGAAAAACCCGGTTCGAACCCACCGGCGAGGCGCGCAAAAATCTTTATCTGCTGCAGGTGAAAAACGCTTCGTTGATACAGCTGAATTGAAAACCATCCTCCCGGCCCGCTTTCGCAGCAGGGGCCGGTTCCTCCCGCGCCTGCCTTCCCCCTGTACCAGCCAGGCACCGCTTCTCTGCCAAACCGCTCCCCGCTCTTGACGGTCATGACGGAATTATGTTAAGTTAAAGCCTGTTGCAAAAAGGAGTCCTGCGTTGTTTAAAATCGGAGACATGGCTGTTTATCCAGCCCAAGGTGTCGGGGTCATCGAGGCCATTGAATCAAGGGAATTCGTCGGTCAGATACTGGATTTCTATGTATTGCGCATTGTCGACAGCGATATGACCATCATGGTGCCGGTCAATAATGTCGGCACCGTAGGCATGAGGTCTCTTATCGACAAGACCCACGTCAGGACAGTCTACAACATCCTCAGGGACAAGCCCGAAAGCCACGGCAGTCTTCCATCCTGGAGCCGTCGCCAGCGTGATTATAACGAAAAAATACGCTCCGGTGATGTCTTTGAGGTTGCGGAGGTGCTGAGGGATCTTTACGCGATCCGTGAGGGGAAGGAACTCTCCTACGGGGAAAAGAAAGTCCTGGAACTGGCCCGCAAGCTTGTCGTCAAGGAGATTGCCCTGGCGGACGGCAAGGACGAGCAACAGGTCGTCGACCGGGTTGAAAGTTTCTTCACTCACTAGGCATTGCCGACCGTTCCCGATTCAACAGCTGTCGCCCGGCATCCGGTGATATTGGCCGGCTGCCGTCTATCCCGGTCGTTGCGCCTGCTCGCCGCCAAGCCAGCGGAGGCAGCGACTGGTGCCTCGAGATCCTGCTATGAGTGTTTTTGTTCTGCTCCCTGCCGCCGGCATGGGAAAACGCATGGGTGCGTCCGTCAACAAGCAATACCTGCCCCTCGGCGAGCGACCGGTGCTGAGTCATACCATTGCCCTGTTTGATCGCCATCCCCGCGTCGATCATATTTTCGTCATTTGTCCGCAAGCGGAAATGCCTCTTTGCCAACAGCAGGTCATCGACCCTTATGGTTTCAGCAAGGTCAGGGGCCTGGTGCCTGGTGGCGCCGAACGTCAGGATTCGGTGCGCAATGGCTTGCTGGCTTGCGGTGCGGCGCCCGATGACGTGGTGCTGATCCATGACGGCGCCCGTCCGTTGCTGCCTTTCGAGCTCATCGATGCCGCCATCGAAAAGGCGGAGAAAAGCGGGGCGGCGATTGTTGGCGTCCCCGTCAAGGACACTATCAAGCTTGTGCGAGACGGCATGATCGAGGCGACTCCGGATCGCCGGCATCTCTGGCAGGCGCAGACCCCGCAAGGTTTTCGCTTTGGGGCCATCCTCGACGCTCATCGGCTTGCGCAGCAGCAAAACTATCAGGGAACCGATGATGCTTCGCTGATCGAGTGGACCGGCGGTCGGGTCGCCGTCATCCCGGGCAGCTACCGCAACATCAAAATCACCACGCCCGAGGACCTGCTGCTGGCCCGGGCTTTTCTCGACAATCCAGGATACCCCGGCATGATGCGCATCGGACACGGTTACGACGTTCACCAGTTGGTTGCGGAGCGCAAGCTTATCCTCGGGGGCGTGGAAATTGCCTACCATCTGGGCTTGCTGGGGCATTCCGACGCCGACGTGCTGCTGCATGCTATCTGTGACGCGATCCTCGGCGCCCTGGGCGAAGGAGATATCGGCAAACATTTCCCCGATACCGATCCCGCCTATCGGGGCATTTCCAGTATCAAGCTGCTGCGCGAGGTTATGCGCCTAACACGGGACAAGGGGTATGCTCTTGGCAATCTCGACGCGACCATCATTGCGCAGCGCCCCAAACTCGCCCCCTTCATTGCGCGTATGCGGGAGCGGATCGCCGATGCCTGCGGCACCGATTGCGACCGTATCAACGTGAAAGCCACCACCACCGAGCAGCTCGGTTTTGAAGGCCGAGGCGAAGGGATCAGCTCCCATGCGGTGGTGGTGTTGAGCAAGGTCGCGGACAACCACTGACCGCGCCTTCGGCAAATCGCTGCAGGGCAATTCCCTGTTGCTTTTTGCCTGTAAATTTGCGACCTTTCTTCGGAAGGTCGTTTTTTTAACCCGCTGCAATTCTTTTCTCCTGTACTACGAGGTATCCCCATGTCGGACAAGGGTTCCAAGGAAACCGCCGATCACACAAAACCTGCTGTCGACGCATCGGAATCCGCTGCGCCGACGAATTTCATCCGGGCGATTATCGATGCCGATCTGCGTCAGAACAAGAACGACGGCTGCGTGGTCACCCGGTTTCCGCCGGAACCGAACGGTTATCTGCATATCGGTCACGCCAAGAGCATCTGCCTGAATTTCGGCTTGGCCCGGGACTATGCCGGGGCTCCGGGAGGCAGCCGCTGTCATTTGCGCTTCGACGATACCAATCCGACCAAAGAAGAGCAGGAGTATATCGATTCCATCAAGGAGACCGTGCGCTGGCTCGGTTTCGACTGGGGAGCACACGAGTATTACGCCTCGGATTACTTCGAGCAGCTTTATCGCTGGGCGATTCGGCTTATCGAAGCCGGCAAGGCCTATGTCGATGACCTGTCGGCGGAACAGATCCGCGCCTATCGGGGCACGCTCACCGAGCCCGGTCGCAACAGTCCCTGCCGCGACCGTTCCGTGGAAGAAAATCTGGCGCTGTTCCAGGCGATGAAAAACGGCGAGTTTGCGGATGGCAGCAGGGTGTTGCGTGCAAAAATCGACATGGCCTCGCCCAATCTGAACCTGCGCGATCCGGTCATGTACCGCATTCTGCATGCCGAACATCACCGCACCGGCAACCGGTGGTGCATCTATCCCATGTACGACTTTACCCATGGGCAATCCGACTCCCTTGAAGGAATCACCCATTCCATCTGTACCCTGGAGTTTGAGGCGCATCGTCCCCTGTACGACTGGTTCATCGATCAGCTGGGCATCCATCATCCCCGGCAGATCGAGTTCGCCCGTCTCAACATCAACTACACGGTGATGAGCAAACGCAAACTGCTGGAGCTGGTCAACGGCGAATACGTCCAGGGATGGGATGATCCGCGTATGCCGACCCTTGCCGGGCTGCGGCGCCGCGGCTTCACGCCGGCGGCGATCCGTAACTTCTGTGAGCGCATCGGCGTGTCAAAAAAGGACAGCTGCGTCGACATGGGCTTCCTGGAGTACTGCGTGCGCGAAGATCTCGACCGCACAACACCCCGCGCCATGGCGGTGCTCGATCCTCTGCGCGTCGTCATCGACAACTATCCGGAAGGGCAGGTGGACGAATTCGAGGCGCCCAATCATCCCAACCTTCCGGAAATGGGCACCAGAAAGGTGCCTTTTTCCAGGGTACTCTATATCGAGCGGGAAGATTTTATGGAAGATCCGCCGAAAAAGTTTTTCCGCCTGGCGCCCGGCCGCGAAGTGCGTCTCAAGTACGCTTACCTGATTCGCTGCGAAGAGGTGGTGCGGGATCCGGTCAGCAACGAGATCATTGAATTGCGCTGCACTTACGATCCTGCCTCCCGCGGCGGTTCGGCACCCGACGGACGCAAGGTCAAGGGGACTTTGCACTGGGTCTCCGCGGCCCATGCCGTCAAGACCGAGGTGCGTCTGTATGACCGCCTGTTCAATGTTCCTGCCCCCGACGGCGATAAAGAGGTCGATTTCAAGAGCCACCTCAATCCGGATTCGCTGCGGGTGCTTGGCGAATGCCTGGTGGAGCCGTCCTTGGCCGAGGCGCAGCCAGAAAACCGTTATCAGTTTGAGCGGCTTGGCTATTTCTGTGCCGACCGCTTCGATTTCACGGCCGGTAAACCGGTTTTCAATCGCACCGTGACCCTGCGGGATTCCTGGGCCAAAGCCGGGGGTGACTGACGTCTCTCTTGCCCGCCCGTCCAACCAAGGAGCTACCTTCACCATGAGTTTGCGTGTTTACAATACCATGTCCGGCCGCAAGGAAGTCTTCGAGCCGCTGCAACCCGGCAAGGTCGGCATGTATGTCTGCGGCGTAACCGTTTACGATTATTGCCATATCGGCCATGCCCGCGCCAACGTGGTTTTCGATGTCATCTACCGGTATCTGCAATTCATCGGCTACGATGTCACCTATGTGCGCAATTACACCGATGTCGATGATAAAATCATCAAGCGCGCCAACGAACGGGGCATCACGTCCGATGACCTGGCCGGCGAATTCATCCAGGCTTTTGATGAGGATATGGCGCGCCTCGGACTCGCCGATCCGACGGTTCAGCCCAAGGCAACCCATCATATCGACCACATCATTGCCCTGGTTCAGAGGCTCATCGAGCGCGGCATCGCCTACGAATCCGGCGGCGATGTCTATTTTTCGGTGGAGAATTTCCCCTCCTACCTCAAGCTCAGCAAGCGCAATATGGATGAAATGCGTTCCGGCGCCCGTATCGCGCCCGGTGAGCAGAAGCGCAACCCCATGGATTTCGCCCTCTGGAAAGCCGCCAAGCCCGGCGAGCCGGCCTGGGAGAGCCCCTGGGGCCCGGGGCGCCCCGGCTGGCACATCGAATGCTCCGCCATGGCGATGGAGTATCTCGGCGAATCTTTTGACATCCATGGCGGCGGCAAGGACCTTGTGTTTCCCCATCACGAAAACGAAATCGCCCAGAGCGAAGGGGCCACCGGCAAACCCTTTGTCAAATACTGGCTGCACAACGGCTTCGTCAATGTCAACCAGGAAAAGATGAGCAAGTCGCTGGGCAATTTTTTCACCATCCGGGATATTCTCAAAAGCTACGATCCGGAGGTGCTGCGCTTTTTCATCCTTACCGCCCATTATCGCTCGCCCATCGACTTCTCCGATCAGAACCTGCAGGAAGCGCGGCTGGGTCTTAGCCGGTTTTACGAGGCGTTGCAGGTCGCCTTGGAAGTCCTGGACGCCAGTCCGGCAAGCGATTCCGTTTCAGAGGCCGGCAAAACCCTTGAAGCTGCCTTCCGCGAAGCGATGGACGACGATTTCAATACCGCTGCCGCCATTGGTCACCTGTTCGAGGCGGTCCGCACCATCAACCGCCTGGTCACTGAAAAGGGCTTCCGTAAAAATCGCGAAAAGCTCGCCGAGGTTCGGGCTCTCTACGAAACCCTGCTGAAACTCGGGGGGGTACTGGGCATTTTCGCCTCCGACCCGGCCATCTGGCTCAGGCAGATGAACCTCGCCCTCCTGACGGCTACGGGGTACAGCGAGGCAGACATGGAGGAATTCATCCGCCAACGGCAGGTAGCCCGTAAAAACAAGGACTTTACCCGTGCCGACGAAATCCGCGATGAACTGGCCGCCAAGGGTATCCAGCTGCTGGACGGACCGCAGGGCACGACCTGGAAGGTACGCTGACCGCAGGCATATTGCATAAGCATTGAAAAGGGTCATTCGGCAGGATGGCCCTTTTTGGCGTCATGCGCAGTGTGTTTGCCGTTAAAGCAGGTTTTCTTTTTCCACGGGACGTTTTAAACTCCACGATTATGGCCAGATTCGTTCTCAAATCCGACTATCAACCACGCGGCGATCAGCCGCAGGCCATCGACGAACTCGCTGCCGGCATCGGGCGGGGCGACCGTCACCAGGTGCTGCTCGGGGTTACCGGTTCGGGCAAGACCTTTACCATGGCCAACGTGGTGGCAAGGGTGCAGCGCCCGACCTTGGTGCTGGCCCATAACAAGACCCTGGCGGCGCAACTGTACGGAGAATTCAAGGAACTGTTTCCGGACAACGCGGTCGAATATTTTGTTTCCTACTACGATTATTACCAGCCCGAGGCCTACGTCCCCACCACCGACACCTTCATCGAAAAAGATTCCTCCATCAATGAGGAAATCGACAAGATGCGGCATAGCGCCACCCGCAGTCTGCTCAGCCGCAACGATGTGTTGATCGTCGCCTCGGTGTCCTGTATCTACGGTCTCGGTTCACCCGAAGCCTATTACGGCATGCTCATCCGTCTGGAAAAGGGCATGCAGCTTGACCGTAACAGCCTGCTCAAGCGCCTGATCGAAATCCAGTACGAGCGCAACGATATCGATTTTCACCGGGGCGCCTTCCGGGTCCGCGGTGATACGGTGGAAATTTTCCCCGCCTACGAGGAAAAACGGGCACTGCGCATTGAATTTTTCGGAGACGAGATCGACGCCATCTGCGAAATCGATCCGTTGCGCGGCAGGATTCTGGATCGGCTGGAGCGTACCACGGTGTTCCCCGCCAGCCACTATGTCGCCACCCGGCCGACCCTGGATCGGGCCATCCGCGAGATCCAGGACGAACTGCAGGAGCGCATCGTCTGGTTCCGCGGCAACGACATGCTGCTGGAGGCCCAGCGCATCGAGCAACGTACGATGTTCGACATCGAAATGATCGAGGAGATGGGCTACTGCCAGGGAATCGAGAACTATTCGCGGTTTCTCGATGGCCGCCGTGCCGGACAGCCGCCGGCGACCCTGTTCGACTATTTCCCCGATAACGCCCTGTTGTTCATCGACGAGTCGCACGTTACCGTTTCCCAGATCGGCGCCATGTACCGGGGCGACCGTTCCCGCAAGGAGACGCTGGTGCGTTACGGGTTCCGGCTGCCTTCCGCTCTCGACAACCGGCCCCTGACCTTCGAGGAATTCGAAGCCAGGGGCATCCAGACGGTCTATGTATCGGCCACGCCGGCCGATTATGAACTACGCAAGGCCGACGGGGTGGTGGTGGAACAGATTATCCGCCCTACCGGGCTGGTCGATCCGCCCATCGTCGTGCGCCCCGCCAAGGATCAGGTGGACGATCTCATCCACGAGATCCGGCATACCGTCAAACGCAACGAGCGCGTGCTGGTTACGACCCTCACCAAACGCATGGCGGAGGAACTTACCGGTTACCTCGGTGAGCTCGGCATCAAGGTGCGCTACCTGCACTCCGATATCGATACCGTGGAGCGCGTGCAGATCCTGCGTGATTTGCGCCAGGGGCTGTTCGATGTGCTGGTCGGCATCAATCTGCTGCGCGAAGGTCTCGATATTCCCGAAGTGTCGCTGGTGGCAATCCTGGATGCCGACAAGGAAGGTTTTTTGCGCTCGGAACGTTCCCTGATCCAGACCTGCGGTCGGGCCGCCCGCAATGTAGAGGGCCACGTTATCATGTACGCCGATCAGATCACCCGCTCCATGCGCAGATGTATCGACGAAACCGAACGCCGCCGCGCCGCCCAGCTGGACTACAATGCGAAGCATGGCATCACGCCGCGGACGGTCAAAAAATCGATGCGTTCCATTCTCGAGGACATCGCCGAAAAGGACTATGTCGAGCTGCCCCTGGCCGCCGAGGCGCTGGAGGATTACCACACGCCCCAGGATATAAAAGCCGAGGTCATTCGCGTCAGGGATGAAATGCTGGCGGCGGCCGCGGAGCTGGAATTCGAAAAAGCCGCGGCGCTTCGGGACCGCATGCTGGAACTGGAAAAACTCGAACTGGCGTTAAGGGGCGAGGGGTAGGAGCCGCGGGCCGGCAATTTTCAGGTTTCGCCGCCGCCTTCCTTGAGAATCCTGACCTTCACACGCGTGGTCATGATCTCGACCAATCTCCCGTTGTTCCGGGTTTTCGGCAAGGCGAGGTTGCTCGGGTTACAGGCGCAGCTTGTAGCCTCGTGCAATGAGAAACGCCGCCCACGCAAACAGGATCGCAGCCATCAGGAAAGAGACGAGAAAGGCCATATGCAGAGGAACGTCGCCAACCCCGAGGACCGCCTGGCGAAACCCGTCGATAAGGTACAGTAACGGGTTGAAGCGGGACAGTCCTTCCCAGAATGGCGGCAGGATCGAAACCGGGTAGAAAACACCGCCAAGATAGATCAGCGGTAGAATGAGAAAATTGTTGAACATCGACAAGGCGTCAAACGTATTGGCGTGAATCGCCGCCACCAGGCCGAACTGGGCGAAGAGGAAACTCGCCAAAGCGGCCATGGCCAAAGCGGCGGCCGGATGTTGCCAGGGCAGGTCGGCAAAGAAAGTCGAAATGATCAGCACCGCCGTGCCGACCAGCAGCCCGCGCAGCATGGCGGCGAGAGTATAGGCCAGAATGAACTGGGGTGCGCTGATGGGTGTGACCAGCAAATCAACAATATTGCCCAGGTAGCGGGAAATGAACAGGGATGAAGAAGTATTGGCGAAACTGTTGCTGATCACCCCCATAAGGATCAGGCCGGGAATGACGAACTGGGCATAGCTGAATCCTTCCAGCACCGAAATGCGCTCTCCAAGCGTGGCGCCGAATACGAACAGATACAGCGAGGCGGTCACGATCGGTGCCAGCAGCGTCTGGAAAGAGACCCGCAGAAAGCGTAAAACCTCCTTTTGCAGCAAGGTTGCAAAGGGAAGCCAGGCGACGAAACGTTCGGGTTGCCGGAACCGCTCCATCATTTGCCACCTGCCTGTCCGTTGTCGGGTCTTGCGCCGGTGAGATGCAGGAAGACCTCTTCGAGGCCGGGCCGCGATGTTTCGATATCTCTCACGGTCATGCCGAGATCGCCAAGGCGGCGCAACACCTCCCCTGCCCCCTGCTCTGCATCGATAACCAGGCGCAGCGCGCTTCCGTTGTCCCGCAACGCCGGACGCAGATCTGCGAGCGTCTCGGGGACCTCGTGCAACGGCTGCTCCAGGGTGACATGCAGGTATCGGCCTTCGATCCTTGCCAGCAACTGCTGCGTTTTTTCCAGGGCGATAAGGTCCCCGTGGTTCATGATGGCGATGCGCTCGCACATCTGCTCGGCCTCTTCCAGATAGTGGGTGGTCAGCAGCACCGTGACCCCTTCAGCGTTGATTTCCCGCACGAAATCCCAGAGGGTGCGCCGAAGCTCCACGTCGACACCGGCAGTTGGTTCATCAAGGATCAGCAGGCGCGGCTTGTGAATCATGGCCTTCGCGACCATGAAGCGTCGCTTGAGGCCGCCGGACAGCTTGTTCATGGACTTGTGCAGATGCGGTCCCAGACCCAGCCGCTCGATGAGCAGCTCGCACCAGTCGGCATCCCGCGGCACACCGTAATAGCCCGAATGGATCCGCAGGGCGCGGTCGATGGTGAAAAAATTGTCGGTGACGATTTCCTGGTGCATAACCCCTACCAGGCGACGGGTGAGGCGTCGTTCGGAGCGATTGTCATGCCCGAAGATCAGAACCTGGCCGCTATCGATGCGGCAAACGCCGCTGATCATGTTGATCGTGGTGCTTTTGCCTGCCCCATTGGGTCCGAGCAGACCGAATATCTCGCCGGGCTGTACCGTCAGCGACAGATTCCGCACCGCGGGCGCTCCGGCAAAAGATTTATGCAGATGTTCGATATGGAGAGCGGAAGTCATTGCGGCACTATAGCGCCAATTGGCCGCCGAAGCAATGGCACGCCCCGAAGCCAATCAGACGCTGCCGGTATCATGCGCCCCCTCGGCATGGCGGTACGGCCCGACGGGCTCCGTCACAACCTGGTTGCGGCCCAGTAATTTGGCGCGATACAGAGCCTGGTCGGCACGTACGATCAACTCCTCGGGAGTGCTCCCTGGCCTGGGGATGGCGGTTGCCACACCGACACTGACCGTGACAACAGGCAGCAGCGGCGAGGCCTGATGGGGGATCTGGAGATCCGCCACGGCAGCCCGGCAGCGCTCCCCGAGAATCCTTGCGCCGTTATCCGTATCCGGAAGGACCAGCGCGAATTCCTCCCCTCCGTAACGGGCGGCCAGGTCCCCGGGCCGGGCCACCACGGTTTCAAGTGTCCGCGCCACGCGCTGCAGGCAATCATCCCCCGCCAGATGTCCATAGTAATCGTTGTAGGCCTTGAAGTGATCGATGTCCACCATGACCAGGCTCAGGGGCCGTCCCTCCCGTTGTGCCCGTTTCCATTCCTGGTTGAGGTGATCATCGAAAAAGCGGCGGTTGGCGATGCCGGTCAGGCCGTCGGTCAGGGACAGACTTGCAAGTTTGCGGTTCGCTTCGTCCAGCTGCCGGGTACGACGCGCTACCAGCGCCTCGACGGCTGCGGTGTGCCGGGCCATCAGCCACATATACAGTGGCAGCGCCAGGGCAACCACGAGGCCGGCCAGCACGAACATCCATGGCACCACGCTCCGCCGGCTTTGAAAGTAGCCGCCGGTCGGTAGGGCCAGCAGCCGCCAGCGCATGTTGCCGAGGAGCTTGAGATCCCGCGCAAAGGACACGTCCGCGGGACGGTCCGAATGCGGCTGCTGCTGATAAGCGAACAGTTCGGTGTGGCCTCCGATGGGGTCCATGTTGACCAGGCTCGCCATAAAAAGCGACCGGAAGTCCGACCAGTCGGCGCGTTGGAGCAGCGTGGCGAAATCGAACAGGCCGACCATGACGCCGCGCAGCCGATCCCGCCGGTTCACTGCACCGGGCGAGTGAGCTTCGTAGACGGGCAGAATTCCGAGCAATCCCTCGTTCAGTTGCGGCCAGACAGTCAGGCCGGCATGGCCAGCCACCAGGACCGAGCCCTGCGCCGGTAAAGCGTCAAGCAGGCGTAAAAAGGCCGGGTCTCCGCCCAGGTCCAGCCCGATCAGCGGTTCCTGTGGAAAGGTGGTTTTCACGTGCAGGATGGGATAATGGGCACGACGCGAAGGGGCCACCCGCGGTTGGCCCTGCGCAGAGAGTTCGAACAGGCAAAAGGTCGGGTCTTCGGCCCGTATCGAGGCTTCGAAGGCTGCACGCTGCGGTGCCTCAATATAAGGGACCCACACCAATGCGCGAATCCCCGGATGCCGTGCGATGGCCTCTTCGGCTGCGGCGTGAAACTCTTTTTTTCCACCTGCCGGGAGGCGATGAAAAGGTTTTTAAAGGCGAACAGCACTTCCAGGTTCAGGTGCAGCTCCCGCTCCAGGTCCACCGCCCTGGCGTCGAGTTCATGCTGAAAATCGGAGCGCAGTTCGCGCTGTTCGAGGTGGCGCAGGCGCAAGGGAGCAAGTACCGCCAGGCTCATGCCCAGCAGTACGGTCAGCACCATCGTGAAACGCAACCCCTTGCTCATCTACCTGCCCGTTCTTATCGCTAGCGGTGTCAGTCGCGTCTTGCGGCAAATCGCGCCACAAGAATGCCGAGTTCATAAAGGACAACAAAAGGACCGGCGATCGCTGTCTGGGAAATGATGTCGGGGGGCGTCAGGATGGCGCCGATGACAAACGCCAGCAGCACCGCCAGGCGGCGCCGGCGCGCGAGCCAGATATGATCGACCAGGCCGAGACGGGCCAGGAAAAAGATAATGATCGGCAGCTCGAAGATTAGCCCAAAGGCCAGCAGCAGACGACAGGAAAGGGAAAGGTATCCGCCCATGGACAGCATGGCGCTGATGTTGCCGATGCCGGTGCCGTAGCCGATGAGAAAACGAAACACCATGGGAAAGGCAAAGCCGAAGCCAAACCAGGTGCCGATAGCGAAGCACGCGCTGCTGGCCACGACAAAGGGTACCGCCAGACGTTTTTCGCCAGGATAAAGCCCAGGCGCGACAAACGCCCATAGCTGCCAGAAAATCACCGGCAGGCTGGCAAGCAGGCCGGCCATGGCCGCCAGTTTCACATAGGTGAAGAAAGGTTCGGTCGCCTGGATAAAAACCAGGGAACTCCCGGCCGGCAGCGCCTGACGCAAAGGGGCGGAAATGATCTGGAACAAGGTCTCGGCAAAGACATAACAGATCACTGTGGCAAGCAGCCAGGCACCGCCCGACCAAATCAGACGGCGCCGCAACTCTTCAAGATGACTGACCAGGGGTTGATCAACCATGACCGGGTGAGGAATCCTTCGGCGGGCGGGGTGCATCGGAAGTGTCGCTCAAGGCGACCGGTTGGTCGACAGTGCTTTCGGGCGGCGTTTGTTGGACAGTAAACGCATCGTCCGCTTCTTCATGCAATTCGCGGGTGGCGCGCTTGAATTCGGCCAGCCCCTTGCCCAGGCCTCGGGCCAGCTCCGGAAGGCGTCGTGGCCCGAGAATGATCAGGGCCAGGGCCAAAATGAGCAGCAGTTCGGTGGGACCGATATTGAACATGCGGGAAACCTCTTTTCTTGGTCACGAAAGTCGAAAGTAGCCGATTTATCGGCGCAACCTGACAATAGCCGCAAACGCTCCGGCTGTCAAGAGAGTCGAAGCGGTAAAGGTTTGACAAACAAGGGGTTTTACACTATGATGCGCCCCATTATAACAGTGTTTACCCCCTGAAGGAAAGGGCTGCGAATGGAATCGGGACAACTCAAGGATGAAATCCGGCGTCTGGCCAAAGAGCGCAACGCGCTGATCATGGCGCATTTCTACCAGCGTGACGAAATTCAGGAGATTGCCGACGTGGCCGGTGACTCGCTGGCCATGGCGATCGAGGCGGCGCACACCGACCGACAGGTGATTGTTTTGTGTGGTGTGCATTTTATGGCGGAGAGCGCCGCCATTCTGGCACCGGGCAAAACCGTGTTGTTGCCCCGCAGCGACGCCGGATGCCCCATGGCCGACATGGTCGAGGTGGATGCATTGCGGGCCATGAAAGCCCGACTTCCCGGCCGTCCGGTGGTGACCTACGTAAACTCGAGCGCCGCGGTCAAGGCCGAGAGCGACATCTGTTGTACCAGCGCCAACGCCGTGGCGGTGGTCAATTCACTGGATGCGGCCGAGGTCATCCTGGTTCCGGATCGCAATCTGGGCCGTTACATTGCCGCGAACACCGACAAAAAGTGCTATTTCTGGGAAGGCTACTGTCCGCATCACGACCAGGTGCCCGAGGAAGACGTGCTGGCCGCCAAACAGGCCCATCCCGACGCCTTGTTCCTGGCGCATCCGGAATGCCGGCCGCAGATCCTGGCGATGGCCGATCATGTGGCCTCCACCAGCGGCATGATCGATTATGTTCGCAAAAGCCCGGCGAAAAAATTCATTCTCGGCACGGAGCAGGGTATCCTTTACCGGTTGCGCAAGGAAAACCCCGACAAGCAGTTCATCATGCCCAACAGTCTGCTCTTCTGCAAAACCATGAAATACATCACTCTCGAGGATGTGCTGGCTTGCCTGCAATCCATGTCGCCGAGGGTAACGGTTCCCCCGGAAACCGCCGACAAGGCCCGCCGGGCGCTGGAGCGCATGCTGGCGGTGCCGCGTGACTGAGCAAACCGATACATTTTTTTTACGGGACGGGGCGCAGTTGCAGCGCCCCTCTCTTTTTGAAGCATGAAACCTGCTGACCTCCATATGGACCGGCATCCGGCCCTGGAAGAATTATCTCGCGCCCTGAACGATGTGCCCCGTGCCGAGCTGCTCGGCATGACCGGCAGCAGCAGCGCCTTTGTGCTGGCGCGTCTGCTGGCCGATAGCCCTGAGCCGCTACTGATTCTTGCCGCCAGCCCGGAACAGGCCACCCGCATGGCGGCCGATCTTGGTTTCTACCTCGGCAATCCCGGCCAGGTTGTCTGCCTCCCGCATTGGGAAATGCGTCCCTATGAAGCCCTGCTGCCTCATCCAGGGGTGGAGGCAGCACGACTGGCGGCGCTGGCGGTCCTCGCCGACGGGCGTGCCCGGGCTCTGGTGCTGACCGTGCGCTCAGCCATGCAACGGGTTATGCCGCGTCCCATTCTGGCCCGCTTGCGCGGCTGCCTGCGGGAAAACGAGCACCATCCCCGGGAAACGCTGTTGTCGCGCCTTGCCGACCTTGGTTACCATCCCGTACCGCTGGTGGAGGATCCCGGCACCTTTTCGGTGCGCGGCGATCTTCTGGATCTTTTTCCCCCGGCTTCCAGGGAACCGGTGCGCATCGAGTTTTTCGGCGACCAGATCGAGCGCATGCGCCCCTTCGATCCGATCAGCCAACGTTCGCGCGGCGAGAAAATCCCGGCGCTGGAACTGCTGCCCGCGCGGGAAATGATCCTGGCCGGCGAGTACCTGGACAATTTCGCGCGCAACCTCAAGCAGCGCGCCGACAGTCTGGGGCTTGCCCGCCCCCTTAGAGAAGCCCTTCTGGAAGAGGCGCGCGAGGGCTTGCTGGGACCGGGGCACAGCTTTCTTATGCCGCTGTGCTACAACGGTCTGGACAGTATCTTTGATTATGCGCTGCCCGGCGGACGGCTGGTGTGCCTCGATCCGTCGGCCATCGCCCAGGAGAAAGACCATCTCGACGATGAGGTTCGCGAGGGCGAAGCCCGTCTGGCGGACCGCGGCGAACTGTACCTGCCGGGAGAGGCTCTGTACCTGACAGGCGATGAGATGGATCGTCGGTTGCGGGGCATGCCACGTCTCGACATCCCTTCCATGCGGCTGTATCACCTGGAAGAGGCGCCTGTGCAGCTGGTGTTTCGCACCGATGGCAACGCCGACCTGCGCAGCCGGCAACAGCAGGATGGCGGCCTCGCCGCGCAGCTGGCCGACCGCATACTCGCCTGGCAACAGGACGCCTGGCGCCTGCTGCTGGTCTGTCATCAACAGGGGCAGGCCGATCGCCTGCGGTCCCTGCTGGCGGGTCGCGGTCTGGATCTGCCGCTGCTGCCGGATGTTGCGGTTTCCGCTCTGCGGCCCGGGCACCCGGTGATTACCCTGGGCGATCTGTCTGTTGGCTTCCGTCTGCCTGAGGAACGGCTTGCGGTGGTCACCGAAGAAGAGATTTTCGGCCAGCGCACCCGCCGCAGCGGGGCCGCCGAGGCGCGGGCCAAAGCGCGCCTGTCCTCTCTGGCCGAACTGCGCGAAGGTGATCTGGTGGTGCATGCCGATCACGGAATCGGTCGCTACCAGGGGTTGCGGCATCTGTGCCTGCAGGGAGCCGAGGGGGATTTCCTGCACCTGGAATATGCCGGCAAGGACCGCCTGTATCTGCCGGTGGAGCGCATCGAGAAGATTCAGAAGTATGTCGGGGTTGAGGGTGCCGCGCCGCGCCTTGACCGCATGGGCGGAGGCGCCTGGGAAAAAGCCAGGCTCAAGGCCCGCGCGGCGGTCGAGGAGCTGGCCCGCGAACTGCTGCAGATCTACGCACGGCGCGAAATGCACGAGGGCTTCCGTTTTTCGCCACCGGATGCCATG
Organism: Syntrophotalea acetylenica; assembly: GCF_001888165.1. Taxonomy (NCBI): domain Bacteria; kingdom Pseudomonadati; phylum Thermodesulfobacteriota; class Desulfuromonadia; order Desulfuromonadales; family Syntrophotaleaceae; genus Syntrophotalea; species Syntrophotalea acetylenica. The sequence continues at coordinate 165,244 of NZ_CP015455.1, forward strand.
TTCCGGGAATTCGAGGCCGCTTTTCCTTACGAGGAAACCCCCGATCAGCTGGCTGCGATCAACGAGGTGCTGGCGGATATGCAGGCGCCGCGCCCCATGGACCGGGTCATCTGTGGGGACGTCGGCTACGGAAAGACCGAAGTCGCCATCCGCGCCGCCTACAAAGCGGCACTGGACGGTAAACAGGTCGCGGTGCTGGTGCCAACCACGATTCTGGCCCGCCAGCATGGCCAGACCTTCGCCGAGCGCCTGGAAAATGCGCCGGTTTCCGTCGCTTCCCTGTCGCGGCTGAACAGCGCCGCCGACCAGAAACAGATTCTGGCGCGGACCGCCGACGGCAAGATCGATATCCTCATCGGCACGCACCGGCTGCTGCAGCGCGATGTGCGCTTTAAAAACCTGGGGTTGCTGATTGTCGACGAGGAGCAGCGTTTCGGCGTCACTCACAAAGAGAGGCTGAAAAAACTGCGGGCCGAAGTCGATCTGCTGACATTGACCGCTACCCCTATTCCCAGAACCCTGCATATGAGCCTGCTGGGGCTGCGCGATCTGTCGGTCATCGATACGCCGCCTGTCGACCGCCAGGCGATCCGCACCTATGTCAGCCGTTTCGACGACGACCTGATCCGTCAGGCGATCCTCAACGAGCTGCGCCGCGGCGGCCAGGTGTTCTTCGTTCATAACCGCGTCCAGAGCATCGGTGCCATGGCCGAATTTCTCCAGAATCTGGTTCCCGAGGCGAAAATCGCCGTCGGCCACGGCCAGATGACCGAAAAGGCACTGGAAACGGTCATGATGGATTTTATTGAAGGCAGGACCAACGTGCTGGTCTGCAGCACCATCATTGAAAACGGCCTGGACATTCCGCGGGTCAACACCATTATCGTCAACCGGGCCGACTGTTTTGGTCTGGCTCAGCTTTATCAGTTGCGCGGCCGGGTCGGACGTTCCCATGTCCGCGCCTATGCCTATCTGCTGATCCCCGGAGAAAGCGCCCTGACCCATGAGGCCCGCGAGCGGCTGCGGGTGCTCACCGAACTGACCGAACTCGGTGCCGGATTCCGCATCGCCAGCCACGATCTGGAACTGCGTGGCGCCGGCGACCTGCTCGGTCCCAAACAATCCGGACAGATTGCCGCCATCGGTTTCGAGATGTATGCCGAACTGCTGGAGGACACTATCGCCGAACTCAAGGGCCAGCAGCGCGAAAACCGCATCGATCCGGAAATCCGCCTCGGCCTTTCCGCGTTTTTTCCGGAAAAATATCTTCCCGATCCCAACCAGCGGCTGGTGTTTTACAAGCAATTGGCCTGCGCCGAGGATGAAGCTTCGCTCTACGCCCTGGCCGATGAACTGCGCGACCGTTTCGGAGCTTTGCCCGACCCGGCTTTGCTGCTTCTGGAGGTCATGAAGTTGCGGGTCATGCTCAAGCAGCTGCGCATTCTCTCCGCCGATTATGACGGGCACTCTCTGACTCTGGCTTTTGCGGAAGACACCCCTGTGGCTCCTGAAAAAATCATCGCCTTGCTGGATCGGGATGCCAGAAAATACAGCTTTTCACCCGATTTCCGTCTTGCGGTACGGCTCGGGCGAATCCCTGCCGAGGGGGCTCTCGATGAAGCCAGAAAGGCGTTGCATGGCCTTGTTTAGCTATGTTAGCGTTTGCAGCCTGATGCGCTCCGGGTCATGCCGGTCGCCCTTTCCCTGTCGGATGAGCCGATGAAATCTGTTGCATTTGCCAGGCACGCCGTTCGCGGGAATCCCTGCCGGGGGTTTTACGCCCTTGCCCTGTTGTTTTTTTTGCTGCCGGCGGCCTGCAGCAGTCCGGAAAAGCTGCCTTCCCAGGTGCTGTTGACGGTTAACGACCGCACGGTTTCGCTGGAGCGGTTTCAGCATGAGTTCGAGCAGCTTCTGCCCAGGGACCGCGCTCTTCCGGAACAGGAGGAGCAGGCCCTGAGACGATCCTTTCTGGCGCAACTGATCGACCACCAGTTGCTACTGGGCGAAGCCGCCAACCTGCATCTGAGCGTTTCCGCCCGGGAGTTGGGGAAAGCGGTGCAAAACCATCTTGGTCAATATCCGCCCGGCGAATTTGAACGGACACTGGCCAAAAAGGGTCTTTCGGCCGATGCGTGGAAACAGTTGCTGCAGGAAGAGCTGCTGGTCGAAAAAGTGCTGCAGCGGATGATCAGAGACAAGATCAAGGTCGACGAAACAGACATTTCCGCTTACTTCGAGGCCAACCGGCAGAGTTTTTCACGTCCCGAACAGGTAAGGGCCCGGCAGATTACCGTTGCGGATGAGACCCAGGGTCGCAAGGTCCTCGGGATGTTGCGCCAGGGCCTGCCTTTTGACGAAGCGGCGCGTCGTTATTCCGTTTCCCCCGATGCCGCACAGGGCGGAGATCTCGGGCTTTTCGCACGGGGTGAAATGCCCGAAGCATTTGATGCCGCGGTATTCGGTCTGCCTGTTGGTCATGTCAGCGATCTGGTCAAAACCGAGTATGGCTACCACATTTTCCTGGTCGAGGCGCATCGGCCCCCTTCGCAGCCCGCGCTGGAAACGGTACGCCAGGAGATCGTCGCCCTGCTGAGTCGGCAACAGGAAGAACGTCTGTATCAGGAATGGCTGCAGACCCTGCGGCAAAAGGCCTCTATTGAAGTCGACTGGGCCTTGTTGTAACCTGTTTTCTGCTGAATCTTCCGAAACAAGACACCCTGAACCCATTGCGAGGAACGGCACTCATGAAACATTTTTTTCTTATAGCCGCCGCGCTGATGCTGGCCGCTACGCCGCTGGCGGCCGAAACCATCAGCCGCATTGCCGCGATTGTCAACCAGGACATCATCACCACCGCCCAGCTTGATCGGGAAGTCGACACTCTGCTCGCCGCCGAGGGCCAGGACGAGGTTTCGGCAACCCAGAGGGACGCGCTGCGCGGCAAGATCCTCGACAAAATGATCGAGGATCTGCTGCTTCGCCAGCGCATCGAAAAGCTCGGCCTGCGGGTCTCGGAGCAGGACATAGAGCAGGCGATCAACGATGTTCAGGCACAGAACAATATCACCCGCGAACAACTCCAGGAGGCGCTGGTCGCCCAGGGAATGACGTTTGAGACATATCGCGAGCGCCTGCGCCAGCAGTTGCTCAATTTCAAGCTTGTCGGCCGGGAGATCCAGGGCCAGGTCGAGGTCACCAATGCGGAAATGCGCGATTACTATCGCGCCCATATGGAGGATTTTCGCACCGAACCCTATATCCGCCTGAGCCGCATGACCTTCCGACTCACCGCCGGGCACGGTTTCGCGGAGGTCGAGGCCATGCGCGGCAGAGCCGAAGCGGCCCGCAACGAGCTGCTTGAGGGGAAGGATTTCCATGAGATCCTGATGCAGCATGCCACGACCCCCGGGGTGGATGGCGGCGATATGGGGGAGATCCCCGAAGGCACCCTGAGCGACAGCTTTAACCGGGCAGTCAGTGACCTTTCGGCTGGCCAGGTTTCCGGCGTCATCGAAACCGCCGAGGGATTCCATATCCTGCGCCTGGAAGAACGCAGCACCGGCGAAACCCGCACCTTCGAATCGGTCAGGGACCAGATCAGAGACAAGCTGCTGGAAGACAAACGCGCCTCAGCCCTTTCCGAGTGGACCCGGAATCTGCGTGACAGTGCCGATATCGAGAAACGTCTGTGAGCGTCATGCGCCAGCCCTTGATCCTGACCATGGGCGATCCGACGGGTGTCGGTCCGGAAATTATCGCGAGGGCCTGGCTCGAAGGTCATTTCGAGACGGTAAATCGTCCCCTGCTGACAGCCGGGGACCCGGGGATTCTGCACCGGGCGGCCTGCCTGTATGATGCCGACTGCGTTCTGACCGAAAGCCGCGAGGGACCGGCCAGCCACATGCTGGTTGGCAAGGGCCGGCGGATGGCGATCCGCGCCCTGTCGCGCCTGCCTGCCGGGCAGCTGGTCGCTGGCCGGCCGGATGCGGCCTGCGGTCGGGCCATGCTCGATTACATCACCTGGGCCTGCGACCGCTGCCTTGCCGGGGAGGCGGCAGCCATGATCACAGGGCCCATCAACAAGCAGGCGATTCTGGCCGCCGGTTGCGACGCGCCCGGTCACACCGAGCTGCTGGCCCGCCGCTGCAAGGTCGACAAGGTGGTGATGATGCTCGGCGGCAGCCGCCTCAAGGTCTGCCTGGTCACGACCCATCTGGCCATCAGGGATGTCCCCGCGGCGCTGAATCGTGACGAAATTCTTTCCACCATACGTATTGCCGATGCTGCCTTCCGCCGCTTTTTCGCTTGCTCCCGGCCGCGTCTGGCAGTGCTGGCCCTCAATCCCCATGCCGGGGAAGGCGGCCGTTTCGGCGACGAGGAATCCCGCATCATCGCCCCGGCCATCGACGCGGCGCGCCGCCTTGGCATCAGCGCCAGCGGCCCCCACAGTGCCGATGCCCTGTTCCATTTCGCCGTTCGCGGCGACTACGACGCGGTCATCTGCATGTATCACGACCAGGGGCTGATTCCGCTGAAGCTGCTGCATTTCGAGGACGGCGTCAATACGACGCTGGGCCTGCCCATCATCCGCACCTCGGTCGACCACGGCACGGCCTACGATCTGGCCGGCACCGGCAAGGCGGATTGCCGCAGTCTGGTCGAGGCGGTGAAAATGGCCGCCCGGATGGCCCCTGCGGGGCTGTAACCGCCCGCCTTGCGGCTGTGCCGGCAGCCCTGCGTGTCCGCCCATTTCGGGTGAGTGCCGCAGGTGGGCCGCCGATGGCAAACACATGGGTTTGCCCCTGCGGGGTTTCACCTCCGGACGAATCGATGGACGTATTATGAGCAAAACCATCATCATCAAAGGCGCCTGCGAGCATAACCTCAAGGGCATCGACGTCACCATCCCTCGGGACAAGCTGGTGGTGATCACCGGCGTGTCCGGATCGGGCAAGAGCACCCTGGCCTTCGACACACTGTATGCCGAGGGCCAGCGACGCTACGTGGAGAGCCTTTCGGCCTATGCCCGGCAGTTTCTCGAACAGATGTCCAAGCCCGACGTTGAAAGCATCGAGGGTTTGTCTCCGGCCATTTCCATCGAGCAGAAAACCACCTCCAAAAATCCGCGTTCCACCGTCGGCACCGTTACCGAGATCTACGATTACCTGCGGCTGCTGTTCGCCCGCGTCGGCCGTATCCACTGCCACGGTTGCGGCAAGGAGATCGCCTCCTGGACGGTGCAGCAGATGGTCGACCGTATCATGACCCTGCCGGAAAATACCCGACTGCTGCTGCTGGCTCCTATCGTGCGTGGCCGCAAGGGCGAATATCGCAAGGAGATGCGTCAGCTGCAGGCCGACGGTTTCGTGCGCATCCGTATCGATGGTGAGATGCGGGAACTCGGCGAGGACATCGTCCTGGATAAAAATAAAAAGCATACACTGGAGGTGGTGGTCGACCGTCTGGTGATGCGTCCCGGCATCGAAAGCCGCCTGGCCGATTCGCTTGAAACCGCCCTGCGCCTGGCCGGTGGCATTGTGCGGGTGGAGGAGGTCGACGGAGAAAGCCGCCTGTTTTCCGAGCAGCATGCCTGCGCCGATTGCGGCATCTCCTATCCGGAAATCACGCCGCGCATGTTCTCCTTCAACAATCCCTACGGGGCGTGCCCGGACTGTTCGGGGCTCGGTACGCGGATGTATTTCGATCCCGAGGAGGTGGTTCCCAACCCGGAGCTTTCTCTGCGCGAAGGCGCCGTGGTGCCCTGGGAGACCCGCACCGGTTTTTACTACCATCAGCTGCTGGAAGCACTGGCCGACCATTACGGGTTCGACATCAATACCCCTTTTGCCCGCCTGCCGGAGCGCATACGCCAGATTCTGCTGTACGGCTCGGGCAAGGAACAGGTGCGTTTTTTTTACGATCAGGGCGAGCGGCGCCACTATTTCGAGAAGCCCTTCGAGGGGATTATCCCCAATCTGGAGCGGCGCTACCGTGAATCCGACTCGGACCGCGTGCGGGAAAACCTCGAACGCTTCATGAACGTCATGCCCTGCCCGACCTGCCAGGGTGCGCGTCTGCGTCCGGAATCCCTGTTTGTGCGGGTCGGCGGCAGCAACATTCAGGAAGTCTGCGCCCTCTCCATCCATGAGGCTGAGCGTTTTTTCGCGGAACTGCGCCTGACCGACAAGGAATTCGAGATCGCCCGCCGGATTCTGAAGGAGATCCGTGAGCGGCTGTCGTTTCTGACCTATGTGGGACTCGACTACCTGAGCCTGGACCGGGCTTCGGGCACCCTGTCGGGCGGCGAGGGGCAACGAATCCGCCTGGCCACCCAGGTCGGCTCGGCGCTGGTCGGGGTGCTGTATATCCTCGACGAACCGTCCATCGGCCTGCATCAGAGGGACAACCGCCGTCTCATCGATACCCTCAAGCGGCTGCGCGATCTGGGCAATACGGTGCTGGTGGTGGAGCACGATGAAGAGACCATTCTCGAAGCGGATCATGTCATCGACATGGGGCCGGGCGCCGGGGTCCACGGCGGCGAGATTGTCTCCCAGGGCACGCCGCAGGAAATCCTCGACGATCCCTCTTCCCTTACCGGCCGCTACCTGTCCGGCGCCCTGACCATTCCCCTGCCGGCGGAACGCCGCCGCGGCGAACGCAGTCTGCGGATTGTCGGAGCGCGGGAAAACAACCTCAAAGGCATCGATGCCGCCATCCCCCTGGGGGTGATGACCTGCGTCACCGGGGTATCGGGCTCCGGAAAGTCGACTTTGATCATCGACACCCTGTTCAAGGCCCTGTCCCAGCGACTCTACCGCTCCCGCGACAAGGCCGGCAGGGTCGACGACATCCGCGGGCTGGAGCATCTCGACAAGGTTATCGACATCGACCAGTCGCCCATCGGCCGCACGCCGCGTTCCAATCCGGCGACCTACAGTGGCGTTTTTACAGAGATTCGCGACCTGTTTGCCCAGTTGCCGGAGGCCAAACTGCGCGGCTACAAGCCGGGGCGGTTTTCCTTCAACGTCAAGGGCGGCCGCTGCGAAGCCTGTCAGGGCGAGGGGATCCTCAAGATCGAAATGCATTTCCTGCCGGATGTCTATGTGCAGTGCGAGGTCTGCAAGGGCGCGCGCTACAATCGCGAGACTCTCGAAGTGCGCTACAAGGGCAAGAACATTGCGGAAGTGCTCGACATGACAGTCAACCAGGCCCTGGTTTTCATGGAAAACATTCCCCGCATCCGCAACAAGCTGGAAATGCTGCGCGATGTGGGCCTGGGCTACATCAAGCTGGGGCAGAGTGCCACCACCCTTTCGGGGGGGGAAGCGCAGCGGGTCAAGCTGGCCAAGGAGCTGGGCAAGCGTGGTACCGGCCGCACCATTTACATTCTTGACGAACCGACCACCGGCCTGCATTTTGCCGATATCCACAAATTGCTGGACGTGCTGCACCGGCTGGTCGATGCCGGCAATACGGTGGTCGTCATCGAGCATAACCTCGACGTCATCAAGACCGCCGATCACATCATCGATCTGGGTCCGGAAGGTGGCAGTCGCGGTGGCGAGATCGTGGTCTGCGGAACGCCGGAAGACGTGGCGCGCTGTTCCGCCTCCTATACCGGGCGCTATCTGCGGCCTTACCTCAACCTGTAATCCGGGCTTGTGTCGCATCCGACTTCTGATGCTTGCCTATCGCCACGATCGCAAGGACGAATCTTCATGAAACGCTCATTGCTCGCAGTCAAGAACCTGGACCCAGGCTGGGCGCTTATTTTGTATTATGCTTGCGCCATAGTGCTTGGCGGCGCCCTGTTGACCCTGCCCATTGCCGCCAACGGCGAGCCGTTGTCATTCCTGGATGCGCTGTTTACCGCCACTTCGGCGCAGTGCGTCACCGGTCTGGTGGTGGTTGATACCGGTACCAGGCTCACCCTGTTCGGCCAGTTGGTGGTGCTGATGCTGATCCAGGTCGGGGGGCTTGGCATCACCACTTTTTCCGTGTATCTGTTTTTTTATCTGGGCATGGGGGTCGGCATTCGCGACCGCTGGGTTATCCAGGAGACCCTGCTGCATACGCCGGTCGATTCGCTGCGCGATCTGGTGCGCAGTATTTTCCGCTATACCCTGGTTATCGAAGCGGCCGGGGCGGCGTTGCTGGCGGTTGCCTTCGTGCCCCGCATGGGATGGGGAAAGGGGATTTACAGCGCCGTTTTTCATAGTATATCCGCGTTTTGCAACGCGGGATTCGCCCTGTATGCCGACAGCATGATCGGTTATCGCGCCGAACCGCTGGTCAATATCACCCTGATGGCGCTGATCATTCTCGGCGGCATCGGCTTTCTGGTCATCAAGGAGACCTTCGATCTGAGCCAGAACCGCCAGCGGTCGCGGAAACGCCGCCGGCGGCTGTCTCTGCATTCGCGCCTGGTATTCATGACCAGCGCCATTCTGATCGTTGGGGGCGCCCTGCTGATCGGCCTGCTCGAAGCCTCTGCATCCCTGAAATCGATGGGAGCAGCTGAGGGGTTCTGGGTAGCCCTGTTTCAATCGGTCACCTCCCGCACCGCCGGTTTCAACTCCATCGACCTCAACCTGTTCGAGGTGCCGACCCTGTTTCTGATTATGTTCCTGATGTTTGTCGGTGCCTCGCCGGGATCTTGCGGCGGGGGTATCAAAACCACCAGCCTGGCGTTGTTCGTGGCCATTATGCACAGCCGCCTCAAGGGCAATCCCCATACCAACGTATTTCGTCGCACGCTGCCCGCGGCGGCCGTCAACAAAACCCTGACCCTGGTCATGACAGCCCTGCTGTTCATCGCTTTGGCGGTGTTTTCCCTGCTGGCGGTACAGATGCAGGGCCTGCCGGCCATGGCCAGTCGCGGCGCGTTTCTGGAATATGCCTTCGAGGCCGTTTCGGCTTTTGCCACCGTCGGCCTGTCTCTCGGTGCCACCGCCAAACTGGTGCCGGCCGGCAAACTGATTGTTATCCTGCTGATGTTCATCGGGCGCATCGGTTTGCTCACCGTGGCTTTCACCATGATCCAGCGGTCCCGCAAGGCAGCCGTTCCTGTGCACTACGCCGAAGAGAACATCATGATCGGCTGATCAACATCCATCCGTCCGGGAGTTTTTCGTCATGAAACGATTTTGCGTCATAGGTCTGGGGAATTTCGGTTTTCACGTCGCCAAGACCCTTTACGAGGAAGGTCATGAGGTCATTGCCATCGATCTCAACCAGGACAAGGTCCAGCGCATCAAAAACTCATCGTCCTATGCCATCTTCGGAGATGCTTCCAACAAGGAGTTTCTCAAGGGCCAGGGGGTCGGGGAAATGGACGCGGTGATCCTTTCTACCGGCGAGCGTTCCCACCTGTCGACTCTGATCACCCTGCACCTGAAGGAAATGAACGTCCCGCGTATCCTGGTCAAGGCCATCGATGAGGACCATGGACGCATTCTGGAAAAAGTCGGCGCAACCGACATTATCTTTCCGGAAAAGGACATGGCCATTAAAACCGCCAAGGGCCTTTGTTCCTCCAATATCCTCGAATTCATTCCCATCGCCGAGGATTATTCCATCACCGAGGTGGCGCCGCCGAACCATTTTATCGGCAAGAACCTCATCAATCTCGATCTGCGCCGCAAATATCATGTCACCGTGATTGGCATCCGCGACATGCTGACCGGCGATTTCAACACGCTGCCGCCACCGACCCACGTCATCAAGGACAGTGACCTGCTGGTGGTGATCGGCAAGGCGGAAGATGTGGAAAAAGCCTGTCAGAACAAATGACGGCGTGATGGAGGATGGCGCGCGGTGGTCGTTTCGCGCGGTCGGTGAAAAGCTATGATTGAAAAAATTTGCCGCCGGCGGTTCTGACCCACGGGCCAGCGGCAGGCCCCCGCTTATTCGCCCTGCTGTTTTTTTCCGCATCGGACTTCGGGACACATTTATGGCACCTCCTTCCGTCAGCGTTTCCAACGTTTTTGTCACTCTTGCCAGCCTGGTGATTGTCGCCGCCGGGCTGAATGCCGGCAAGGTGATTCTGGTTCCTTTCCTGCTTTCCGCCTTCATCGCCATCCTTGGTGCTTCGCCCATGTTCTGGCTTCAGCGTCGCGGCCTGCCGGTCTGGCTGGCGCTGACCATCGTCATGCTGGCGGTGTTTCTGGCCGGTCTGTTGCTGGCCGGCCTGGTGGGAACTTCCGTCGCCGCCTTCTCCGAAAACCTGCCTTTGTACGAAAACAGGCTTCGCCAGTTGCTCGATACCCTGATTGCATGGCTGGACAGTATAAACATTCATCTGTCCGGTCCGGCCCTGAGCGAGGCTTTCGACCCGGGCGCGGTCATGAAGCTGGTCGCCACCCTGTTCAATGCCATCACCAACATGCTTGCCAACGGCGTCCTGGTCCTGATGACCGTCATCTTCATGCTGCTGGAAGCGTCCGGCATGCCAGCCAAGCTGCGTACGGTGCTTGGTCCCTCCCGCCGATTCGGGGGCTTCGACAGTTTCGTGCGCAACCTTCAGCACTACATGGCCATCAAAACCATCGTAAGCCTGATCACCGGCCTGCTGGTCACTCTGGTGCTGGTGGTGATCGGCGTCGATTTTCCATTGCTGTGGGGCCTGCTGGCGTTTCTGCTCAATTATGTGCCCAATATCGGTTCGATCATCGCCGCCGTGCCGGCCGTATTGCTTGCCATGGTGCAACTGGGTCCCTGGCAGGCCCTGTTTGCCGCCCTCGGGTACCTGGCCATCAACCTGATCATGGGCAATATTCTCGAACCGCGCTTCATGGGGCATGGCCTTGGTCTCTCGCCACTGATCGTGTTCCTGTCACTGTTGTTCTGGGGATGGCTGCTCGGTCCGGTCGGCATGTTGTTGTCGGTTCCGTTGACCATTACCGCCAAAATCGCCCTGGACAGCCATGAAGATACGCGGTGGGCAGCCGTGCTGCTGGGGCCGGCGGTGCTTCCGAACCAGGATGCCGTTTCGGAAAAAAGTCCGCCAGAGGCACGCCATAAACCTTGAAATTCCCGGTGGCGGCCTGTTCATGGCAGGTGCCTGCGCGGGCAACAGCCAGAAATACGATTCCCGTCCCCTTGCCCATATCTCAACATCGGGTACGACCATGGTCGTACCCGAATTATTTTGTTTGAACAAAAAAATACATTCGTGTATGTTTGTTTCCTTCCCTTCCCCGCTCCCATTCATCGAGGGCCACCATGAGAGTTGAAAAAATGGAAACAAAAAGCAGTTTTTGGCGTCGCTGCGTACCGCGATGGGCCGATAAGGTCGCCGGCATGCTGGGATTATTGCTGCTGACCGGCTGTCTCGCCGTCGGTCCGGATTACACGCCCCCCGAAACCTCCATGCCCGAGGCCTGGCAACAGGGGCAGGATATCACCCTGACCCCGGAACGCGCTGTAACCGTTGCCTGGTGGAGCTCCTTCGGAGATCCGCTGCTCGACGGATTCATCGAACAGGCTGCGCGCCACAATCTGGATGTTCGGCAGGCCGTGGCCCGTATCCGCGAAGCGCGCGCCAGCCTTGGCGTGGCGCGGGGAGAATGGTGGCCCCGGGCCGATGCCGAAGGCAGCGCCGTGCGTCAGCGTTCCAGCGAAAACGGTTTGTACGGAGCCGGTGCCAGCACCGAAACCCTGTACAGCGCGGGACTCGATGCCAGTTGGGAGATCGACCTGTTCGGTCGCATCAGCCGTTCGACGGAAGCGGCCCGGGCTGAGTTCATGGCCAGCGAAGAAGATCGTCGCGATGTGCTGATCAGCGTGTTTGCCGAGGTGGCCCGTACCTATTTCGATATCCGTACCTACCAGGCGCGGCTGACGGCGACGCAGGGCAACATAGAATCCCAGCAGCAGGTTCTGAAATTGACCCGTTCGCGTTTTCGCAACGGACTGGCCACCGGCCTTGACGTGGCCCAGGCAGAGCAGGTGCTGGCCGCGTCCCAGGCGGAGGTTCCGCCGTTGCAGGTTGGCCTGACCCGGTCCATCAACACCCTGGCGGTATTGCTGGGCCAGGCCCCCGGGACACTTTCCGGGCAACTTCGGCAACCGGCGCCGATTCCGGTGCCACCACCCCAGGTCGCCATCGGTGTCCCTGCCGAGCTGTTGCGACAGCGCCCCGATATTCGCCGTGCCGAGCGCCAATTGGCGGCCCAGACCGCACGTATCGGCGTCGCCAAAGCGGATCTCTATCCCCGTTTGTCCCTGAGCGGCGTCTTCGCTTTTGAGGCCATCGATGCCGGAGATCTGCTGCGGGGCGGCAGCCGGGCCTTCGGCTTCGGGCCGACCCTGCGCTGGCTGCTGTTTGATGGTGGCCGGGTCCGGGCCCAGGTAGCCGTACAGGACGCCAGGACCGAACAGGCATTGCTCACCTACGAGCAGAGCGTTCTCAATGCCCTCAATGAAGTGGAGAACGCCCTCAGCCAGTATCTCAACCAGCGCACCCGGCTGGCGGCTCTGGAGCGTTCGGTACAGGCCGCGCAACGCTCCCTGAAGCTGGCCACGCGTTTGTACCGCGACGGCCTGGTCGATTTCCAGAATGTTCTCGATGCGCAACGCTCCCTGTTCGCTAACGAAAATCAGCTGGCTGCCGCGCGTGGCAACACCTCCATCTATCTGGTGCAGTTGTACAAGGCGCTGGGCGGCGGCTGGGATCCGGCAGAAAACCTTGCAACCGAAAAATCGTTGGAACCCCCCTCCGAGGAGAAAAAATAATGGTCAGGATTATCAGAACGAACAAAGTCTGTTTGGGGTTACTGCTGGCGGCCCTGTCACTTACGACCGGATGCCGTGAGAAAAACACTTTTGTCGCTCCGCCGCCTCCCGCGGTTACGGTGGCTTTTCCTCAGAGGAAAGACATTACCCACTACGCCCAGTATTCCGGACAGACCCATGCTGTGGAATCGGTGGAAATCCGGGCCAGGGTGGAGGGCTATCTTGAAAAGATTCATTTCAATGACGCCGACTTCGTCAAACAGGGCCAGCTCCTGTTTACCATCGACCCCAAGCCTTATCAGGCCCGGCTTGACGAGGCCCGGGCGAACCTGGCGACCCGCCAGGCCGAGCTGCGGCTGGCTGAAGCGACCCTGAAACGCAAGCAAAGCGCGTTTGAGGATCAGGCGGTGAGTGAAGTGGAAGTGATCGAAGCTCAGGCATTGCGGGATCAGGCCGCGGCAGCTATTGACGCGGCACGTGCCGCCATAGAGACCGCCCGGCTTGATCTTTCCTATACCCAGGTCCGCTCTGCCATCAGCGGTCGCATAGGCCGGCGGTTTGTGGATGTCGGCAATCTGGTCGGAGCGACTGAAAAAACCCTGTTGGCCACCATTGTCAACATCAGTCCCGTATACGTCTATTTCAATGTTAACGAACGGGACTTTCTGGAATTCGAAAAATGCCGCCGTTTGAATGTTCCGGGTAATGGTAGCTCGGCTGTGTTTCTCGGGCTGTCAAGCGATAAGGACTTCCCCTTTCAGGGCAAGGTGGATTTTACGGATAACCGGGTCGATCCGGAAACCGGCACCATTTTGATGCGCGGCGTTTTCGACAATCCGGAGGGCTGCCTTCTTCCGGGCCTGTTCGCCCGGGTGCGTATGCCGATACGCATTGAAAAAATGGCTATGGTGGTACCGGAGGCAGCCTTGGGAATTGATCAGCAGGGACATTTTCTACTCGCCGTCAGCGATAACAATACGGTCGAGTACAAGCCGGTCCAGGTGGGCCCCGAAATTGACGGTATGCGCGTTATCGATAGCGGAATCAGCGATAAAGACCGGATTGTCGTCAAAGGTTTGCAGCGGGCCCGGCCCGGTGGGCAGGTCAGCCCGGAGGAAGAGACCCAGGCCCCGGTCGACAGCCAATCAACGGCCAGGGAATAAGGGGGATTCATGTTCAGCGGGTTTTTTATACGGCGACCTATTTTCGCCTGCGTCCTTTCCATTGTCATCGTCATTGTGGGCCTGGTTGCAGCCCGAACCCTGCCCATTGACCGCTATCCTGAAATTTCTCCGCCTACGGTGCGCGTCACCGCGAATTATCCCGGAGCCAACGCCAAAGTACTTGCGGAAACGGTTGCCCAGCCTATCGAGGAACAGATCAATGGCGTCGAAGGCATGCTCTATATGTCCAGCACTTCGACCAACAGCGGTGTCTACAGTCTGACGGTAACCTTCGAGATCGGCACTGATCTCGATATGGCCCAGGTCATGGTGCAGAACCGGGTGGCGGTGGCCGAACCCTCTCTTCCGGAAGAAGTAAGGCGGCTGGGCATTACCACCCGCAAGCAATCAACCAATATTCTGCAATTCATTTCCCTGATTTCCCCGGATGAAAGTCTCGATACAACCTTTCTCAGCAATTACGCCACACTGCGCATCAAGGACGAGCTGAGCCGGGTCAAAGGCGTCGGGGACGTACAGGTGTTTGGCGCCAGGGATTACAGCATGCGCGTCTGGCTCGATCCCGACAAGCTGCGGGCGCGCGGGCTGGCCACCACCGATGTGGTGGGGGCACTGCAGGAGCAGAACGTCCAGGTGGCAGCGGGCCAGATCGGTGAACCGCCGGCACCTTCCGGGCAGAGTTTTCAGTACACCATCAACACCAAGGGGCGTTTGCGCAGCGCCGAAGAATTCGAGCAGGTTGTTGTCAAAACCGGCGCCGGAGGTAAACTGACCCGCTTGCGGGATGTTGCCAAGGTAGAGCTGGGAGCCAAAACCTATGCCGACTTTGCCCAGTTGAGAGGCAAACCGGCTGTCGCCATCGGTATCTACCAACTCCCGGGCTCCAACGCTCTGGAGGTGGCATCCCTGGTGGAAGCCAAAATGGAAGAGCTGGCCGCTTCTTTTCCCAAGGGGATGTCCTACGTCGTTCCCTTCGATACCACCGATTTTATTGACCGTTCCATCAACGAAGTGGTTCAGACCCTGCTCATTGCCGTACTGCTGGTGTTTCTGACCATCTTTATTTTCCTCCAGGACTGGCGCGCGACCCTGATCCCCGCATTGACTATTCCGGTGTCTCTGATCGGCACTTTGGCGGTCATGGCAGGATTGGGCATCAGCATCAACCTGCTTTCCCTGTTCGGTATTGTCCTGGCTATCGGAGTTGTCGTTGACGACGCCATTGTGGTGGTGGAAAACGTGGTGCGCAACATCGATGATCACGGACTTTCTCCCCGCGAGGCCACATTGCGCGCCATGCAGGAGGTTACCGGCCCGGTTATTGCCACGACTCTGGTGCTGCTGGCCGTATTTGTGCCGACGGCCTTTCTGGGAGGCATTACCGGGCAGCTTTACCGGCAGTTTGCCCTGACCATCTCCACGGCCACGGTCTTCAGTTCCATTAATGCCCTGACGTTGAGCCCGGCCCTGTGCGCCGTTTTCCTGCGGCCGACCCGCGGGGTGCACCACTGGTTTTTCCGCTGGTTCGACTGGACCTTTGATCGGACCTGCAAACTTTATGAGCGCAGCCTCGGCGTTCTGGTGCGCCGTGCGGCGATTACCCTGGTGCTTTTTGCCGTTCTGGCTGCTGCTTCGTTCTGGGGTTATCTGCGCCTGCCTACCGGATTCGTTCCGACGGAAGATCAGGGCTACTGTATTGTCAATGTTCAGTTGCCGGACGCAGCTGCCCTTGAACGCACCGGAAATGTTCTGGAGCAGATGAACCAGCGATTGGAAACCCTGCAGGGCATAAAAAGCTGGGTGTCCATTGCAGGTTTTTCCATTGTCGATATGGCAGCCTCTCCCAATGTCGCATCCATTTTTGTGCAGTTCACGCCATGGGAGGAGCGCACCGCCCCCCATCTGAGCATGAATGCGATTATCGGACAATTGTGGCAAATATCCGGAGATATTCAGGAAGCGCAGATTATTGCCTTTGCCCCGCCAGCTATTCAGGGGCTGGGATTTGCCGGCGGATTTCTCATGGAAATTCAGGATCGTGGCGGAGTCGGTTTTTCTGCCCTGCAGCAGATGACAGAAGAAATGGTCGCGACCGCCAATGCTCAGGCGCAGATCGACCGGGCGTATACAACGTTTCGGGCCAATGTGCCGCAGTTATATGTGGATGTCGACCGAACCCAGGCAAAAAGCCTGGACGTACCCCTGAGCAATGTGTTTGGTACGCTGCAGGCTTACCTTGGTTCCTACTATGTCAACGATTTCAATTTGTTTGGCCGCACCTACCAGGTCAAGGTGCAGGCTGACAGCCAGTTTCGCAATCGACCGGAAGATATCGGCCGACTGGAAGTCCGCGACAACGAAGGGCGTATGATTCCCCTCGGCACCATGTTGTCGGCACGCAACATGGTCGGTCCGCAACTGGTGCGCCGCTATAACATGTACCCCTCGGCAGCCATCAACGGGCAGGCGACTGCCGGCTACAGCACTGGCAATGCGTTGTCACTGATGGAAGATCTGGCAGGGGCAACCCTCCCTGACACCATGGGATATGAGTGGACCGGCATGTCCTACCAGGAAAAAACCACCGCCGACGAGGCTCTGTATATCTTTCTGCTGGCTGTGGTGTTTGTCTATCTGGTGCTCTGCGCCCAGTACGAAAGCTGGTCCTGTCCGCTGGCCATTATCCTGTCGGTGCCGCTTGGCCTGCTTGGGACTGTCGCGGCGGTTGTGATGCGTGGCATGGAGATCAACGTCTACAGCCAGATCGGTATAGTGCTGCTCATCGCACTGGCTTCCAAGTCGGCTATTCTCATCGTCGAGTTCGCAAAAATCAGACGCGAGCAAGGCGACGACATTGTTGCTGCGGCCATGCTGGCGGCCCGCTTGCGTTTTCGTGCCGTACTCATGACCGCCCTGACCTTTGTTCTGGGCATGTTCCCGCTGGTCATCGCTAGCGGCGCGGGGGCCGCCAGCCGGCAGGCGCTCGGCACGGCGGTGTTCGGCGGCATGTTGTCGGCCACCGTATTGCTGGTGCTTTTCGTCCCGGTGTTTTACGTGGTTATCCAGAGGGCCAGCGAAAAATTGCGCGCCAGATGGCTGGGCTGGAAAGACAATAGCCAATAGCCTGGGTGGGCAGCGGTGGGGGCATGCCCGCCGCTGCCCGCTCTTTTTGCAAATTCGCGCAACATATGCATCGAATTTGCGGAGATAATTGCATGGCCCGCAAAACCAGAGAAGAATCGGAACAGACCCGCCAGGATATCCTGAACGTGGCGCTGGATCTGTTTCATGCCAGGGGATATGCCCGCACCACCCTGGAGCAGATTGCCCGCGGCGCCGGCGTCACCCGTGGCGCCATCTACTGGCATTTCAAGGACAAGGTGGATCTTTTTCTGGGACTGAAGGAAGATGTCGAGCGTTCCACCGAGACCCGTCTGGAGGATCTGCTGCTGCGCACGGTGAATGAATTGTCCGATATGCGCGACAACCTGCTGCGTCTGTTCAGGTGTCTCGAAAACGACGAACGGGCCCGTAAATATTTCGAACTGATTTTTTTTCGGGCGGAATATACCGAGGAGCTGCAGCCGATCATGGATCAGTTTCGCCTGAAATTGCAGCGCCTGGAACAAAAAGACGCCGAAGATTTCGCCCGCCTGCAGCAGGCAGGCATCATTGCGGCGCGGCACGATGGCGCGCAAATCGCGTTAGCCTTGCGTTGTCTGGTCCTTGGCCTTCTGCATACCTGGCTGATCAATGTTGACGAGTTTCAGATTGTCCGCAAGGGCGGCGAACTGATTGAGCAGTACCTGGAAAGCCTGCGGGGATAATTTGTTTCCTGGAGGAGAAAGGAAGGAGATCATGGCGGAGGATGCGTCCCGGAAGCAATGGATCGCGGCCTGCCTGCAACTTGGTGCCAAAGGCAGCGACCTGCTGAAGATTCTGCTGGAGGAAAATCTGCCGGATGGTGTTGCGCAGCAAGGCTGGCGGGATTTCGATCGGCTTTTTCAGACAACCTGCATCACGGAAAAAGACGGCAACGTGGCTTTGGACAACGAGGCCTTCACCGCATTTGCCAAAGCCGAACACCTGCCTTTGCTGCAAAAAGGGGTGCAGATCTACAATGGCTGCGTCAGGGCCCTGGGCGGGGCCGAAAACCATGACTGCCGGGTTTTCAAATGTCTGACGCAACTGTACCTTTCGGCACAGATGGTTTTGAAATTCCAATCCCGCGGATAGCGCCGGCGTGGCAGCCTCAGCTTTCGGCCGACACCATCTCCTGCTGGATGACCCAGCCATCGATAATCCGGGCAATGTCTTCATCCAGGTCGATGAACTTCATGCCCATGCCGGGATCGTAGGGACAGGCAGGGCTGAAGTCGCGTTTCCACACCACTTCGCAAACACAGCTGACGCAACGGCCCAGCGGTGGAATCGGCACCTCGAGGTGAAAGCGGCTGCCTGGCTGCCGCGGGTTGACGGTGCTGATATACAGGCCGCTGCGGCTGATGTTGCGGGCATAGCCGAAGAAGACCCTGCCATGGGCAGGACTGGCGCTGCGCAACACCAGCAGGGGGCTGGGCAGATATCTGCGACGCGCCGCGGTTCGGGCAAGGGTTTCCGTGGACATGACAGCTCTCTCTGCTTGAATTCGGCGGAAACACGAACAGGCCTACCGGGGCACCCTACAGCAAGTCGATGTCACAGGCAAGCCGCAATCGGTGCAGGCCGGGCCAATCTGATGGTTTCGCAGTACCGCCAATTGGGACTCGGCGTCGACCGGGGCCGGGTACCCCGCCCGGAGCATCAGTGGCGGCAAGGCCCGGGCAGCCGTTTGCCGCGGCCAGACGGTTCTGGTCAGATGGTGGATCAGCCGGGTGCTTTTCAGGCCATCGAACCAGCCATGCAGGGCGGCCAGGCGATTGCTCTGGTCACGGTGGTTGCGGTACAGCCTGGGCCAGACCGCTTCAATGCCTTCCAGGCGCAGAAACTCCACCAGCTGTTCATGAATGCCGGCCGCCCGGACCAGCAGTTCGGCCGGATTTTCCCTTGTGTCCTGCGCGGCGAGGCGCAGCCAGTCGTTCAAGACCGCATAACAGCGGGGATCGTAATATAAACGCGGCGGCGCCGTGTCCGCCGCAAGCTGCGCCACGCTGCGCCCGGTGCCGAAGGGCGTGCGCCGGGAAAATCTCGCCGACGGATAGACCACCGTGCCCGGCACGCGGCGAACCCCGGTGATTTTCGCCAGTTGCTGGAGAAAATAAAAGTCTTCGCCGGCTTGCCGGCGATTCATGCCGCCGGCCCGCACATAGTCCAGCGCCCGGCAGGCCATGGTGCTGCCGACGGTATGAAAGGCATAGGGTGACCCAGCCAGTTGCAGGCCAAGAACGTGCCCGCGCTGGTACAGTTCGTAGGCGACGATGCCGCGCTGTTGCTGTGGGTCGTCGGCCGGGCGGTGGCAGAAGGGCACGACGGCCGCGCCCGGCTGGCTGTTCGCAAAGTGCGCGCACAGCGCCGTCAGGTAATCGGCCCGCACCAGGGTGTCGGCGTCGAGGTTTGCCAGAATCGGCGTTTGCGCCCAGTCCAGGCGTTGCAGGGCCATATCGAGGCCGATCTTCCGTGCCAAGCCGACCCCGCCGGTTTTGTCGGGCAGCTCCCTTCCAGGAGAGGCGGCATCGACCCACCCGAGATGCGGGAGGGTTTCAGCGGCAGTGGCCAGTTTGCGCAGTGTGCAAAGGTTGTCCGTGACTTCGCTCGCGGATGCGTTGCGGCGGTGATTGACTACAACCAGCAGCAGGAATTCATCACGCAGCGCCGCCGGACCGGACTGCAGACTGTCGAGGGTGGCGAACAGGCTTTCACTTTCAGCCAGGGCGGGGATCACGATGGCACCACGATAGTTCCTGCGCGCGGTGCCCTCAATGTGCCAGGGGGCGGTTGCTGCGCGTTTCCGAAGATAATCGTGTACAGGCCTGGGAAGCGGCATTGTGATAAACTCTGATGGCGATGTTACGGTCGATAAAGCCGCTCCGGGGGGCGCGAAGGGACGCGGCACACAAGGCTCAGGCGTTACGATGGATTCGCAGCAGTGCCTGCAGGGGGTCCGCGCTACCCTCCAGCCAGTGGATCGCGATTCCCTGGCGTTCCATGCGGCGAAACCAGGTGTCCTGACGTTTGGCGAACTGATGGATGGCGCTGTTGAGTTTCTGAAACATGTCGTTGCGGTTGAGTTCTCCACGCAGGTGGCACGAAACCATCCGGTACTCCAGGCCGTAATGTTCCAGCGTCCGGTGGTCAACGCCGCGGTTCAGCAGTCCCCTGACTTCATCGATGAGGCCCTCGTCGAGGCGTTGCCTGAGTCGCTCGGTAATCCGGCGCCGCAATGTCTGCCGTTCCCAGTGCAGACCGAATACCAGGGGTTTCAGTTCGGGCAGGGCCACATGCGCCTCGCCGGCAGCCAGTTCTCCCTCGGCAATTTCGATGGCGCGCAGCATACGGTCGCGGTCGGTCAGGTCGGTGGTGTTGTGCTGTGCCGGCTTTAAAGCTTTGAGCCGAACCGCCAGCTGCTCCATGTTCAAAGGGGCCAGCGCCGCGCGCAAGGCCGGATTTTCCGGAACCCTGAGCAGACGGTAGTTGCGCAGCACACAGTCGAGATACAGGCCGGTGCCGCCGATCAGCACGGGTAATCGCCCGCGTTCGCGAATATCATGGTAGGCGCTGCAGAACTCCTCCTGAAAGTCGAAAACGGAAAACTCCCCTCCGGCATCGCGGATGTCGATGAGGTGCCGGGGAATTTCGCCATATTCGGCGAGGTCCTTGCCGGTGCCGATATCCATGCCGCGGAACACCTGGCGCGAATCGGCGGAAATGATTTCGCCGCCCAGCGCCTGGGCCGCCGCTATGCCCAGGCGGGTTTTGCCGGAAGCGGTGGGGCCGAGGATCACAAGCAGGTTGCAGGACATGAAAAACTCCAATGCGGACCGTTAAAAATCGCCGATGCGCGCATCATAGGGTTTTTACCGAAGCATTGCAATGCCTGGCGGATTCGACGCTTTTATTATGCGCGCAACTCTGCTAAATTGGATCGTATTTTGAATATATTTCACAGCATGAAAAGACAAGCCATCGGGCCGATGCCAATGAATGATCAAATCAGTACCACGGATGTCGGCGAACAACCTCCCGTCATTCTGCCCCGGGATCAGCATCCCATTTCCCGCAAGCATATCAACGAGCACACACTGAAGGTGCTGTACCGCCTGCGCAGTAAGGGGTTTACAGCCTATCTGGTCGGAGGGGGGGTGCGCGACCTGCTCCTGGGTCGGCGACCCAAGGATTTTGACGTAGCTACCGATGCCACGCCCGAGCAGGTCAAGCGGCTGTTTCGCAACTGTTTTCTGGTGGGCAGGCGTTTCCGCCTGGCGCACGTGCGGTTTGCCGGCGATTATGTCGTGGAGGTTGCAACGTTCCGGCGACAGCCACGTTCCGAAGAACTCCCCGACGATCCGTCCGAGCACTTCTTTTTTACGGAAAACGTGTTCGGCAGCCCGCGGGAAGACGCCTTTCGACGCGATTTTACCATCAACGGCCTGTTCTACAACATCGAGAACTTTTCCGTCGTGGATCATGTCGGTGGCCTCGAAGATCTCGACGCCCGGCGACTGCGGGTCATTGGTGACCCTCTGGTGCGGTTCACCGAAGATCCGGTGCGCATGCTGCGGGCCCTGGAATTCGGGGCACGGCTCGGGTTTACCCTGGATCAAGGCATTCGGGAAGCCATCTACCTGCGCGGACCCCTGATTGCAGAAGCCGCACCGGCCCGCATCCGTGAGGAAGTTCTGGAACTGTTTCGCCATGCGGTGGCCGGACCGGTATTCCGCGAGGCCCAGGCCATGGGCCTGTTATCCCATCTGCTTGCCGGATACGAGGCCGACGAGGAAACCTTTGCCCTGCTTGAATGCCTGGACCGGCGTACTGCCGAAGGCGTGCCGGTCGAGGAGCATCAGGTGCTGGCCACCCTGTTTCTGTCGCGCTACCGCCATGCTTTGCAAACACAGGGCGAGGGCAGCATCACCGATGCCCTGCGTCTGGCCAATCTGCTGCTGACCCCGCTGTGTGCCTACTTTCGCATCGCTCATGGCACCCGGTCCCGCGCCCGGGATTTGCTGATCGGCTTCTATCGCATGATGCGGGGCCGCGGTCGCAGGGGGGAGACACGCTTTTTACGTCATGCCGGGGCGCCCCAGGCCCTGGATTTTTTTGCTCTGTGGTGCGCGGCCACGCAATCCCATGCCGATTTGCTGGCAGAATGGCAAAAAGCCTTCGAAAAAGCCGGCGCGCCACCTGCGGACGGCGCCAGGCAAGGCGCCGCCCGTCGCCGTCCGCGCAGGCGGCCGCGCCGCCGTCCCGCGAAACCGGCAGCCGGGCCGGAATAGCGGACAGGCCGGCGTCGTCAATCTCTTGCGTTAAAACGGATGATAAGGAGACGTCATGCGCTGTCCCCGTTGTCAGGCGGTTGTTTCGGAACAGGCCAGATTCTGCCAGATGTGCGGCGCAAGTCTCGAACGCGATGCCCGCGCTCTGCATGAGGAAGCGATCGATTTCTACCATCGCGGGCAACTTGCGCAGGCTCTGGCCCTGTGGAGAGAAGCCCTGGAGCGCGACCCGGGTTTCAGCCAGGCGCATTATTACATCGGTCTGGCCTGTTACGATCAGGGCGATCTGCCGGCCGCCATCAAGGCCTTCAGGTCGGCCCTGAGCGGCGCCCGGGAACCCTTTCGCATCCTTTTCAAACTGGGTCTGGCCCAATACGGGCTGGGAGATCTGGCTGCCAGCGTGGAGAGCTTTCGTCAGGCGCTGCGGGTCAATCCCGCCAGTGCCGAAACCTGCTACAGGCTCGGACTGTCCTATCTGCGTCAATCCGAGCTGGATCGGGCGCGGGAAGCTCTCGACGAGGCCATCCGCCTCAATCCCAAATACACCCGGGCGCTGTTCATTCTCGGCATGATCCATTCCCAGCAGGGTGACAACGCCGGGGCTATCGCGCTTTTTCGACAGGTGGAACAGGCCAGCCCCGATTATACCGAAGCCTGTTTCGAACTGGGGATGGCGCTGCTGCGTGACGGTCAACTGGATGAAGCGGCTGCCCAGTTCGAAAAAACCGCCGCCAACAGTCGCCGTTTCACTCCGGCCCGTTTCATGCTCGGCGAGGCGTGCCGGCGCGCCGGTCAATGGGAAAAAGCCGGTAAGGCTTTCCGTGAGGCTCTCGAACTGAACCCAAGGGACGCCGAAGCCTGGCTGCACCTTGCGGAATGCGAAGAGCGGCTCGGCGATCTGCCGCGGGCTCGTCACGCCCTGGCACAGGTGCTGTCCCTTCGCCCCGGTCATCGTCAGGCCATGGTCATGGCGGACCGGCTGGAGAAGAGTGGCTTATGATCGAAAGCCCGGATAGTGGTTGGGGAGAGCCGGGTAAAGGATTTCTGGAGAACGGCCATGGAGCAGGCGACCCCGGTTAATGATCTGCGGCGGTTTCTGGCACGGCTCGAATCCCGTCAGGCTCTGCATCGCATTGCGGTCCAGGTGGATGCCGACCTGGAGATTGCGGCCATCACAGACCGGGTCTGCAAGCACTCCGGTGAGCCGCCGGCCCTGTTGTTTGAGCAGGTGCGCGGTTACCGGATACCGGTTGCCACCAATCTGTTCGGCTCGATGCGGCGCGCGGCATGGGCTCTCGGGTTGAATGACATTGAAGCAGCGGCGCAGCGGCTGGCCACGGGAATAGCCGGCGCGGCCGGTGTCGATGCGGCATGCCGACTGCGCTGCCTTCTGCGGCAACCGGAATACGCGCCGGCACTGCAGGCCCGGGCCGACTGGCAGGATCGGTCCATGCCCGGTCCCGACCTTGATCAGCTTCCGGCTTTGCGCTGCTGGCCGGGTGACGGCGGCCGCTACCTCACGCTGCCGCAGGTCGTGACCCGCCACCCCGACGGCGGCACCGCCAACGTCGGTATTTACCGTGTGCAGTTGCTGGGTCCGCGCCGCGCCGCACTGCATTGGCGTGACAGCAGCGATGCCGCGCGTCATTGCCGTGCCTGGCACCGGCGCGGCCTGCCGATGCCGGTCAGTATTGCCATGGGCGGCGATCCGGCCCTGTTGTTTGCGGCGGCCTTTCCCCTGCCACCGGATACGGACGAAGCCGCTCTTGCCGGCCTGCTGGGCGGCCGCCCGATGATCATGAGCCCTTCCGCGCACAGCGACCTGCCGGTACCGTCCGCCGCCGAATTCGTCATCGAGGGCCTGGCATATCCCGGCGAGACGGCGCTGGAAGGACCCTTCGGCAACCACACCGGATTCTACCAGCCGGCATCCCGTGTACCTTTGCTGCGAATTGTCGCCATCAGCCAACGCTGCGATCCGCTGTTACCCGCTACCGTGGTCGGCCCTCCACCCACGGAGAACTGCATTCTGGGACAAACCGTCGCGCGCCTGCTGGTGCCTCTGTTGCGCAGCGATCATCCGGACATTGTCGATATCCATATGCCGGTGGAGGGGATTTTTCACGGTGCCGCCCTGATCGCCGTGCGGTCCGGGACCGACGGACGTGCGCTGCTGCAGGCCTTGTGGCGAAGCGGGCCGTTGCGCGCGGCGCGTCTGCTGGTGGTGGCGGAAGCCGATCGGGTGCCGGATCCCGGCGATTTTTTCTGGCGCGTTCTCAATCGTCTCCGGCCGGACCGGGATCTGCTGATTCACAATGGATGTCTTGGCATCGACGCTACGGTTGCGCTGCCCGATGCGCCGACCGTAGAGCCCGACACCCGCATGGCCGAACAGCTGCAGAGACGCTGGCGCGAATACGGTTTTCACTGATTCTGGCGTGTTTCGCATAGCTTTATTCTTGTGATGGCTTCGGGGCCCGCCGCCGAGCGGCGGAGAGTAACGGAAAACCAGGGATGCGCCGCATCAGAAAATGCGATAAAATGGCTTGAGATGACATCAACCCCTATGTCCCGTGGAGGAACGGATGACCCGTGGCACTGCACCTGACAAGATCGATCATTTGCACCCCGAAAAGCGGCAGGGACTGGTCGTGGTTCTCACCGGCGATGGCAAGGGCAAGACCAGTTCGGCCCTCGGCATGGTGCTGCGCGCCTGCGGCCACGGCCTGCGCAGCTGCATCATTCAGTTCATGAAGGGGGATCTTTACGCCGGCGAATGGGATGGCATCAAAAGGCTTGGCGATCTGGTTGAGTTGCATCACACCGGCAAGGGTTTCTGCGGCATCCAGGGCAATCCCTATCCTTACGAGGAACACCGTGCCAATGCCCAGGACGCCATCGATCTGGTGCTGGAAAAAATGGCCGGAGGACAATTCGATCTGCTGATTCTCGACGAAATCAACAATGCCCTGCATCTGAATCTGATCGACCTTGAGCAGGTGATCGATCTGCTCGATCGGAAACCGCCGCTGCTGCATCTGGTGCTGACCGGGCGCAATGCGCACCCAACCATCATCGAACGCGCCGACACGGTCAGTGAGATAAGGGAAATCAAGCATGCTTTTCGACGCGGCATCGAGCCACAGCCGGGGATCGATTATTAGGAAGTGTTTACAGGAAACTGTCGCGGGGCAAGCCAAAAAAACCTTGATCAACCAGGGAGGCGGCCATGAGACAATCACGATTCCGGGTATTTCTGCCGATCCTGCTCGTCCTGATGACGGGCTGCGGATCGGTTCTCTCCAAAGACGCCCTCTACGGCGTCAACTACGAAGTGGATTACAACCGGCTCAAAGCCTCGCCCGAGACCCATCTGGGGAAAACCGTCATTCTGGGCGGCATGATCCTGGCAAACGAAGTGGCCGATGACGGGTCGACCCTGGAAATTCTCAAATACACCCTCGACAAGCGGGACGAGCCGCAGGATCCGGATGAAGCGGGGGGCCGCTTTCTGGTTCACAGCAGCCGGCTGCTCGATCCGAGCCTCTACAAGGAAGGCAGGCTGGTGACCCTGACCGGCACCCTTCGCGGCGTGGAGGTCAGGCCTCTGCAGAAGGCCCGCTATGCCTATCCGCTCTTCGAGGTCGGCGAACTGTACCTGTGGCCCGAGTCACGCTATGAGGATCGTTACCCCTATTACCCCTACTTTTACGATCCCTTCCCCTACTGGTACCGTTACCCGTACTGGCATGGTTATCCATACTGGCGGTGAAGCGGGTGGTAGGCAACTGTTTTTCATCATGAGGAGAATGACATATGTTGCAACGAAAATCGCAGAAGCGTGTCCTGATCGCGCTGCTGATTCTGCTGCCCGTGCTATGGGGCGGCGTGGCTGTGGCCACGGAGCAGGACGACACGGTCCGCACAGCTACGCGGGTTCTGGACAAGATCATGGAAATTCCCGAGTCGGCCATTCCGCCCAGCCTGCTGAGCAATGCCTACGGCATCGCCATTATCCCCGAGGTGATCAAGGGCGCCTTTATTATCGGCGGCCGTTACGGGGAAGGTGTGCTGCTGGTGCGTAACAGCGCCGGAGGATGGAGCAATCCATCGTTTCTGTCTATTGGCGGCGGCAGCCTCGGCTGGCAGATCGGCGGCCAGTCGACGGATGTCATCCTGGTGTTCAAGAGTCCGGCCAGTATCGAGAACATCAAACGGGGCAAGTTCACCCTCGGCGCCGATGCCGCGGTCGCCGCCGGACCGGTCGGGCGCCGCGTGGAAGGCGCCACCGATGTGATGCTGCAGGCGGAGATTCTGTCCTACAGTCGCTCGCGGGGGTTTTTTGCCGGCGTATCTTTGGAGGGATCGGTGCTGAACATCCTCTGGGAGGACAACGGAAGCTATTACGGTCAGCCCAATGTCACCGTCGACGATATCTTTGCCGGCCGGGTTGCCGCTCCCGAATCGGCCATGGCTTTGCGCAACAGTCTCGCCAATTACGCACCTTGAGAAAAACCGGTTCCTCGCTGTGGCAGGCCGCCTTGGCTTATGAAGGCGGCTTTTTATTTTGATGCGCCGGGCATGATTCTTTTGGCTGGTAAGCGCAGTAGCCGGGGCGTGGGCCAACCTGGGGATGATTGCGGCAGGTGTCGGGGCGCTTGGCGTAGATGGTGCAGCGGCGGCTCTGCTGGTCAAGAAAGATACAGTCGTCATTGGCCAGGCGGGCAAGGGTGAAAAGTTCCGTTTTGAAATTGAAATGATCGATCAACCCCTGCTTGCGCAATCTTCTGGCGATTTCCCGGACCGGCCCTTCCTCCTCGAAGGGATCGGCCAGTTCCATGCGGATCAGATCCGTGACGGTAACCTCTACCGGCAGGCTGCAGCAGGTCGCCTGACAGTCGTGGCACAAGCCTTTGCGATACCTGACCCAGGTCGACGGCAGGTCGACATGGCAGGTTATTTTTGCCGGGTGTTTCATGGGGCGAATTTCGGATGAATGAATCGACCAGGTCAGGGCGGGGTCGGGGAAAAAAGATCCTGTGCGGGACAGCCGCTGAGTCCACAACGGCGTGGAACTTTAGTAAAAAGCGGGCGCATTTGCAAGGAAGAAAACGGTCTGGCGGAAGGATTTTCAAGGCAGAAGAACGGCCAGTTCCTGCAGGAATCGTTGAACTTCATCGGGGTTTTCGACGGCATAATGGGCCGCGGTGGGGCGCACCTCATCCCTGACCAGGATGGCGACGCCCGTGCGGCGCAGACAGCGAAAGGCATCCTCGTCGGTCAGGTCGTCGCCGAGGTACAAGGGCAGTACATCCTTGCCGCCCAGTTGCCATTGCCTGAGAATCCATTGCAAGGCACGACCCTTGTCCCAATCGGCGGCAGGTCGCAGTTCGAGGATCATTTTTCCCCCGGTACGGCGCAGATCCCGGTAGCCCGCGGCCACTTCATTTACAACCGCCGCAATTCCGGCAAACTGGTCGGCGGCCGCCCTGCGGAAATGCACGGCAATGGCGAAGCGCTTGCGCTCGATCTGGCAGCAGGGGATGGAGGCAAGGCCCTGGCGCAGAGCCTTCTCGGCCTGGTCCAGGGAGGGCAGGCAGTCGCGGCCCTGCTGCAACTCGATCTGTCCGTCGGGGCCGGCAATCTCGAAACCGTGGCTGCCCGCATAATGGATTTTTTCAACGGCTACCCGGTTGCGGACATCCGCCAGGTCGCGGCCGCTCACAATCGCCACGGGACATTTATCCGACAGTACCCGCAGCACCCGGCGTGTCTCTGCCGGCAGGTCCGCCCGCTCGGGCCTGTCCACGATCGGTGTCAGGGTGCCGTCATAATCGATAAAAACCACAGGCCGTTTATTTCGAAGACGTTTTTTCAGGTCCTCCATGTGCTCCAGCACCGAAGGCAACGCGTCCGACCGGATCAATCCACCTGATTCTGTCATGCCCGCCTCCCGCATCGTCGTTTCCGGCAAAATCGCCATCACCTTGCGCCGGATCTTCCGGCAGCCACTTTCGAAGTCACTATACCACAGATTTTTTCAGCCTTTTTGGAAGCGGATTGTCTTGCCCTGTTGCACGGTCGTGCCAAAAAGAGCCCCGCAAAGCGGATCGCAATCGAACGGCGTGTCACCTGAGACATCAGATAGTATCCATCCGGAAACTCCGGATGGATACAGCGTAGTTTGCATATGGGAAACGAGCAATTTTTCGTTGTGGCAAGGGAATCAAGGGGTTGCGCGGAGGCGTACATCGGTACGCCGCACAAGCAAGCCTGCGGATTGACGCCGCCACGGCGGAAAAGGGCCGTTTCCGGATGAAAACCAGATAAATAAAAAAAGGGTTGGCTTCGGTAAGCCAACCCTTTTGATGTGTAAATGGTGCCCAGAGACAGAATCGAACTGCCGACACGAGGATTTTCAGTCCTCTGCTCTACCGACTGAGCTATCTGGGCAATGCGAGTTCCGTTTATAAAGAATTCGTCCTTCTCTGTCAAGCAAAAACATGGAAGGGCCGTAAACGGGCCGGCAAATTGCCTCCGGACGAGCATATGTTATCCTTTTATGGATGACCGAATTCGTTTGCAAACCTCCATGCCCGATCGTCGCGCGGGAGTTGCATCATGCCGGATACAGCGGAGACAGCGCCATTTGAAGTCAAAGACTGCGCCTTGATCACCCTTTCGACCGGCATCAGGGTGCAAAATCTGCGGGAGTTTCGCGATGCGCTGGAAAAGGTGCCGGTCGGCAGTATCGATCACCATTTCTGGGGCCGTCTGCTGCGTCCGCAGTTTGACGAACCGGAGTACAATAACGATTTTGCCTCCTGGGCCTATCACGGACTACATGACAAGTCCCTGGCGGAACAGCTGAGCATGACCTTGCCGACCGATTTCCCCGACCTCGAAACCTTGCGCCTGGAGTTGATCGATACCGTGGAAAAGCATCTGGACGAAAGCGAAATGATCCCCTGGGCGCGGGCCGATCAGCTGTTCCACTTCCTGCATTCGCAGATCGTGGTGTTCGATACCGGACTGCGCTTCGGCGACCCGCGGGATCTGACCGCTTATCTGCCGTCCCTGTCCACGGGCTGCATCTATTACCATTTCATCGATGCCCGCAGCCGTACCCGTCAGCGCTGCGACGATTTTTCCGCCTGGCTGGCCGGCTTCGGTGACCGCTATGAAAGCCTGCGCCTGCGCCTGTGCGGTTTTGATCCGTATTTTTCTTCACTGGACGAAATTCGCGCTCGCGTCGCTTCGTTGTTTCAGGCGTTTTTCGAGGAGCAACCCTGATGTGCGCCTCTATCCACTACCGGGATGATGAATTTCTGGGTCGCTATGCCGCGGTGACCGGCGCCTGCGTGATCCAGCACCTGGAACAGCTCGCGGCGTCTCTGAAAGGGGCGCGCGTGGTGCATGTCAATTCGACCCGGGAGGGAGGCGGTGTCGCGGAGATCCTGCAGAAGCTGATACCACTGAAAAAAGCTCTCGGCATCGATGCCCGTTGGGAAGTGATCGAAGGCACGCCGGCGTTCTACGCCTGCACCAAGAGTTTTCACAACGCCCTGCAGGGCATGGATATCCGGCTTTCCGACAAGCTGCTGGAGGCTTATGAAGAAACCAATGCACGGTGCGCCGAACGGCTCAAACCGATTCTGGAACAGGCCGATTTCGTGTTTATTCACGATCCGCAACCGGCCGCGTTGCTGAAGCATTTTCCCGAGCGCCGGGGCCAATGGATCTGGCGTTGCCATATCGATGTGAGGCAGCCGTTTCGCCCGGTCTGGAAATACCTGCGGCCCTTCCTGTCGGCTTATGACGCAAGTATCTTCTCGCTGCCGGAGTTTGCACAGCCGTTGCCGCATCCGCAATACATCATCGCGCCGAGCATCGATCCGCTGAGCGAGAAAAACCGCGACCTTCCCGACGCCGAAATCGAAAAGGTTTATGACCGTTTCGACCTGGATCCCGAACGCCCGATGGTGCTGCAGGTTTCACGCTATGACCGCTTCAAGGATCCTGTCGGCGTTATTCGGGCCTGTCGGATGGCTGCCAAGCTGACGCCGCTGCAGCTGGTGCTGGCCGGGGGCGAAGCCAGTGACGATCCGGAAGGGCAGGCGGTTCTCGAGGAGGTCCGGCAGCAGGCCGAAGGGCACCCCGATATTCATGTGCTGTTGCTGCCGGCGGATGCCCATCGCACCATCAACGCCCTGCAGCGCGCCGCGGATATCGTGATCCAGAAATCACTGCGCGAGGGTTTTGGCCTGACCGTGACGGAAGGCATGTGGAAGGGCCGGCCGGTCATTGGCGGCGACACCGGCGGAATACGTCTTCAGGTTTTCAACCACTATACCGGATTCCTGGTGCGCACTCCGGAAGGCGCGGCCCTGCGCATCCGCTATCTGCTGCATAACGGGCGCCTGCGACGGCAGATGGGCGAACGGGCCCGCCGCTTTGTCCTCGACAATTTCCTTATCACACGCCATTTACGGGAATATCTGACATTGCTGGTGAGCCTGCAGGCAGGGGGCCGGGATCGGATGATGGTCGGGTGATTGGTTCTGTGGTCGAGTGTTCCGGCACGAGTTTCTGATTTTTGAGGAGTGTTGCGCGATGCCTTCAATCCTGTCCAAACGCCTGTTGATCATTTCCAACAGATTGCCCGCCGTTATCGCACAGGGCCGGGAAACCTGGTCCGTCAAGCCCGGCACAGGCGGCCTGGTCACGGCGCTGGCGCCGGTCATGCGCGAAAATCACGGGGTGTGGATCGGCTGGCCCGGTTGCGGTGACGACGCCCCTCTTGGCAGCCTGCTGCACGAATTCGAGCAACAGCAGGGTTACCGGCTGGTGTCTGTGCCTCTGGCCGAACAGGAGGTGGAACGCTATTATCGGGGCTTTTCCAACAGCGCCGTCTGGCCGCTGTTTCACGATCTGCTCGGCAACTGCCATTTCGAGCTGTCGCATTGGCAGGCCTACGATGCCGTTAATCGGAAATTCGCCGCGGTAATTGACGAACAGGCACGATCCGAAGATTTTATCTGGGTGCACGATTACCAGCTGATGCTGGTCGGATCCCACCTGCGGGCCATGGGCAGGTCGGATCGCCTGGCGTTTTTTCTGCACATTCCGTTTCCGTCTCCGGACCTTTTCCGGCGCCTGCCGTGGAAAAATCAGCTGATTCAGGGGCTTCTTGCCTACGACCAGATCGGCTTTCAGACCCTGCGGGACCGGCGCAACTTTGTCCAGACCGCGGCCATGCTGATGCCGGAGCTGGAGATCGTCAGCCGTCAGCGGCATCATACCCTGTTGCGACTCGGCGAGCGTGTCATCAAGGTTGGACATTATCCGATCAGCATCGACTTTGTCGAATTCGACGATTTTGCCCGTTCCCGCGAGGTGGAAGACGCCGCCTGGTATCTGCATGAAAACCTGCGCGGCCGGCAGCTGATGCTGGGCATCGACCGCCTTGATTACACCAAGGGGATCCCGGAGCGGTTTCTGGCTTTCGAGCGGGCGCTGGAAAAATATCCGGCCCTGATGCGGCGCATTTCCTTGCTGCAGGTTGTGATCCCCAGCCGCACGCTGGTTCCCGATTACGCCAACCTCAAGGAACTGCTGGATCAGCTTGCGGGGCGCATCAATGCGCGCTTCGGACAGCCGGAATGGGTGCCGATCCATTATGTTTTCCGCTGTCTGGAGAGGGTGCAGCTGCTGGCGCGCTATCGCACCTCGGAAATCGCCCTGGTTACGCCGCTGCGGGATGGCATGAACCTTGTCGCCAAGGAATATTGCGCCAGTTCGGTGGAAAACAACGGTGTGCTGATCCTCAGCGAATTCGCCGGAGCCGCCGACCAGCTTGGCAAGCACGCCCTGCTGGTCAACCCTTACGACACCGACGGAACGGCGGACGCCATTTACCGGGCGTTTACCATGGATCCCGAGGAGCGTCGGCAGCGCATGGCACAGTTGCGCTCCGAAATCCGCCGCAACGATGTGCATCGCTGGCTGCGGCGCTTCGTGGAAGCCGGGGATGACGAGGATGATGATGGATAATGGGCCAGGCTCTCGGTTTCCGCTTGCCTTCCAGACGGTTCTCTGCTACAGGTAAGACATTCAAATTATTCAGGGGATCGCCATGCGGACGCCTTCTCTCAGCAGTTACGGCAGTTTTTTCTGGTTCGGGTTTTTTGGGTTCTTTATGAGCCATCGACCCGCGGCAGGTGTCTGAGGACGTAGCGCCCCACAGCACGACATTCAAACAACCACGGGTTGATGCTTAACGGCTCATCCGTGGTTTTCTTTTGGTGGTCAAGGGAGAAAGCAGTCGGAAGCCGGTCAGCCCTTCACCCACCAGAGGAGCAAAAGACATGATCATCGTCATGAAAAAAGACGCCGGCAAGGAAGCGCTGGCGGAAGTCAAAAAGCGCGTCCGGGATCTCGGCTACAAGGCCCATGTCATACACGGTGAGGCACGGGACGTGATCGGCGCCGTCGGCGACGAGCGCGGCAAGGCGGTGCTGCAATCGCTGGAGTCGCTGCCTTGCGTCGAGGCCGTGGTGCCGATCCTGAAGCCTTACAAGCTGGCCAGCCGCGAAATCAGACCGGAGCCGAGCGTTTTTGAACTGGCTCCCGGCGTGACGGTTGGCGGCCGGGAACTGCTGGTCATGGCGGGGCCCTGCTCGGTGGAGGGCGAAGAGCAGCTGCTGGAAACCGCCAGGGCGGTGAAGGCCGCGGGCGCCAGGGTGCTGCGCGGCGGTGCTTTCAAGCCACGCACCAGTCCCTATGCGTTTCAGGGCATGGAGGAAGAGGGTCTGAAACTGCTTGCGGCGGCCCGGGAAGCCACCGGTCTGCCGATCGTGACCGAGGTGGTCAACCCCCGGGATGTCGACCTGGTCGCCCGCTACGCTGACATCCTTCAGGTTGGTGCCCGCAATGTGCAGAATTTCCCGCTGCTGCGCCTGCTCGGTCAGCAGGACAAGCCGGTGCTGCTCAAACGCGGCATGGCCACCACCATCCAGGAATTTTTGATGAGC
The DNA here is from genome assembly GCF_001888165.1 of Syntrophotalea acetylenica. Lineage (NCBI taxonomy): Bacteria > Pseudomonadati > Thermodesulfobacteriota > Desulfuromonadia > Desulfuromonadales > Syntrophotaleaceae > Syntrophotalea > Syntrophotalea acetylenica. The sequence goes on from NZ_CP015455.1 coordinate 198,631, forward strand.
GCCGAGTATATTCTTTCCGAGGGCAATCAGCGCGTGGTGCTTTGCGAGCGCGGCATTCGCACCTTTGAAACCGCCACCCGCAATACCCTGGATCTTTCGGCGGTGCCCGTGCTCAAGGAGCAGACCCATCTGCCGGTGGTGATCGATCCGTCCCATGCCACCGGTCATGCCAGCCTGGTGCCCTCCATGTGCTATGCCGCAGTGGCGGCCGGCTGTGACGGGCTGCTGGTGGAGGTTCACAACCATCCGGAAACCGCATCCTGTGATGGTCCCCAGTCCCTGACGCCGGCCGGGTTTGCCGCCGTGATGGACAAGCTGCGCCGTTTCGCTGCGGCTGCCGACCGCGATTTGTAAAGGATTGTCGTCATGTTCCTTATCCCTCTCAATCAGCCGGAAAGCGTCGCCCTGGTCATTCACGCCCTGCGTGTGGCCGGTGGTGAAGCCGATTGCGGAACCTGCCCGGTGCGGCGGGTATGCATGAAACAGTGCCTGGCCATTGCGGATTCCCTGGACAAGATGGTGCAGTCGGGTACGCTGCCCGGCATGGAGAGTGCGTCCCCGGAGGAGCCTCCGCCCGAACCTCCGCCGGTGCCCGGTCCGGGCCGCTTCCGGGTCGTCAAGTAACCAGCAGCGTCGGCCGGCCTTCTTGCTTATTGAAAGGCCGGCCGTTTTTTTGTATAGTGCTCTCTTTTTCTGCCTCTCCGAAAGCCTTTTCCCGAAAATCCTTCCGGAAGGTGGCCGGGGCGCTATGGCCCCTCTGCAACCGGAAAGACACCATACGGATTGAGTAACCTGTATATCGAGGGCGCGCCCTGGGGATTGTGCTTTGGCACAATCCGTCCTGAAGAGATATTGGCCGCGTGCTCCGTAACCGCAAGGAATTCCCATGAAAGTCCTGATTACCGATGAAATTTCCCAGGAAGGTCTGCAGCCTCTGCTGGACGATCCCCGTATCGAGCTTGAAATCCGCCTGGGGCTGACCCCCGAGGAGCTGCATCGAATCGTCGGTCGCTTCGATGCGATGATCACCCGCAGCGGCACCACCGTTGACGCGGCACTGCTCGAACACGGCCGAAGGCTCAAGATTGTGGCCCGGGCGGGGGTCGGTATCGACAATGTCGATGTGGATGCCGCCAGCAGTCGCGGCATTATCGTGGTCAACGCCCCTTACGGCAACGTCAACTCCGCCGCCGAACATTCCATGGCGCTGATGCTGTCCCTGTGCCGCAACGTACCGGTTGCCAGCGCCTCCCTGAAGAGCGGAGAGTGGAAGCGGGCGCCGTTTACCGGCAGAGAACTCAAGGACAAGACCCTGGGCATTATCGGTCTTGGCAAGGTCGGCGGCCGGGTGGCCCTGCGCGCCAAAGCCTTTGAAATGACCGTGCTGGCCTGCGACCCCTATATTTCTCCCAAGCGGGCCGAGGATCTCGGCGTCAAACTGGTCGGACTGGAGGAGATCGTGCGCTATGCGGATATCGTCTCTCTGCACTGTCCCCGCAATGCCGAGACCATCGACATGATCAATGCCCGCCATTTCGATGCCATGAAGGACGGCGTCATCATCGTCAACTGCGCACGGGGCGAGATCGTCAACGAAGCCGCCATGCTTGCCGCGTTGCAGAGCGGCAAGGCCGCCGGCGCCGCCTTTGACGTTTTCAGTGAGGAACCGCCCCGTTCCGAGCTGGTCAGGCAGTTGATCGCCCACCCGCTCATGGTTGTCACTCCCCATCTTGGCGCCAATACCTTTGAAGCGCAGAAAAACGTGGCCGTCGATGTCAGCAAGGAGATTGTCCGTTATCTGGATGGACAGCCGCTGGAGAGCGCGGTGAACATTCCCAAATTCGACGCCGAACTGATGCAGGTGATGCAGCCTTTTCTGTCGTTGATTCAGCAGATGGGCGAGTTCATCGTGCAGCTGGCGCCGGCCAACCCGAGCAAGGTGACCTTCACCTATAACGGCAAGCTGGCCCGTTACGATTGTTCTCCTCTGACCGTCTGCGGGCTGGCGGCGCTGCTCAACCGCGCCACCGAGCAGGAGGTCAACATGGTGAATTCCCAGCTGATCGCCGAACAGATGGGCATCTGCGTCGAAACCGTGTCTTCGACCGAGGCGGAATCCTTTTCCAACCTCATCACCATTACCCTCGCGACCCCCGCCGGGCGCCGCACCGTCGCTGGAACCATATTCGAGGGTATGCCGAAAATCGTCAAGATGCGCGACTTCAATACCGATTTCCAACCCGAGGAGCACATGCTGGTCATCAGTTACGCGGACAAGCTTGGTCTGATCGGTAAAATCGGCACGATTCTCGGCGAGGCCGGCATCAACATCGGCTCCATGAATCTCGGCCGCCGGGCCAAAGCGGGAGAGGCGATGGTGGTGCTGTCCGTCGATACGCCGGTTCCCGCCGAAGTCATCGACCGCCTTGCCGCCAGCGTCGATGCGGCTTTCATTCGCGCCATCCATATGGAGAATGCCAGCTGCATCGATTGATGCGGAGGCGACTCTGCCAAATCAAACGAAAAAGCGGCCTGTGGATAGCAGGCCGCTTTTTTTGGAAATGGTTGCCCTGCTGGCGGCGTTTACCGAAATATGCCGCCGGGGCAGGGGGGCAGAATGCCGCCGGCTTCGGCGCGGCACAAGAGTTCCCCGATCGCCGCCTCGCCGGTTTTGTCCAGACAGCGGGTGAAGTCGTTGACATACAGGCCGATATGGCCTTCGAGTACCTTCTCGTCCTGTTCCCGGGCGTTTTCCCGGATAAAATCCGCCGCCCGTTGCGGCTGCGCACGAAAGACATCGATGCTGCGCCGGATGGCCTCTTCCAGTTGCCGATGAAGGGTATCGCCGAGGCAGCGGCGCGCCGCTATGCCCCCCAGAGGCAGGGGCAGCCCGGTCAGGGACTGCCACCAGACGCCCAGATCCAGAACCCTGAAAACGCCTCGGGCTTCGCAGGTGAAACGCGCTTCGTGAATCAGCACCCCGGCATCGACCTGGCCTGTGGTGACGGCGGGTAAAATGGCGTGAAACGGCATCTGTACCAGACAGGATGCGTCGATTCCGAACAGTCGCATCAGCAGGGTAGCGGTGGTGAGGTTGCCGGGGACCGCGATGCGCCGGCCGCCGAGTTCCTCCGGGGCCAGCGGCTGGCGGGCCACCACCAGCGGCCCGCAACCCCGGCCCAGCGCCGCGCCGCTGCGCAGCAGGACGTATTCGGAACGCAGCTGACCGAAGGCATGCATGGATACCTTGGTGACATCGAGCTTGCCGTTTGCCGCCAGCCGGTTGAGGGTGTCCACGTCTTCAATGCGGTGGTGCAGGTGCAGTCCCGGCAGGGGGACAAGGCCGCTGATCAATCCGTGAAATATGGCGGTATCGTTGGGGCAGGCAGAGAAGCCAAGGCGGATGGTTTTGTGCATGGTCAGGCCCGCAGGATCGGTGAAAACCAGCCGCGCAGCAGGGCCATCAAAGCCTGCTGGACGCCACCGGCGGCTCCTTCGAGGTCCCATCGGGAGAGGTCCCGGTCCTCGACCAGGTTGGATACGCCGCGCAGTTCAAGGAAGGGCACCTGGTATTGTTCGCAGACCTGGGCCACCGCCGCGCCTTCCATGTTTTCGCCCAACCCTCCGGTGCGCTGCTGCAATTCCCTGCCGGACTGCAGGGTTCCCGAACAGGTGGAAACCGTCACCATGGGGCCGGATTTCAGATGGAGCCCCCCCTCCACGGCGAATCTTTCCAGGTGCGGAAGGGCGCTTTCCCGCAACCTGCTTTCCACGGTACAGCGGCTTCTGCATTCAAACCCCTTGCTGCGCAGCAGGGTAAAGCCGATACTGCCGAAATCCCGGAAGCCTTCCGGTGTCAATACCCCCTCGTCGGCGCTGATTTCCTCGGTGGCCAGCAGAAGATCCCCGGTGGCCAGCCCCTGTCCGGGGTAGGCTCCGCAACAGCCGGTAAGGATCAGCATCTCGGGTTTTTCCCGTTCCAGCATGACGGTTACGGCGGACGCGGCGTTGATTTTACCGATACCGGTATGCAGCACCGTCAGCTTGTGTCCGAACATGCTGCCGCAGTACAGGTCGCGATGGCCGCAGCGGCGCACCTCGCAGGGGAACAGCCTGCGACGCAGCAGCGCGGTTTCTTCCGGCACCGCTGCCACGATCGCAATCACGGTTTCGGGCTTTCATGCAGGACCGGGCTCATGGCTGGAACCACCCCTGGCGGATAAGGTCGCGTCGCAGCACCACGCCCTGCTTGCGGACCATGCCGCCGTACCAGAAACGCTCTTCGCGCAACGACAGGTTCTGGGGCGCGTCGAGGCGCTTGCGGCAATCGATCAGGTTGTGGCGCAGCCTGCGGTCGGGGTCGGCCACCACCTCGTTGAGCTTGCGGGCGAGCAGCGGCGGTACCCCCTCGATGACGTACTGAATCAGATCCCGCAGGCGCAGGCCGTCATGGTAATCTTCGAGGGTGCCTTCGAAACCGTCTTCGCATTCCTGGACGAAATCGTTCCAGCTCAACAGCAAATCGCCGAATTCCTCATCCGCCAGGCCGTCGAAATCCGGATGCTCACGCAGGCGCTGTTCGATCTGCTGCTGCTCCTTGCACGACAAAAAGAAGGAAATGTCGTCCTCCACGGGGTACATTTCCAGCTCTTCCGTGATTTCGGCGCAGAAATTCAGATAGTCGAGAGCCTGCTCGTTAAAGCGCGAAAGTATTCCCGGCAGGGTACCGGGCCGATAACAGAGCAGCGACAGGTGGTCGTGCCCCAGGTCGGAGGTGAAAAGCTGCCGGGGGTTGTAGGCCAGGTCGCATTGCCCCAGGATATCCATGACCCGGATGTGGTTGCAGGTGAAGCAGGTGATGATTTTTTCCTCGGAAAAAAACCACTCCATCCCGACCTGGTTGTTGGCGATGCCAAAACCGACGAAGCCGTCATGCACCAGCCGCGAAAGATAGGGCTGTACGGCTTCGAGAATATCTTCCTTGGGCATGTAGGGTGAATAATAGAGCAAGGGCTCGGCGTTTTCCTCGGTCGGCTGCTCCTGCTCGTCGGCGTAGTATTCCAGAATAAAGAAACATTCCTCGGGCATGGCGGCGGCGAAAGCGTGAAACAGCCGCTCGATCCGGCCGGCTTCGGCCATGATGGTGAACCGGTAGCTGTCGCTGGAATTTTCCAGCAGACTGAAGGTGTAACCGCCGCGCAGACGCCGCAGGCGCCGCCTTTCGCTGGGCCAGGGGTGGATGCCGAGAGGGAAATTAAAAACAGGTGGTGTCAAAGGGATAGGTCCTTCCTGGTCGATGATGCCGTCAGACAGCCCTGGGCGGATGCGTATCGCGGGCACGAGTGCAATGAAGACTTTCCAGCCCAAGGTCTATGCGCTTAAGGTAGTCAATGTCTTACCGAAAGTCAACGCTCGCCGGGCGAAATGCCATCATGGAAAAAACGGCGGCAGTTCGCCGATGTCCATCCCCTGATATATAACCTTGTTTTCATTCGCTGATGATTTTCCCTTGACTAATCCCGATTCCTGATCGGATAATCAGGCGTTTTGATTTCTGGTGGCTTGGCGTTTTGGGGAGGGTCCGTGAAAAAAACATTTCTGCGCCTCGCGCTCGCGTGGTTGTTAATGTTCAGCGCAGCCACCCCGGCGCTGTGTCAGCTTGTCCCCGGCACTTCCGCCCCCGATTTCAAACTGCGTAACCTGCAAGGCAAACTCGTCAGGCTCTCGGATTATGCCGGTCGCCCGGCTGTGCTGCTCATCGGTACCACCTGGTGCCCCGGGTGCCGGGTGCAGATGGCCGAGTTGGAGCGCAGCCGCCGCTTTCTTGACGATAACCGTATTGTGGTGCTGGAGGTTTTTATCCAGGAGTCGCCCGGAGCCGTGCAAAAATATCTCAAGAACAAAAAGCTTCCCCGTAACTTTGAAGCCCTGATCGATGATGGCCAGGTGCATCGGTCCTACCGGGTTTACCCGATCCCCAGGGTTCTGGTGCTGGATGGTTCCCGGCGCATCGTTGAGGATACCCTCGGGGTCGATGCCGCCGGGCTGACTGCGGCTTTGCGTCCCCTGCTCGATCAGCCTTCCGGGAAAGGGCAATGATACCACAATGCAGCGCGTTGTGGCGATTGTTGCACAAAGTAAAACAGACTGTGGCGTGATCAACACACTGTGCCATGTTTGAATAAGCCCTTGTGGCCCTGCTTTTTCGGCTATGTTGCGTCAGGGACGCTGTATACATCAAGATATGGCGTTTGGCACACAAGTTGTAAGAGATGCACGGTCGATGATGCCGCCCGCTTTGCAATATCGGCAGCATCGGTGACCTGAAAAAGAGTCGACCCGGATCCGGCATTTGTTCTGCCGGGAAACATCGGGACATATCGGAGATGGAGCTTCGGGGTTTGTGAAGGCAGATGCTTTCCACCCCAAACCGGTTTTTGCGTCAAGGCATGTCCGCCGACCGCGGGAACCTGTACTTTTCTTTTTCTAGATGGAAGGAGACCAAACCGTGAAACAGATGCGTATTGTCCTGGCGACCCTGATCGCCGTGGCCATGGCCGCGCCCGCCATGGCCATCAACGTTGAGTGGCATGGCCACCTCAACAACCGCTTCTCCTACAGCACCCAGGCCGACCTGTCCGTGCGCACCAGCAAGGACAGCGAAAAGTACCTCGGTTCCTTCAGTGTGCCCGGTGCAGCCATTGTTGCCGCCCAGGGCAAAGTCACCGTGCCCAGCACCAAAAAGGAAACCAACGACAGCGATTTCTTCGGCGAAATCAAGTATCGCATGCACATGGTCGTGTCCGACGACGAGAAGAAAGTCAAGGGCGTGGTCGGGTTTGAATTCGGTTCCTCCAAATTTGGTGGCAGCGGTGCCGATTTCGGTGGCGACGACAACGTGTTCGAACTGATGTGGGCCTACACCGACATCGAACTGCCCTTCGACCCGGCCTCCCGCCTGACCCTCGGTCTGCAGCCGGTCGGCTACAATCCCCTGCTGTGGGCCGATAACGCCGGCGGCGTCAAATGGACCCGCAAGGACGGCAGCTGGGCCTACTCCCTCGGCTGGTTCCGCAATGACTGGAATGGTTCCAATGCCACCTCCGGCGGTGACAGAAAAACCGCCTACGACGACGCCTATGCCGCCGATCTGACCTACACCTTCGACAACGGCAACAGCCTCAACGCTTTTGTGATCTATATGGATCAGGGCGAGGAGACCGTTGGTTATACCAATGTGATTACCGGCGATTTTGCTTCCCTGGCCACCGACGTGCAGGACGAGGAAATCTGGCTGGGCCTGTCCGGCAAGGGCAAGTGGGACAATCTGTCGGGTATGTTCACCGGCATGTACCTGACCGGCGAAGTCTCCTCCAGCGACCTGGGCGAAAGCCTCGACCGCAAGGCGTTCCTGTTCCACGGCCAGCTTGACTATGCCGTTGGCAAAAATACCTACACCCTCGGCGGCCTGTACGCTTCCGGCGACGACGATCCCTTTGATGGCGACGCCGAAAACTTTGACGTGATCGACATCTCCACCTCCATGATCGGTTCGGTTGTTATCTTCGACAACTTTGCCGACGACAACTCCTTCAGCCAGGCGCCCTATGTGTTCGACCAGGGCTACAAGATGATTTATGCCGGTGTCGCCCGTCAGCTCAACGACAAGACCAAGGTCTGGGCCAAGTATTTCTGGCACAACACCGCCGAGGACGAACTGCTCGGCGATGACGATCTCGGCCATGAATTCGTGGTTGGCACCAGCTACACCATCATGAAGGGCCTGACCGCCGACATCAATGCCGGTTACCTGGTGGCCGGCGATGCCTGGGAAGCCATGGCCGGTGGCGACGGCGACGACGTGTTCCGCACCGACGCCCGCATTCAGTTCAAGTTCTAATTGTTTCCGAATACTTGATGTGCTAAGTTGGGGCCGGGTTTTTCCCGGCCCCTTTTTCTATGTCGGCCGGGCGTTCAAAACATCGGATCTGCACATCGTACAACAGGAGGTTTGGCCTTGATTTCCAAAGTGAGCGTATGGCTGGCGGCGCTGCTGCTGGCGACGGCCGGTGCGGCTTCGTCCGGCACCCTGGAGGATATGGTTAAGGATCTGCAGCCGCTGGCGGGTTACGTGGTGCTGCCGGTGCAGGATGAATATCTCATCGATCTCGACGCGGCCCGGGGGGTTGTGGAGGGAGACCTGTTCAGCGTGGTTGTGCCGGGGGAGAAAATCACCCACCCTGTAACCGGCAAGGTGCTCGGCACCCTCGATGCCAGCAAGGGCATCCTGCAGGTCAGCCAGGTCAAGGGGGATTTTCCCACACCCGCGCCGTCTCCGCCAAAGGCGACATCCGGCGTGGTGACGCTATCCGCCGCTACGACGGTTTGCGTACCCAGTTCCGCGATTATACGGGCCGGGCCGAAGGGTTTTACAGCGCTCTCAAATCGGCGTTGCCCGCCCTTGACTGGCAGGATTTTGCCGCCGTGCAGGACCAGAAGCCGGCACCGCCGACAGCGGCCGGCAGCACGGCTGCCGATCTGTACATCGTGGCAGCGAATGATGGCATCACGGTACGCGACCAGAACTACAACGTGGTGCGTTCGTATCCGCCGCCGGCCGGGATGGCGGCCGCGCCCGCCGCGGCTTTGCCGGTGGCCGCTGCCGCGCCTTATCACCTCGAGGCCCCGGCCAAGCCTGCCGCGTCGCCCTACGGCGTGCAGTACGATGTCTCCATGCCCGGCTTTCAGACCCTTGGCGGACTCGGTTTTGCGGCGGTCATGTCCGATTTTGTCACGACAGGCGGCGAGCATGTGATGGCGGCCACCGACGGCACCGTCATCAAGCTGTTCAGGGCCGGGGACACTCTGGTGCCGTTGGGCGAAGTTCAGCCCTCCCATATGCCGCAGGTCCTTGCCCTCGGCTGGTGGCAGCCCGCCGATGGAAATACCTACCTTGCCGTTTCCGCCTGGAAGGACAACGGCCTGAGCTCCTTGGTTTATCGCTATGAAAACCGGACCCTGGTCCCGGTCGGCGGGGTCCTGCCCTATGCCCTGGGCAGCTTCGACCGTGACGGCGACGGCAGCCGCGAACTGCTGCTGGCGCAGGTCTTCGACCGCGAAATGTTCTGGGGCACGGTCGTGCGGGAACTGCAGTTTAAAGGTGGCGAATTTTCACCTGTCGCCCCCGGCTTCAAGCTGCCCCGCCGGTTTACCGTGATTGGCAGCCTGATGGCCGATCTTGACGGCGACCGTAATCCCGAAACGGTCTTCACCCGCGACGGATTGATGTATGTCTACTCCGGCGAAAAGCAGCGGTACAGATCTCCCAAGATGATGGGCGGTTCCGTTTCCCGTATCATGTTCGAGGAACAACCCAACGCCCGTGAAACCAAAACCCATTTCGCCGCCTTCGAGGTTCCGCCTCTGGCCGTCGACCTCGATGGTGACGGCAGCCGCGAGTTGTTGAGCGTCGCTTCCGAATCGTCCTTCATGTCCGCGCCGGGCATTTCCGCCAATATCGGCAAGAGCTGGCTGGCGGTGGTGAAATATCGCGATGGCATGTTTGTCAAGGGGACGCTCGGGGAAGAGCTCGATGTGCCCTTGCAGGGGCTGGCACTGGACCAGAAGCGGGTGCTGATCGTGGCCACCCAGCCGGGTTCGGTGTTCGGCAAGGGTGGCGACAGCCAGCTGCTCGTGTTTCCCTTGAACCGCTAAGCCTCCATTCGCATAGACAATATCCCCAAAACCCCGGCCAATGACCGGGGTTTTGTTTTGCCGCACGCATGTTTGTTCTAACCAAATATCATTCCGAAACGACAAAACATTGTTTTATGAACATTGACGGACAAGCGGTTTTCCTGCTATATCGGCGTGGCGGGCAATGCCCGATGTTATTCGATTTTCCGGCGAAGCCGTTTCATGCCCCTTTCAGGATCTGGCAGGCGTCAGGCTGGTCCGGGAAAATTCTCTTTTTGACAGGAGGTACAACGCAATGCTGGGAAACATCCGTCTACTGTGGCTGACCGCGCTGCTTGTGGCATGGCTGCCTGCCGCACCCGCCACGGCCGCCATCGAGTTTTTTGGTACGGCCAAAATCAAGCCGACATTCTATGACAACTTCGATTTCAATGACGGCAAAAACGATGCCTTCATCATCAACGAGGGGGGCCTGACCGGCGATCAGCACATCCGCGCCGAACTGCGGCTTGGCTGGAAGGCCGCAGGCGAGCGCTGGTCGGTGAAAATGATCGCGGAGGCCGACGTCATCATGGAGAAGGACAGTGCCGACCGTTCCTACTACAGCGGCGCCACCAGCTACGAGGGCAAGCCCAACTCCGGAGGCGAATTCGGCATCGAACGGGCGGAACTGCTGTACCGCTTCTTCCCCTGGCTGGAACTGGAAACCGGCTGGGATGTGCGGGCCCTGGACATCGGCAGCGGAGGCCTGCTGTTTGGCGACGATCATCCGTTTCTCGGGTTTCGCGGCGATCTGACCGATGCGTTGAGCTATGAACTGCTGTATCTGCCGATCCAGAACCGCAACAGCCTGCCCACCGCCGATGACGATGGGAAATACCTGCGCAGCCCGGACGCTGACGACTGGAGGGTCTACACTCTCAAGCTGGTTCAGGATATGGGGGGCAAAAGCGCCGCCCTGCCGCAACATGCCTTGTTCGGCAACAGCTCCGGGGAAAACAACATCCTCTCCATGGCGTTGAGCCCGGTCTACGCCTTCAGCGATAACGATTCGGCACAGGCAAGGATCCATTACTTCGGTCTGGAGGCCACCGGCCAGGCTGGATGGTTCAAGCCGTATTTCGAAGTTATGGCCGCTGATGGCGAATTCGACAACGGCAGGGACATCTCCGCCTGGGCCATGTTCGCCGGCCTTGAAGTGCTGATGAACAAGGCGTTCAATCCTTACGTGGCATTCCGTTATACCCAGGGCGACGATGATGCCAGCGACGACGACGTCGAGGGCTGGGTCGGGATCGGCGACATCGGCCGCTACACGCCTTTGCTCGGCATGGACGGCAACATCCTGGGCGAGGATCTTGGTCAGAGCTACGGTGCCACCCTTTATTCCTATTCTCCGGAACGGGCTTTCAGAACCAACCGTTATGGCGGCATTGGCAACGGTGGCAGCGGCGACAACCCCGGCCAGAAACTGATTGCCGTCGGCACCCGTGGCGACCTTGCCGCGATTCTGCCCGGCCTGATGTACAAGACCCAGGCGTTTTTCATCTGGTACGATGAAACCGCCAATCTGATCAACACGCGTAAACCCGGCGAAAAGGTCGACGACTACGCGGGCACCACTTTCGACCTGCAGTTGCTGTATGCGTTCAACAAAAACTTTTCCATCGACTATATTTTCTCCACCTTTGTTCCGGGCGATGGTATCAAGGATCAGTTCGGTGACGATCCCGCCTTTGTCAATTGCCTGACCCTGGCCTGGACCTATTGAGAATAAACACGGGCCGGTGCGACATACCGTGCACCGGCCTGTTGTGTCGAGTATTGGTTTTGCATCCGAAGGGATAAGCGATGAGAATCTCTGTCCGTCTTGTTGCGGCACTGATATGTCTGCTGTGTGTCGTGCCGGCCTTCGCCGCCTCGATCCCATGGCCCCGGATCGACCGGGCCCTGTCCGCATGGCAGGGGCAGAAGGAACTGCTGCTGGTCACCGCCACAAAGTCCCCGTTCTCCACCGCTGCCGGCCAGGCAACCCTGGAGCAGCTGCTGATGCACGGCTTTGCGGTTCGAACGGGTGATCAGGTGCCCTCCGGCGGCAGGGGCCTGGTGCTTGAACTGAAAGATAACGACGGCGGGGCGATGGCCTTTTTGCGGCGCGCCGTCGATGGCGCGATTATCGCTTTTGAACGCCACGCGCCGCCTGCCGGCGAGGCTCCGGTGGAACAACCGGTTGCCGCGCCGCTTTCAGCGGCCCGGCCTGTGCCGGCCGTGGTCCCATCCTCGGCAGTCCCTGCCGCATCGCGTCCCGCGTCGTCGAACCTGCCCGGCCCGCTGTCGTTGCCGGGCCGCCCTCGCAGTCTGGCATGGCTGGCGGATGCGGGGGAGCAGGGGCTGGATCTCGCGGTGCTGACCGATGAAGGCGTGCAGCCTTACCGACTGCAGCAGAACCTGCTGCACCCCTGGGGACCGTATGTGCACGGCCACCCCGCCTGGCGGGCCTTGTATCTCGAAGCCGGAGATCCGGACCGGGACGGCGATCCGGAACTGGTCGCCGTATGGGCGGATGACACGCGGGGCATCTATGCCGGTACCGATTCCCGGCCCCGTGCCGTCGTGTTCGAACAAGCCGGGCGGGGCTTATCCGCGAGTCCCGGTCCGCGGGCGTTTGTAAGACTGCAGGACAAGCTCGGTTTTGTGCAGTATCGCGGCAACCACAGTTTGTACCAGGGACCGGTGGTTGCCCTGGATACCAGCGGCAAGAGCTGGAATGCCGGGCAAAAGGCCGTTGCCTGGGCCGGGGGCAATCTGTTCGAAACCACACCCATCGGCCAGCAGCAGGCACTGCAGTGGACGGCCGATCAGCAGCTGCGGCTGGTGTCCCGGCAGGATGGCGCGCCGTTGGCCGGCGGCAGTCTGCTGTATGACTTTGGAGAATTTGTGGGTCCACGTGTCGCCGTGCCTTTGGAAACCCCGGAGTACCGGGCCGGCTTCGGCAAGGAAGACATGGTGCGTGAAACATGGCACAGCCTCCCTCCGCGTGTTGTGGTCGACGCTGACGGGACCGCTTACACCATCCGCCGGGAGCGCAGCACCGGGCTGCCCCTGATCGGCAAGCCCACGGGAAGGGACAAACTGGTGGCGGTGCGCTGGAGCGGCGACCGCTTCGCGGTGCGGGAACTGTTCGCCGGAATCGAAGCCTTCATTCTCGATTTTGCCCTGGTAAAACAGCAGGGCAAGGTGAGCGCGGCTCTGCTGTTGCTCAACCAGAAAGCCGACGGCAGCGGTGAGGCTTATCTGCAGCGCGTGCCTCTGGATAACTGACAAATGGAAAAACCGCCGGCCACTGTTTGACAGAAAATGATCCGTAAAAGCGCCCCTTGAAGTGACAAGGGGCGCTTTTTAATTAGTGGGCGGATTCAGTGGGGCTGCCCGCTTTTGACCAGGGCCAGAAACTCGGTCAAGCCGTTAACCTGCAGTAACTTTTCCCGCAGTTCCCTGGCCTTGAGGGAGGCGGCGATATCCGCCAGAATTTCCAGTTGTGCCCCGTCGTCGTGGACCGGGGTCAGGATAAGGAAGATCAGTTGCGCAGGGCAGGCATCGGGGGCGTCAAAGTCAATACCGAAATGCGATAAACCCGCGGCGATGACAGGCGCCTGCAGGCCGGGCAGGCGGGCATGGGGGGCGGCAACTCCCATGCCGAGGCCGGTAGCCATGAGTTCTTCGCGCTTCAGAACGGCCCTGGCGACGGCGTCGGCATCCAGCCCGGCGGCTTGTGCCGCGGCATAAGACAGCTCGGTGATCGCATCCTCGCGGGTAACCGCGGCGGTGGGATTGACGAAGCTGCGGGTGGTTATGAAGTCGGTGAAGCGGCGGGGTTTTTTCAGGTGCAGCAGGCGTTGCAGAAGCGGACCGCTCAGCAGGGAGGTTGCCAGTGCCATGAACACCAGGGCGACGAACAGGCGTTCGCCGATCAGGCCGTTGCTGAGGGCGAGCAGGCCCAGAATGATCTCCATGGCGCCGCGGGCGTTCATGCCGAACCCGACAGCCCAGGATTCACGCCGGTCCATGCCGCTGAGGCGCCCCGCCAGGCTGCAGCCGAAGACCTTGCCGAGGGTGGCGATGAGCAGCACAACGCCAACCAGCAGCGCATCGAAATTGGCGATAAAATCGACTTTCAGTCCGATACTGGCAAAAAACAGCGGTGCGAAAATAAAGGACACGAACTGGTCGATGACGGCGCGGGTTTTTTCCCGCAGATGCTGGGAGTCGCCCAGCGCCACCCCCGCCAGAAAGGAACCGAAGATGGCATGGACGCCGATCCATTCGGTGAAGGCAGCCGCCATAAGGGTCAGCGCCAGGGCAAAACCGAGCACGCCGCCCGGCCAGCTGCTGTGGGCCTGGATCCACGGCAGGGCGCGGTTGATGAGCCCGCGTCCCAGCGTCAGCATGACGACGGTGAAGCCCAGTGTCAGCCCGATGGTCTGGCCGATGCTCAGGGTGATGGCTGCCGTGCCGAGCATACCGAGAATGACGGCGAAGATAATCCAGCCGACCAGGTCATTGAGCACCGCCGCGGCTATCAGCAGCATGCCCAGATCACTGCGGTAGAGATTGAGGTCCATCAGGGTCTTGGCGATCACCGGCAAGGCGGAGATGGACAGGGCGGTGGCCATGAACAGGGCGAAGATCAGCGGGCTCGCGCCGGCCTCCATCCCCATTATCTCCGGTAGATACCAGGATGCCGCGAAACCCAGGGCAAAGGGCACGACAATGCCGGCGACGCCGACGCTGACGGCGCTTTTACCCTGACGCCACACGGTGGAGAGGTCTACCTCCATGCCGGCCACCAACAGAAACAGGGTGATGGCCAGGGTGGTCAGACCGTCGAGGGCCAGCGCCCCTCCGCCATGGCTTGGAAAGAGGAAGGTCCGACCGGCCGGGGCCAGGGCGCCAAAAACGGTCGGGCCCCAAAGGATGCCGGCCAGAATTTCGCCGAGGACCGCCGGCAGATGGAACCGGCGGGCCAGCTCGCCGAGCAGCCGGGCGCTGGCCAGGAGCACTCCCAGAGCCAGCAACAGGGCGGTGATTTCACTGTGCGTCAGGCTGTCCATGCCAACCTCTGCAGAACCGATGGAAGATTGTGCGCGTCCCGGCGTGAAGACGGCCGGACCCGCCAGAACAGGAGCGTCGTCAAGAGCAGCCGTCAACCTACCCGGGGTTTTGCGCGGACGCAAGCAAAAATGTTTTCAGAGAGACCTGCGGGACAGGTGCCGTCGGGCGCCAATCATCCGGGCATGCCAAGGGATTTCCGAAAGCGTCCCAGCGCAACGCCGAAGAACAGGGCACCGATGCATGCCAGGGCGAGCAGTTGCGGCCATACCACCTCCAGCCCCGCGGCGCGGAACAGAATGGCCTGCGAAGCCGAGACAAAATGGGTGGTTGGCGCGGCGAGCATGATGTTCCTGGCGAAGGCCGGCATGCTCTCGCGGGGCGTCATGCCTCCCGAGAGCATCTGCAACGGCAACAGGGTCAGCAGGATCAGCAGCGCCAACTGGGGCATGGAACGCGCCAGGGTCGCCATGAAGATTCCCATGCAGGTGGTGGCGAACAGGTGCATTGCGGCGCACGCCATAAAGAGTGCCGCCGAGCCGCTGATCGGCACCTGCAGCGCGCCGCGCACGATGAAGGTCAGAGAGACGCCTGTCGCCAGCAGGACCACCAGTGCCATGGGCCAGAGCTTGGACAGCATGATTTCGGCCGGGGTAACCGGCATCGCCAGAAGGTGCTCGATGGTGCCGTGCTCCCGTTCGCGGATCAGGGCCGCGCCGGCCAGAATGATGGACAGCATGGTGATGTTGTCGATGATTTCCATGACCGCGCCGAACCATGTCTGGGTCAGGTTGGGGTTGAAGCGAACCCGCAACTCCAGGTCCGCCCTTGGCGTTTCCCTGGCACGGTAACGCTGCGCGAATTCGCGAACCTGGCCCAGGGCGATCTGCTGGATGTAGCCGCTGCCGGTGAAGGCCTGGCTCATGCGGGTCGCATCGACGTTGAGCTGCATCGCCGGCGACCGCCCGGCCAGCACGTCGCGCTGGAAGCCGGGGGAATGTCGAGGACGAAGCTGTATTCCCCTGCGTCCAGCACCGGATCCACTTCGCTCAGCGCAAGTTTTGCCGGAGGCATGAAGTAGGGCGGATAAAAGGCCGTGGCGATGCGTGCCGACAGCGGCGAGTCGTCCTCGTCGACAATGGCGATGGGGGTTTTGTGCAGGGCATCGGGCATGGCGGTCGCGGCGATGTAGACGGCAGCGGTGAAGGTATAGACGATCAGTATCAGCATGGCCGGGTCGCGGGCCAGGCTCCACAGCTCCTTGATGCCCAGGCGGTAGATGGTGGCGGCAGGACGCATCATCGGGTCTCCTGTTTTTTCAGCAGCACGATGGCCAGCCCGAGGATCACTGGAATGGCCGGCAGCAGCGACCACAGGGAGGCCTGCAGGTCCGGCAGCCCCAGGGCCTTGTTGAAGACGCCGCGGCAGATGGTCAGAAAGTGCGTGGCCGGGTAGATGCGGCCGATGATTGCTCCGGCGCCCTCCAGTGACGAAACCGGGTTGAGCAGACCGGCGAACTCGATGGCCGGCAGCATGGTGCCGAGCATGGCGAAGAACATGGCCGCGATCTGGCTGCGGGTGAAGGTTGACGCAAGCAGCCCGAAACCGGTGGCAATGATGGCGTACAGGCATGCAGCGGTCGCCAGCACCATGAAACTGCCCTTGACCGGCACCTTGAAAAGGGTGACGGTCAGAACCGTCATCAGCAAAAAGTTCAGCATTGCCAGAACCACGTAGGGCAGTTGCTTGCCGAGCAGGAACTCGGCGCGGGAGACAGGGGTGACATAAAAGTTGACGATGGGGCCGAGTTCCTTTTCGCGCACCACCGACAAGGCGGTCAGCATCGCCGGGATCATCAGCAACAGCAGCGGCATGACCGCCGGGACCATCGCCGGCCGGCTTTCAACCGCCGGGTTGTAGCGAAACCGGGTCTCGATGGTGGCCAAGGGTCGGCTTCGGCCCTTGGAACGGCGCCGCTCCATGTCCTCCAGCCACCATTGGTGCATGCCCTGCACGTAACCCCGGACCGTTTCAGCCCTTGACGGCATGGCACCGTCGATCCAGGCGCCGATAGTTGCCGGCCGGCCGTGTTGCAGGTCGCGGGCGAATCCGGGGGGGATCTCGATAGCCAGGGACAGTTCGCCGCTGCGCATGCGCCGGTCAATTTCCCGGTAATCGGAAAGCGGCGGACATTCGATGAAATAGCGTGATCCCGACAGGTTCAGCACGTAGTTGCGGCTCAGGGTTGTCTGGTCCCGGTCGAGCACGGCAAAGCGCAGATTCTCCACGTCCATGCTGATGCCATAGCCCATGATCAGCATCAGAAACAGGGTGCCGAGCAGGGCCATGGTGCCGCGCACCGGATCGCGCCGCAGTTCCAGCGCTTCCCGCAGGCTGTAGCCCAGGGCGCGGGCCGGATGGAAAAAACCATGGCGTGCCGGCGCTCTGCCATCGGCAAAGGGGGCCGCCGCGGGGACCGTTTCCGCTTCGGCGGCAATCGCCGGTTGCTCGCAGGCCCCGGCCTCCCTGAGGAAATCAATGAACGCATCTTCCAGGGTGTTTGCGCCGCGCTGGCGTATCAGCTCCGCCGGAGTGCCGCTGGCCAGCACGCGGCCGTCGTGCATCAACGAGATGCGGTCGCAGCGCTGCGCTTCGTTCATGAAGTGGGTGGAGACGAAGATGGTGACCTTGTCCTGGCGTGCCAAATCGATCATCAGCCGCCAGAAGTTGTCGCGGGCGATGGGATCCACGCCCGAGGTCGGTTCGTCGAGAATCAGCATGTCCGGTCTGTGCACCATGGCCACGGCCAGGGAGAGCCGCTGCCGCAGGCCGAGGGGCAGGCTTTTGGGGAGAACGCCGGGGACTTCGTCAAGGCCGAAACGGCGCAGCATTTCCGCCACCCGTCCCGGGATATGTGGCGCTGACAGCCGGAACAGCCGCGCGTGCAGCTCCAGGTTCTGCCGGACGCTCAGCTCCGAGTAGAGGGAGAAGGTCTGCGACATGTAGCCGACCCGCCCGCGGATGGCGAGATCGTGGGGATCGACGGGGTGGCCGAACAGCCAGGCATGCCCGTCGCTGGCCGGCAGCAGGCCGGTCAGCATTTTCATGGTGGTGGTTTTGCCGCAGCCGTTGGATCCCAGAAAACCGAAGATTTCGCCTTGCCGGATGCGGAAGTTGACATGGTCGACCGCCACGAAGTCGCCGAAGCGTCGGGTCAGGTCGCGCGCCTCGATGGCGATTTCGGCGTCTTCATCCAGATCGAGAGGCGGAATTTCCACGGGCCGGTGGCCGCGTCGGCGTGGTTCGGGCAGCATGGCGATGAAGGCGGCTTCCAGGGTATCGGTGGCGGTGCCATCGAGCAGCGCGCGGGGCGTGCCGGCGGCCAATACCCTGCCGGCATCCATGGCCACCAGCCAGTCGAAACGCCGAGCCTCGTCCATGTAGGCGGTTGAAGCGATGACGCTCATGGCGCTGCGCTCCCGGCGGATCCTTCCGATCAGCTTCCAGAACTGGCTGCGCGCCAGCGGATCGACGCCGGTGGTCGGTTCGTCCAGAATCAGCAGGTCCGGGGCATGCATCAGGGCACAGCACAGGCCGAGCTTCTGCTTCATGCCGCCGGAGAGTTTGCCGACCGGCCGCGACCGGAACGGGTAAAGGCCCGTCCAGGCTGTCAGTTCATCGATGCGCGCCCGCCTTTCCCTGGCGCCGTGGCCAAACAGGCGGCCGAAAAACTGCAGGTTCTCCTCCACCGAAAGGGAGGCATAGAGGTTTTTGCCCAGGCCCTGTGGCATGTAGGCGATGCGGGGGCGGATCCGCTCCCGGTCACGGGCTTTCGCCATGTTATGGCCGAGCACCTCCAGTTGCCCCTGCTGCAGCGCGCGAACTCCGGCGACCAGCGCCATCAGGCTCGATTTGCCGACGCCGTCCGGTCCGATCAGGCCGACCACGCAGCCGCCCGGGATCCGCAGGTCGATGCCATCCAGCGCCCGCACCTTGCCATAGCGCAGGCTGATGCCGGTCAGCTGCGCCACCGCGGATTGGTCAGGGACTTTTCGGGGGGTGAAAAGGTCGTCGGTCATGGCGGCAGCCTGACCTGCAGGGCCTCCGGCCAGGGTTGCCGGGGGTCGATGCGCACATAGGCGCTACCCGGCAGGCCGGTTTTGACGTTGGTGATGTATTTGCTGAGCAGTTCCGGTGCGATCTGCGCCTTGACCCGGAACATAAGCTTCTGCCGCTCGCTGGCGGTTTCGACGGTTTTGGGCGTGAACTGGGCGACATCGGCAACAAAGGAGATGGTGGCCGGTACCACGTAGCGGGGCGCGGCGTCGAGTATCAGGCGCGCTTCGCTGCCGATGGCGAGTTTGCCGGCTGCGGCCGTGGGCAGGAAGAAGGTCATGTACACATCGGCGAGGTTGATCATGTTCAGAACGATGCCGCCGGCGCCGAGAACTTCACCGGGCTGCGCTACCCGATACTGCACCCGTCCGCTGCAGGGCGCCTTCAGTACGCTGTCCCGGATCTCGGCCTCGATCCGCTGCAGGGTCGCCTGTGCCGCCTCGACACTGGACTCTGCGCCGATCACCTGGGATCCCGACATCACGATGGCGGCTTCGACCGCTTTGACGTCGGCTTCGGCGGCATGCAGCATGGCCAGCAGGCTGAGGTAGGCGGCCCGGTCGTCATCGACCCGCTGGGCGGAGACGGCATTTTCGCGAGCGGCGGCCCGGGACCGCTCCAAACGGTTCCGGGCCGCCACGATCTCGGCCTGGCGCTGGCGCACCACCGCTTGTGCGGCTTCCTTCTCGCCCCGGTAGCGGTTTACCTGGCTGCGGGCCGCTTCGACGGCGTACCCGGCCTGGCGCAGCAGCGCCTGAGCCTCTTTTTTGCGGGCTTCGAGAACCTCCGTATCCATGCGGGCCAGCACCTGGCCGGCCGTAACGAAGTCACCCTCCTTCACATCAATTTCCTCGACCCGGCCGGCGGTTTTGGCGGCAATATCGATTTCCGCCGCTTCGATGCGGCCGTTGCCGCTGGCGAATCCGTCGGGGACGGCATCCGTTTTCAGAAGCCTTGCACCATAAAAGATGCCCGCGATAATCAGCCCACCGGCGGCCAGTGTCAGCAGCAGCCTTGTCCTGAATTGCAGCATGGGGGACTCCACCTTGGCCGTGCCTGTCGGTTGAAAATCCCGTGCAAGATGGCAGGATGGCCCGTCCTGCCATGACGGCGGCAGGGTCACCTGACGCGCCTGCCGTGTATGAAGCATCCCGATACTGCTATTGTAAAGCAACCTCCCGGCCATTCAATTTCCGGAGGTTGTTTATGCGGCGTTTTATGGAAGCCCCGAGGCGGGAAGCTCGGCGGCGCCCATTGCCTGGCAAAAGGCGACGCTGTCGAGCAGACGGGCGGTTCTGGCCTGGATCATATCGAGTTGCGTCTGCTGCGCCTGCTGCCGGGCCGCGAGCAGTTCGTCGTCGGCGGCCGCGCCCAGCAGAGTGCGCTGCCGGGCGATCTCAAGGGATTGCTCCGCGGCAGCGTTCGCCACGGACAGCGACGCCAGTTGCCGCGCATCGTTTTCCAGGGCCCTCAACACATCCGCCACCTGCCGCAGCGCCTCCAGTACCACCGCCTCATAGTTGGCCCGCGCCGCCTCGAATCCGGCCAGCGCCGCGCGTTTTTCCGCTGCCAGGCCGGGTTTGAACAGGGGCTGGGTCAATTGTCCCGCCAGGCTCCAGATCAGCGAGCCGCTGCCGAACAGCGCACCGGTGGTTAGCGCTTGCGATCCAAGGTCGGCGCTCAGATCGAGCTGCGGATACAGGTTGGCGACGGCGGCCCCGTATTCTGCATTGGCGGCATGCAGCAGTGCCTCGGCGGCGAGAATATCCGGCCTGCCGCGCACCAGCGCCGACGGCACCAGCAGCGGCAGGTTGGATGGCAGATCGAACTCCGCCAAAGTGAAGGGATGGGGGCGTTGCGCCCCCGGGGCCCGTCCGGCCAGTGTCGCCAGCCGATGATCCTGCTGCTGCAACTGCTGGCGTAACGGCGGAAGCATGGCCCCGGTCTGGGCGACGCGGGTTTGGCGGCCGGCGACCTCGTCTTTTGCCGCCTGGCCGAGAGACAGCCGCTGCCGGATCAGTGCCAGCCGTTTCTGTTCGTAGCGCTCAAGGGTTTCGAGGATGTCGATCTGTGCGGCCAGCCCGGCCCGCGTGATGGCGGCCGTGGCGATATCGGCCACCAGGGTCAGGCGGGCACCTTCGAGCCGGTGATGCTGGTAATCGCCGCGGGCTGCCAGCGCTTCCAGCATGCGCCGGTTGCTGCCGGCCAGATCGAAGCGATAGCCCACCGTCACCCCCGCTTCGAAGACACTGAATTCACGGGCCTGACCGGTTTGCCCCATGGAGCCGGGATTGAAACGCTGGCGCCGGGCGCCCAGGGTCCCTTCCAGTTGCGGATAACGGGTATCGCCGGCGCGGGCGGCGTATTGCTCACGCGCCTGGCGCAGCGTCGCCTGGGCGGCCTCCAGCGTCGGGCTGGCGGCCAGCGCTTCATCGATCAGTTCATTCAGTGCGGCAGACCCCAGGTTTTGCCACCAGCAGCTATCGGCCCGGGTTGCGGCAGCGATGGTTTGCGCCTTGCCCAGCATGCCGGGGGCCGAGGCCGTGATCGCCGCATGCGGGGCGGCCAGATAGCCTGCGATGTCCGGGGGGGCGGGGCGCTGGAAGTCCGGTCCGGCCGCACAGCCGCTCAGGGTCAGGGCCACCAGCCAGGCCGGCCAGCAGTGTCCGACACGATGTAAAGGCTTGATCATGACAGCTCTCCCGGGTCCCAGCCCCGACCTTCGCCCTGTTCTTCATAGGTCACGCCGTCGCGGATATGATAGATGCGCCGGAAGGTGGGGATGATTTTTTCGTCGTGGGTAACGACGATGATGGCGGTTTCAAAGGTGCGGGCCATATCGTTGAGGATGCGGATTACGGCCAGCGCCCGCTCGCTGTCCAGCGGCGCGGTCGGTTCGTCGGCCAGGATCACCGGCGGATGGTTGACCAAGCCGCGGGCGATGGCCACGCGCTGCTGCTCGCCGCCGGACAGCTGCGAGGGCATGGCGCGGGCGCGGTGCTGCACATCGAGAGCCTGCAGCAGTTCCATGGCGCGGGCGCGGGCTTCGCCGTTCGGGCGTCCGGCCAGCATCGCCGGCAGCGCGACGTTGTCGGTGACGTCGAGAAACGGGATCAGGTATGGCGCCTGGAACACAAAGCCGATGCGGTCGCGCCGCAGGGCGCGCAGGTCCCTGACTTTCCAGCCCTGGTCGTAGATCAGGTCCTCGCCGAGGTGCATCTGCCCGGCGGTCGGCTCGATCACTGCGCCCAGGCACTTGAGCAGGGTGCTTTTGCCGGAGCCCGACGGGCCGATGAGCCCCACCACCTCCCCGGGGCCGACCTGCATATCCACCGATTTCAGGGCTTCGACCGCCGTTTCGCCGCTGCCGTAGCGTTTGCGCAAACCATGCACACGGATGCCTTTTGCCAGCATGTCTAGCCTCCGATCGCTTCGGCCGGGTCGACCTTGAGCGCCGCATGAATGGCGATCAGGCTCGACAGGGTGCAGATCAGCACCACCGCGACGAAGCCGGCCAGGGAGTCGCGCGGTTCAAGCAGAACATATTTGGGGAATACCGGCGCCATGAACAGCGTGGCGCTGATCTTGCCGATGACGAAACCGATGATGCCCAGCGATATGGACTGCTGCAGAATCATGGCGGCAATGGTGCGATTGCGGGTGCCGATCAGTTTCAGCACCGCGATCTCGCGGATTTTGCCGAGGGTCAGGGTATAGATGATAAAAGCCACGATGGCGGCGCTCACCGCGGACAGGATCACCAGGAACATGCCGATCTGGCGGGCCGAGGTGGCGATCAGCTTGCCGACCAGGATAGCCTCCATCTGGGCGCGGCTGTAGACCGTTAAACGCAGCCAGCGGCGGATGTCGCGCGCCACCGCCTCCGGGTCGTGACCGGGAGCGGTGCGCACCAGAACCGCGTTCACGTAGGGATGGCTGCTCTGGGAAGCGGTGAAGGCTTCCAGCAGATCCGGTACGCCGGGGCGATTGAAGTTTTCGTTGGCGGCGGCTCGGCGCCGCTGCTGGCGGATGGCGTCGTTGTCCTTGAGGAACTGTGCCTCCTGCGCATCCTTGAGGGGGATGAACACCATGGGGTCGCCACTGGAAGAGACCATGCGCCGGGTCAGACCGACCACGGTGAAATGGTTGCGGCGAATGCGCAGGCGGTCACCGAGTTTGAATCCGCTGGCGAGGTCGGCTACCGCCTCATAGTGCCCCCGGGTGATCTGCCGGCCGGCGACCAGATACGGTGGCCAGCCCGGTGTGCCGGGACCGCCGCCTGCGATGCCGGTCACCATGGCCCGCACATCGCGCTGGCCGTGGCGCACCTGCATGGTCAGGTAGGTGACGTTGGCCGCGCCGGCCACCCCCGGCATGCCGCGGATGCCGCGCCAGGCGTCGTCGTAGAGACTGGACGATTCGGCATAGGGGCCGAGCGTGTCCTTTTGAACCACCCACAGATCGGCGCCGCTGTTGTCGAGCAGCACCCTGGCGTCGTCCACCATGCCCCGGTAGATGCCGGCCATCGACAGTGTGACGCCGATCAGCAGCCCCAGCCCGGCGCCGGTAAACACAAACCGCCCCCAGGCATGCAGGATGTCGCGAGCCGCCAGATTGATCATGGCGCCACGCCCGCTATCCGCTCCACCACCCGGATACTGCTGCGGGGGGTCAGTGCCCTGGCGCTGTACACCACGATGCGGTCGCCCTCCGCCAGGCCTTCCCGGACCAGGACCTGCCCCTCCAGATCGGCGGGACCCGGCTTGACCGGCGTGAACCGTAAATCGTCGTCTGTCACCCGCCAGACGCCCGTTTGCCCATCGAGCCGCTGCAGCGCCGCGTTGGGGATCACCACGCCGGGCGGCAGCCGGGGCAGGTTCACGGTCACCTCGGCCAGTTCGCCGATGGGCGGCAGTGCAGGGGGCGGAGGAGTGAAAATCACTTTGGCGAGGATTTCCTCGGTGATGTCATCCGCCAGCGGTTCGATGCGCAGCACCCGTCCCGTCAGCACCGTCTTGTCCCGGGAGCGCAGGGTGATGCGGGCCGGCAGGTCGGCGGCCAGGCCTTGTGCGCCGGACTGATCGAAGCGCACATCCAGCCACAGGCTTTTCGGATCGAGCAGTTCCACCACCGCCTGACCCGCAACCACGGTGGTGCCCGGATCGACATTGCGCGCCACCACCAGCCCTTCGACGGGGGCGACCAGCTGCAACTCGCGCTGTTGTTCCGTCAGGGCTTCCCGCTCGGCCCGCAGGCGGGAAAGCTCCTGCCGGGCTGCCTGCAGGCCCGCTTCGGCGATCTGCAGTTCCTGCCGGCGGGTGACCAGGGTTTCCTCGCTGGCCGCACCTGCCGCGTGCAGCTGTTGATAGCGCCGCGCCTGGACTCTGGCGTATTCCGCGCGCGCCGCGGCTTCCCGTTGTTGCGCGGCGGCGCGATTCAACGCGGCATCCTGGGCCCGCATGCGCGCCTCCAGATCCACCGCGTCCATGGCGCCAAGCAGCTGCCCGGCGCGGACGCGGTCGCCGACGTGTACATCGAGCCGTTGCAGGCGTCCCGCCGCCGTCGGTCCGATCTTGTAGGTATAACGCGCGGCGACGGTGCCGATGCCGAACAGTCCCGGCGCAAGGCTGCGCCGCTGTGCGGTGGCGACGGTTACGGGCACCGGCGCCAGCGGCCCGGAGCGCAGGGCGACATAGACAAACAGCACCAGCAGCGGGACGAGCACCGCCAGCAGCGCCAGGGTGCGTTTCTGAACGGGCAGGCGTTTCATGGCTCCCTCCGGATGGCACGTCGATAGATGGCAAATACCTTGCAGGCCTCGCGGCGGATGCTCTGTACATCGCCGGCCAGCAGCGATTGCATGACCAGCCCCTGAATGCTGCCGAGAAACAGGGCGGCCGCCGCTTCTTCCTCGATTCCGGCGTCGAGTTCTCCCCGCGCTTTTCCCTCCGCGAGAAGGCTTTTGAGCCGTTCGCCATAGTGCCGGACCAGCTGCTGCGCCGCAAGTTTGGGCGGCGAGGCCTCAGGGCGCTGCAGCTCGCCGAACAGGATGCGCGGCACGCCGGGGTGCTCGGCCACAAACGCCACATGCGCCGTGAACATGGCCTCCAGTCCGGCGAGCGCGCCGGGGGCTGCCTGCACGGCCTGCTCGATGCGCGACATCAACTGTTCGTGCACCCACTCCATCACCGCCTGCAGGATGGCATCCTTGTTGGGGAAGTGGCGGAAAACCGCGCCCTGGGTAAGCCCCATTTGGGCGGCGATGGCCGCGGTGGTGATGGCGTTGGGGTTCTGTTCCGCTGCCAGCTGGAGTACGGCCTTGACCGTTGCCAGCCGGCGTTTTTCGGCGGGTAGATAACGTTCTGAGGGGGCATGACAATCTCCAAAAAATAGTAATTGATTACTATTTTTATAAGGAAGAAGGCATTTGTCAATCCGTTTTTTTCAAAACCTGCTTTCCGGCAGGAATTAATCCGGAGCTAATACGCAGCTAACAATTCCCTGATAAATGGAGCGCCGGCTGTGGCAGGGCAGGCAACGGAGTCTGCGAACCGGGCACGGCCGCTTCAACAAAGATTTGCCTGGGAAAGGAAAATAAAAGGTTATGGGTAGTGAGTTTCTGTTGATCGGGCTCGGTATTCTCGTCGTTATCGCCGCGCTCGACATCATGGTCGGGGTCAGCAACGACGCGGTCAATTTTCTCAATTCGTCCTTCGGGTCGCAGGTGGCTTCGCGAAGGACCATCATGATCATCGCCAGTCTCGGCATTCTGCTCGGCGTCACCTTTTCCAGCGGCATGATGGAGGTGGCCCGCAAGGGCATTTTCCATCCGGAATTTTTCACCATGCCGGAGCTGATGGCCATTTTTCTGGCGGTCATGATCACCGACATCATCCTGCTGGATCTTTTCAACACCTACGGGCTGCCCACTTCCACCACGGTTTCCGTGGTGTTCGAGCTGCTGGGCGCCGCCGTGGTCATGTCCTTCCTCAAGATCGTCAAGGCCGGCGACAGTCTGACCACCATCGTTCAGTACATCAATTCGGCCAAGGCCATCACCATCATCATGGGCATCCTGCTGTCGGTGGCCATCGCTTTTGTGTGCGGCGCCGTGGCGCAGTTTTTCACCCGCCTGCTGTTCACCTTCGACTATCAGCGGCGTATCGACCGTTACGGCGCCCTGTGGGGCGGCATTGCCCTGTCGTCCATCACCTACTTCATTCTGGTCAAGGGCGCCAAGGGGGCGTCCTTCATGTCCGCGCGGAACGTGGCATGGATCCAGGATCATGCCTGCCTGCTGCTGTTCATCATCTTTGTCATTGCCGCGCTTGTCCTGCAGTCGCTGCATCTGCTGAAGATCAACATGCTCAAGCCGGTGGTGCTGGTCGGTACCTTCGCGCTGGCCATGGCCTTTGCCGCCAACGATCTGGTCAATTTCATCGGCGTGCCCCTGGCCGGCCTGCAGGCCTACAAGGCGGCCATGGCGACGGGCCAGCCGCTGACCGTCACCATGGGGGCGCTGAGCGACAAGGTGCACACCCCGACCTCCCTGCTGCTGCTGGCCGGCATCATCATGACGCTGACCCTGTGGCTGTCGAAAAAGGCCATGACCGTCACCAGAACCGAACTCAGTCTCAGCCAGCAGGACGAAGGCAGTGAGCGCTTCGAATCGATCTTTTTGTCCCGGGCCATCGTGCGGCTGGTGCTCGGGGTGTTCGAGACCGTTCGGGTAGTGGTCCCCGCGCGCCTGCGTGGCTTCGTCAACCGGCGTCTCGATCCGCACGCGGCCGTGTCGGTTGGCGGTGATGGCAAAAAAGCCTCCTTCGACCTGCTGCGCGCCACGGTCAACCTGATGGTGGCCAGCGCCGTGGTCTCTTATGCCACCGGTCACAAGCTGCCGCTGTCGACCACCTACGTGACCTTCATGGTCGCCATGGGCACCTCTTTTGCGGACCGGGCCTGGGGGCGCGAGACCGCCGTATACCGCGTCACCGGCGTGCTGACGGTGATCGGCGGCTGGTTCATGACGGCCGTCATCGCCTTCATTTTCGCCGGCCTGTTCGTTGCCGTCATCTTCTACGCCAAGGCGCTGGGAGTTGTGCTGCTGGTTTTCATTGCCGCCGCCCTGATCCTGAACGCTCATCGCAAACATCGGGAAATGGAGAAAGACGCCGACAAGGAAACGGTATTCAACCTCAAATCGGTGGAAAACCCCCGGGAAACCGTCGAGACGACCTTTGAGCACATGAGCTTTCTGCTCGGGGAAGTGCGTGTCTCCCTGGATGCCACCCTGGAGGCGCTTTTCCGGGGAAACCTGGACCGTCTGAGCTATGAGCGCAAGCGGCTGGGCAAGTTTCAGCAGTGGTCGAATATCATCAGCGCCAATGTATTCAAGGCCATGCGCCTGCTGGATCAGCAAGGCTTCGCGCTGTCGCACAAGTATCCCCAGACCGTGCGGCATCTGCAGAAGCTGACCGACGGCCACCGGGATATCATGCTGCGTGCCTACACCCACGTCATCAACCATCATAAAGGCCTGCTGCCGGTGCAAATCGGCGAACTGGAGCAGGTGCGCCGCCTGCTTGACGAGGTTCTGCTGGAGCTCGAAACCACTTTCGGCCTCAAACGGGCCGCCGATATCCACAGCCTGATGGCCAAGGACCGCGGACTGCGGGATCTCGCCACCGAACTCAATGCCAGGCAGGTGGTCAGGATCAAGGACAACTCCTCCAAGACCCGCCTGAGCATCCTGTACTACGCCATGGTCGGAAATGCCATGCTGCTGTCCAGGCAGAGCCTGGAGCTGCTTGAAATCTTCGAGAAATCCTTCGGGGAATTCGAAGAGAAGGGCGCTGAATAAAAGGATGCCCGGATGCCGTGTTGTTTTTTCGGGCAAAAGCCGTCCCGGCTCTCCAGCTCTTCGTGGCAAAGAGAGGAGAGCCGGGATAATACGGAATGCTGCCAGAAATCAGATCAGCAGATCTTCGTAAAATGCCCCGAAACCGTTTTTGGCATCCCGGATGTGAATCTCGACCATCCACAGGTTTGGCGAGGGGTGAAAGGCTATCTCGGACAGCGGGCCTTCATAATGTTCCGCACTGGAATAGTCGCCGAGGCGATGTCCGCCCAGTTCGAGATTCAACTCCCAACCAAGATCCAGAGCCAGTTTTTGGGCGAAATCATACAGCTCGACGCCGGTTGCTTTCTCGTCCTTCCATTTTTTGGCAACGGCTTCAAAAATCTTCCGGGCATCCCCGGCGCAGCGTTTCAATTCCGGATTGCCGCCGGTCACGAAGCTGTCGCCCGCATCCCCTTCATATCCATCCCAGACCGGGGCGATATCGATAAAAAAAATGTCGTCGGCACCCAACCGGACGCCCGGTTCCGAGTCCGCCCCGAAGGTTTTCGTCGTATTGCTGCCAAAACGAATATAGGGTTTGTGAAAAGCCTTTGCCGCACCCATCTCCCGCAAGGTGTCGACAACCATTTTATTGGCGTCTTCTTCAAGCATTCCGGGTTTTACCTGCGCAGCGATCCGCTTGACCGCCTCCTGTGCCTTGGCTCTGATTGCAAGCATTTTCTCGACGGAAAAGTCTGCTCCGGTCCTCTCCAATGCGGCCTTGTCCTGAATAGCCATGCCATGATCTCCCTTGAAAAGTGGTGTGGCGCCGATCGACATGAGGGGACATCCCCTCTGTTCCGGCGATCTCACACTAACGCGGAAAACCAGGGAATAAATTGATCAATGTCAATTTTGCGCGGAACAGGCGGTCGCGGCATGCGCCTGGAATGCATCGGGCTATGCGTGCAGCAAAGAGCACCTGGAATGGACGCTGCTGCTGTAAGTTTTAATAACCGTTTTCACTTCGCCCAGCGCGTATGCAATCCTGAAACAGCTTGTTGCCGGCATGATGCCAGCTGTTTTCACCTTTGGGTATTGACAAAGGGCCTGTTTTTCAATATTCCGGAAGCAGCCAGGACAGTGGTATTGGAGTGCGATGGTTGATAAGCGCTGGAGCACGGTGGCTTAACCCACCGGGAAGGATAACGGATGAACGGAGAGAAGCATCAGGATGTGGCGGTGGCCGAAGCGGTGGCGGTTGACGGGGCGTGCGGGCCCAAGGCGGCGCCGGGGTTTGTGCAGTCGGGGCTGTGGAAGGCTCTCGGCCCGGGGATCCTGATGTCCTGCGCGGCCATCGGCGGCTCCCATCTGGTTTGGTCGACCCGTGCCGGCGCCGATTTCGGCTGGCGGCTGCTGGGGCTGATCCTGCTGGCGAATCTGCTGAAATTTCCCTTCTTTTTGTATGGACAGCGCTACACTGCGGCCACCGGGGAAAGTCTGCTGGCCGGCTATCGCCGCCACGGCACGGTATTCGTCTGGATTTTTCTGCTGATCAACATTCTTACCGGCACCATCAATATCGCCGGGGTGGCGATGCTCAGCGGCGCCCTGTTTGCCGGTTACGGGTTCTTGGGCGCTTCCGTGCCCCATCTCACCGTCGCCCTGGTGGGGATCTGCATGCTGCTGTTGCTGCTGGGGCATTACAAACTGCTCGATTCCATGTCCAAGGGGATCATTCTGCTGCTGGCTGTGGGAACTCTGGTTGCGGTAGCCCTGGCGATGCCGGGCAGCCGCATGGTGACGGGTGAAATGGTCCCGCCCAGCCCCTGGAACTGGGCCTCCTTTGCCTTTCTGATCAGTCTGCTTGGCTGGATGCCGGCGCCGGTCGATCTTTCCGCCTGGTCGTCGCTGTGGATTTTCAGCCGCGAAGAGCAGACCGGCCACTTTGCCACGGTGCGGGAGACCAGCATCGATTTTTACCTCGGCTACAGCGCGGCGGTGGTGCTGGCCGTGTTGTTTCTGGCCCTGGGGGCGCTGGTCATGTTCGGTTCGGGCGAATCCTTTTCGGATAGCGGCATCGCTTTTTCCAACCAGCTGGTCAATCTGTACGCCGCCACCATCGGTGACTGGTCCCGGCCCCTGATTCTGACGGCGGCGTTTTTCACCATGTTCAGCACCACCCTGACCACCATGGACGGTTATCCCCGCTCCCTGGCCGCGTGCTGTTCCCTTATCGGAGATCTGCCGGCCCGCCGCTTTCGCCAGATTCATCAGGCCTGGATTTTCGTGTCGGGGCTGGCGGCGTCGCTGGTGGTGCTGCTGTTTGTCAAAAACCTGATCCAGCTGCTTACCTTTGCTGCGGTGGTTTCCTTCGTCACCTCGCCGGTCCTCGCCATCATCAATTTCAAGGTGATGAACGGTCCGAATGTGCCGGAGCGTTATCGGCCGGGCAGGTTCCTGCGTGTGCTCAGTTGGGCGGGAATCAGCTTTTTTGTCCTGATGACAGGCGGTTATGTTTATGTGACCTGCTTTTTCGGCGGCTGATCCCGCAGCGTGTCGGGGCTTTTTGCTGGGGTGCCGGCGTTTTTGACATTTTTTTTACAAACCTTTTACCCGGCCGTGACGACTGGCGGCGGTCGCCGTGCTCTAATGGCTCCAGAAACGGAACTTACGGTTTTTTCTTTCTCTGAAAAACAGCCAAAGGAGCCTGCCATGAAATTTTTCCGCCTGCCGCTTGCCGTCGCCGGCCTGTTGCTGCTCGCCAATGCCGGTTTTGCCGCGCCGCTGGTGCGATGTTCCGCGCAGCTGGACAAGCCGGTACTGCCCGCCGGACCGGCGCAACGCGCCGTGATCAAGGTGTCTCTGACCGCGCCGACCCTGCCGCTGCCCAAGGAACGGCCGGCGGTCAATCTGGCGCTGGTGATGGACCGCTCCGGTTCCATGTCCGGCAGCAAAATCGAAAATGCCCGCGAAGCGGCTATCGAAGCGCTGCGTCGTCTCAACGGCCGCGACCTGTTTTCTCTTGTCGTTTACGATCACCAGGTCGAAACCCTGGTCTCCGCCGCGCCGGTCCGTCATACGGAAGCTATCGAGGCCCGTATCCGCGGCATCCGCCCGGGAGGCAATACCGCGTTGTTCGGAGCGGTCAGCCAGGGTGCCGCGGAGGTGCGCAAGCACGGTGACGGGGCTTTCGTGAACCGCGTGGTGCTGCTGTCCGACGGCTTGGCCAATGTCGGGCCCAGCCGGGCCGATGATCTGGCCCGACTCGGCGCCGCCCTGCTCAAGGAGGGGATTTCCGTCACCACTATCGGCGTCGGTACCGATTTCAACGAAGATCTGATGACGCAACTGGCCGAACGCAGTGACGGCAATCACTATTTTGTCGAATCGAGCCGGGATCTGCCGCGTATCTTCGCGGCGGAGCTGGGCGATGTGCTGAGCGTGGTGGCGCAGCAGGTGGTTATTCAGGTCGAATGCCCCGCCGGGGTGCGCCCGCTGCGCATCATCGGCCGCGAGGGTCGTATCCGCGGGCGTCATGTCGAGATCCGCATGAATCAGCTCTACGGCGGCCAGGAGAAATATGCCCTGGTCGAGGTGGAGGTTCCGGCCAGCCGCGCGGGCCAGACCCTAGATTTGGGCGAGGTGCGTTGTCGCTATGAAAATGCCCTGACCGCCCGTGGCGAACATTCCGCCACCCAGGCCCGGGCCACGGTCAGCGGCCGCATCGAAGAGGTGCGCAAGGCCGCCAGCAAGGAAGTGCGGCAGGCGGTGGTGGAAAACGAGATGGCGGTGGCGCGGGATGAAGCGCTGACCCTTTACAAGCAGGGGGACAAGGACGAGGCCGCCGCCAAACTGCGCCAGAGCAGCCAGGTCCTGCAGCAGCAGAGCGTGGAACTCGGATTCGAGGATCTCGCCGCAGAGGCCGCCCAACTGCAAGAGGAGGCGGTCGATTTCGAGTCGGAACGGCTCGACGAGACCCGCAAAAAAGAGATCCGCTCCGAAAGCTTCAAGACCCGCAGCCAGCAGAAAACCTACAAATAGACAGAATCCTTTGTCAGCGACGCCCTCCGGAATCCGCTACGTTCCGGAGGGCCCTTTCATGGACGGACCCGGGAGGCTGTTGAAGGCCACCTTGGCCCGCGCGGGAAACGGGCATGCTCCGAACACGTTTTATCGTTATCGCCTGGTTGCTGCTGCTGGTGCCGACCCTGCTCATCGGCGGCATGGCTCTGCGCCTGCTTGGCAACGAACAGCAGCGGGTCGCGGCCGAGAGTCGCGAGGCGGCGCGGCGGCGGGCGATGAGCGCGGCCGAGAGTTTCGATCTGGCCATCGCCGAGGTGCGCGACGGGCTGCTCGCCGGTTTGCGCCGCCTGCCCGAGGTGCAGCTGGCCGACCGCCTGGAGCAGTGGAAGGATTCCAACCCCCTGATCCGCAACGTGTTTATCGCCGGGCCGGACGGCTTGCTTCTGCCCGATCCGCAAGCACCTTCCAGCCGCGAAGAGTCCGAATTTATCGATCGTTACGATGCCCTGTTCCGGGGCCGCATCCCCTGGCGCGGGCCGGACCTGGACGTGCCGGGCCAAGTTGCCGCTGCTTCGCCTCGCAAGCAATTGCGCCGTCTGACGCAAGGCGCCGCCGGGGAAAACCCGAGGCAGGAAACTTCAGCGTCCGGCTGGATTCCCTGGTTCTGGGAGGATGGCCTCTATCTGCTTGGCTGGATCGAGCGGCCGGCCGGATCCGGGCGCCATGTCGGCCTGGAGATGGAAATGATGGCCCTGCTGTCGCGGTTGATCGTCGCCATGCCGGCGCCTCGGTCCGGGGAGACCTGGGTGCTGGTCGACGGTCACGGCCGCGCGGTGCATCAGAGCGGATCCGGCGCGCTGGAGCCGGGGTCGGCGCCGTATGTCACCCAGTCGCTGGGCGCCGGGCTGCCGCACTGGGAGCTGCGCATCTACCGAAGCGCTGTCGCGCCGGGTGGCACAGGGGGGCTGCGGCTGCTGTCCGGCCTGCTGGTGGGCAGCTTCGTGGCGGCCATTCTGTTCGGCGGGTCCCTGCTGTTGTGGCAGGCCTGGCGGAACATGCGCGATGCCCGCCGCAAGACCACCTTTGTCTCCAATGTCTCCCATGAGCTGAAAACCCCCCTGACCACCATCCGCCTGTATGCCGAACTGCTGGCCGAGGGTCATGCGCTGCCGGAACAGCGACAGCGCCATTATCTGCGGGTGATTGTCGAGGAAAGCCAGCGGCTTACCCGGCTGGTCAACAATGTACTCGATTTCGGCCGCCTGGAGCAGGGGCGTAAAAAGTATCATGTGCGTGATTTTTCGCCGGCGGACTGCCTTGACGAAGTGCTCGACAGCCAGCAGCTGCGCCTGGAGCAGGCCGGCATGCGGCTGCTGCGATCCGGTTCCGCGCAAATCCCCGAGGTGCGGGCCGACCGGGACGCTGTCCGGCAGGCGCTGCTCAACCTTATCGACAATGCCCTGAAATACGCCGCCGGCGGCAAGGAACTGGCGGTGCGGCTCGATCAGATCGAGCAGCGCTGCCGGATCACCGTCATGGACCGTGGCCCCGGAGTCCCCGTGGCCCACCGGGATCGTATTTTCGAGCAATTCCACCGTGTCGACGATGCCCTGACCGCTGCATGTCCCGGCAGCGGCCTTGGCCTGAGCATCGCCCGCCGCCTGCTGCGGGACATGGGCGGAGACTTGCGCTATCAGCCCCGTCCCGACGGCGGTGCCTGTTTCGAGATGCTGGTGCCACTGGCGTCCGGCGCTTCTGAAGCCACCGCGGCAAACGCGCCTTCTTCGATGCGCCGCTAACCGATCCAAGGAGAAGTTTTATGTCCCCTGTGCGCATACTGGTTGCCGAGGACGAGCGTCACATCCGTGAGGGGCTTGTCGATCTGCTGGTCGCGGAAGGGTATCTCGTGGAAGACGCCGCCGATGGCGAGGCCGCCTTGCAGCGGCTGACCGACAGCTGTTTCGACCTGGTGCTGCTTGACATCATGATGCCGCGCCGCAGCGGCTTCGACGTCTGCCGGGAGATCCGCCGCCGCAATCTGCCGCTGGCGGTGATCATGCTGACCGCCAAGGGCGAGGAAGTCGACAAGGTGGTGGGTCTGGAACTGGGCGCGGACGACTATATCACCAAGCCCTTCGGCACCCATGAGCTGCGCGCCCGCATCGCTGCCGTGCTGCGCCGCACCTGCCGCCAGCCGCTGCCCTGTGACGATCCGCCGGCGCTGCCGTCCACCATCCATATCGGCACGGCGTGCATCGACCGCAAATGCTATCGCGGTCGGCTGGCCGGACGTCAATTCAGTCTCACCCCCGGGAGATGGTGCTGCTGGAGACTTTTTTCACCCACCCCGACGAAGTGTTGAGCCGCGACATGCTGCTCGATGCCGCCTGGGGCATCCGCTACCAGGGCACCACCCGCACCCTCGATCAGCATATCGCCCAGCTGCGCAAAAAGATCGAACCCGACCCGGCCGCGCCCCGGGTCATCGTTACCGTGCATGGCATCGGCTATCGGTATGCCGTCACCTCGGGCTCCTGCTGAGCCCTTTGCCATTATTTGCCGAGACCCACCACCCGCCTGTTGTTGCGCCACAACCTCCTTTCGACCTGTCGGCTGCTGCTTCGCTGGCCGCATTTCACACGTCATTCCGATAACTTTTTCCCGTACATCCTGATTCGGGCACGATCCTTCGTCAGGCCGGTCGAAACTTCCGGTGCTGCTTGTCGCAAGGGCGTGTTGCCTCAAGGAAGCGAAGCGTCCGCAGGGCGATTCGCGACTGTCCCCGGCCGCTTGGGACCGCGGTCGAGTGCGGCCGTTTGCCGCTCGCTGCCTGGACCATGAAGGAAATAAAAAGTTTTCATTGACACGATAATGTCAACATGACACGATCATGTCAAATATGAAGGATCGAGGGGGGGGCGACCTGTCCCGGTTCTCTCTTCCTTGCACGGTTGTCATCCCCTCCATCAATGGCGATGTCTGCGGAAATACACAAATCACCATTCATTCAGCAGGAGAATCCGTAATGATTTCTGAAAAGGTCAACAGTTCCATTCTGTCGGAGACGATCGATCAAATCCGTTCGGTGCTTGGCGAGGAGATGGCGTCCATAACCGTGGAAAGGGTCGTCATAGGGTTGTTTTTCACGGGCGTCAAGCTTTCCAACGGGTCGGGCGGCATCTGTTTTACCCCTGTCAAGGAGATCCCCGAAGCGGTGTGTTGTCCCAGTTCGGCGCGCGCCATGCCGAATTCCGGCAAGCTGAAGGGCCAGCCGGTTTCCTCCTATCTGGATAAACTCGCCGAAAACAGGCCCTTGGAAAAAGCCATGAGCATTGCGGTGCTCAATGCCCTGTCGGCCACCTGCTGGCGCAAGCGGTTTCCCCAGGATTACACCTTCGAACTCGGGGCCGACCCCGTGGACAAGGTGGCCATTCCCGACGGTGCCCGGGCAGTGGTCATCGGGGCGCTGGTCCCCTATCTGAAGATGCTCAAGGAACGCAAACAGCCTTTTCATATTCTCGAAAAGGATCCACGCACCCTCAAGGCCGATGAACTGCCCTATTTCGTGCCGCCGGAAAAAGCGCACGAAGTCATTCCGCAGGCGGATCTGCTCATTATCACCGGCACCACCGTGCTCAACGATACGTTGGAAGGCATTCTGGCCCAGGTGAAGCCTGGCGCAGAGGTGATTCTGGTCGGACCCACCGCCAGCATGCTGCCGGATGCCTTTTTCCGACGCGGTGTCAAATCCATCGGCAGCATCACGGTGACGGATCCCGACAAGCTGCTCGATGTTCTGGCGGAAGCCGGCTCCGGATATCACTTTTACGGCAAGTCGGCGGAAAGGCTCGTGGTGCGTCGCGGTGAGGAGGATGCCGCCTTCGGGAGCCTGCCCTGCCACGGCTGAGTGGATGGAGCCCTGTGAAGATCGTGCGACGCCCAGAAGTTTTGGGATTGCGGGACCACCGGCGGCGGTAATTTTGTGAAGGACGGATATGAAAAACAGTCTATGGATGATCTTTCCGCTGGTTCTTATCCTGATCGGGGTGTGCGCTCCGACACCGGGAGAGGCCGCCGGCAAAAACCCCGGCGGCGGTTCCTCAAGCGCAAGGACGGTGATCGACAGCGCTGGCCGGGCCGTCAAAATCCCCTCGGCCATTCGCCGCGTCATCGTCACCTGCTACGGTGGCGCGGCTCACGAGGTTTCAGTTCTGGGCGGGGCGGACAAGATCGTGGCACAACCGTCAGACCGAACTTTCCGGCAGTTTCATCGGATGTATCCCGCTCTCGACGGCGCCT
Organism: Syntrophotalea acetylenica; assembly: GCF_001888165.1. NCBI lineage: Bacteria > Pseudomonadati > Thermodesulfobacteriota > Desulfuromonadia > Desulfuromonadales > Syntrophotaleaceae > Syntrophotalea > Syntrophotalea acetylenica. The sequence goes on from NZ_CP015455.1 coordinate 234,716, forward strand.
GCGATGCCGGGTCTTTCGATAATATCAACCTCGAGAAAATTCTGTCCCTGAAGCCGGATATGGTCATCGCGGGGGTGGTTTCGCCCCAGGGCAACGAAAAAATCGAAAGCCTTGGCATCCCGGTTTTCATGGTCGCGGTAGGCCGTGCCGACATCCCGACGCTGCTGAGGGAGTTCCGCGCGATGGGTACGCTGCTCGGGGCCGAGGAAAAGGCTGCGGAGCTTGTCTCCTATTGGCGGCGGACGTTGAACCTGATTGAAGAGCGCGTGGCTACCGTGCCGGTGGCAAAGAGGAAAAGCGTGTTTTATACCTCGCACGGTGTCGCTTCGCCGCTCGTCACCGGCGGGCGCCATAGCTGGGGCCATCACTTCATCAGCGCCGGCGGAGGCATCAATGTGGCCGCCTCGCTGGGCTTTTCCCAGGAGCTTACGGTTGAACAGCTGTTGCTCTGGAATCCGGATGTCATTGTCGTTTCCAATACGCGAACTGGTCAGAGTCCGGTATCTGCCATCCTGGCCAACCAGAAACTCAAGAAGGTCAAGGCCGTCAAAAAAGGTGCCGTGTATCCGTGCCCGGTCGGTGCGTTCTGGTGGGATCGGCCGTCTCCGGAGGCCATTCTCGGAATTTTGTGGTTGAGCATGAAGCTGTATCCGGAGGTTATGGAGGATATTGATCTGAGCCGTGAAGTGCGTTGCTTTTATCGCAAGTTCCATGGGTATGAGCTGACCGATGCGGAGCTTCAAAGCTTTTTTTGAGAGCACTGTTGTGAAATTTTGGTGATGAGTTTGGATGCAGGATGTTTTTTGTGGATGAATGCATGCGCGTGTATTGCCATTGGGCAAACAGGAGGGATCGTGAAATACCGCACAGTGAAAAAATGGAGACTAAAGGAGGTCTGCTTATCGTTTGTGTTGACAAGCCTTTTGGTTAGCAGCGGAATTTGCGCCGGAGAAGAGATAACGCTTCCGGCCATAGAGGTGGAGGGGCAAAAAGAAGGGGAATTCGCCATTCAACCGGCCTGGTCGGCGATCGGCACAAAAGAACGGGTTGACCGTGGAACCATTGAAGTCCAGGGCGGCGCGGAACAGATCAGCCCCTACAAGGCCATATCTCTGCAACCGGGCGTCGATATCACTTCCAAAGATGCCTTCGGTATGGAGATATCCCACCGCATTCGGGGCAAGTCGAACCGCAATGTCGGCGAGCTTCTGGAGGGATTGCCGCTCAAGGGGATCGGTCCAGGCGTCGGCCTGAGCACCATGGTCGATCTGGAAAATATTGAGGCCATTTCCCTGACCAAGGGGGCCGTTTCGGCGGACAGCGGGTTTGGTTACGGCAACGAAAGCGGCGTGGTCGATATGCATGTCCGGCGGCCGCTGGATTATGCCCACGCCACCCTCACGCAGGGTTTCGGCAGTGAAGATTTCATGCGCAGCTATGCGCGCCTGGATACAGGCATTCTGGGGGCATTGCCCGCGGCTTTGTCTCCGCCTCTTATACGGATGCCGACAAATGGAAGGGCAAGGGCCAGTCACCGGATGCCCGCAAGAATTTCGCCTTTGGCCTGTCCGGCGCGGTACAAAAGTTCGAGGCGGAGGTGTACGGGATCTACAACGAAGACAATAAGCATGCTTATCGCGGGCTGTCCTACGAACAGACCAGAAATCTGTCCAGGTACAAGGATTTTGACTACAATACCAGGTTGACGGGCGACAGCTCGCAGGACATGTACTACTACGACTACAACAGGCAGAGCTTCGAAACCTATACGATTTTCGGAAAGCTGGGCATTCCTGTTACGCAAAATCTCAAGCTTACCGTCCGCCCCTATTATCTCAAGGACAAGGGACACAGCTATACCGGGAGCCAGAACAAGGTCATCGACTGGATCGTCGATCACGATACCTACGGGGCCGTTTTCGAGCTGAGCCATGCCATCGACCAGGGCGTGATCAAGCTGGGCTACTGGTATCAGCAGGACGAACCGCCCGGACCGCCGACCTCCAGAAAGTATCTGTCGACCGACGGGGAGTTTCTGTCCTGGGAAAGGCTGGTCAAGGGCAGCAACCACAAGTTCAAGAGTCCCTACCTGGCCGCGGAAAAAACCATCGGAAACGCCACGCTTGGCGCCGGCTTGAAATACCTGTGGATGACGTCGCCCGACTTTACCAGCTACGACACCACGGATCTCGGGGATGTCAGTTATTCGGAAGCCTTGTCCAGGGTCGGCGAAGACGATGTTCTCGTCGATGTGAAAGGCAAGACCTATGAGCTGTTTCTTCCCAGTGTAGGGGCCAGCTATGACTTCACACCCAACCTGTCCGTGCGGGCCAGCTATGGCAAGAATTACGAAACCCCTCAGTACAGTCTGGGATCGGCGATTATCCAGTACTATAAAAAAGGCTTGACGGATGAGGAGCTCCAGGACGTCTGGCACAGCATCAAGCCGGAAGTCTCCCACAACTTCGATCTCGGCCTGAACTATACGCACGGATCATGGTTTGTCGCGCCGACCCTGTATTATTCCCTGGTCAAAAACGTCGCCCTGAACTGTTACGATCCCGAGCTGGCCTTCAGCTACTGGCAGAATGTCGGCGAGGCGCACGCCTACGGTGCTGAAATGGCCGTGGGCTACACCTTCAACCGCTACTTCAACACCTCTGTCTCCCTCAGCTACAACAGATATGAATTTACCGAGGACGTTCAATCCTCCGGGGGACGACGATTCATGCCAAGGGACACCAGCTTCCCAACGTGCCGAAGTTCATGGCCAACTGGACGGCAAACCTGGACATGAAGGGTTTCAGGTTCACCCCCACGGTTCGCTATCTGGGCAAACGCTACGCCGACGTGGAAAACGAATACAGCGTCAAATCCCATGTGGTGGTCGATCTGACCCTGAGCAGGCGCTTCAAACTTGCCGAAAGACGCGCAATTACGCTGGTCGCCTCCGTTACCAACCTGCTGGACGAGGACTATATTTCCATTATATCGGCCGGTGATACCTCCATCGGGCGGGATGCGCCAACCTACTATCCAGGCGCGCCACGCACCTTTTTCGCTTCGCTCCAGTTCGACTTCTGAGCCGGATCTTTAAAAGTCCTTCCATGGAGTCGGTTCGCCCAGGCATGCATGGCAGTGCCGGAAATAAACCAAACAATTCAGCAAAGGTAAAAGCATATGATCAAAAAAGTCAGAATTGAAGAGGCCGTTGGCATGGTGCTTGGGCACGAGGTTGTGCGGATCACGCCGGGTGAAGGCGGGGTGCTGCCGTTTCAACGTGGGTACGTGGTGCGGGAAGAGGACATCCCCGGTTTCTCGAAATCGGCAAGGAGCATATCTATGTCGTCGAAGGGGATGAGCCGGATATTCATGAAAATGAAGCCGCCTTGCGTATCGCCCGGGCCACGGTGGGCGAGGGGTTGCGGGTCGATGGCGGGCGTGGCGGAGGCGCGCGGCTGAAGGCCGGTGCCACCGGCGTGCTGAAAATCAATGTTCCACTGCTGGACGAGATCAACGGGCTGGGCGATTTCGCCATCGGCACCCGCCACAACTGGACAGCCTGCAGAGAGGGGGAGTCTGTCGCCATGGTCAAGATCATGCCCCTGTATGTGCCCGAGGCCAAACTGTTAAGTGTGGAAAATCTGTGCCGCGACAAGGGCAGAATCCTGGATGTCCTGCCCTTCAGGATCCAAAAAGCCGGCGCGGTTATTACCGGCAGTGAGGTTTACAAGGGGCGGATCACGGACCGGTTCGCGGACGTTCTGGCGCGCAAGGTCGAGCCGTTCGGCGTGTCCCTGGCGCATGCCATCATCGTGCCCGACGATGTCGAGGCCATCGCTCGGGCCATATCGGAGCTGCACGCGGCAGGCTGCGAAGTCATCTTCGCCTGCAGCGGCATGTCCGTTGATCCCGATGATGTCACCATGGATGGCATCCGGGCGTCCGGAGCGGACGTCATCATGGAGGGGGTGCCGATGATGCCCAGCGCCATCCTCGGCCTGGCGATGTTGCGGAACGTGCCTGTGCTGGGTACGCCGGCAGGGGTGCTGCGCGGCGGCGTAACCGCTCTGGACGGGGTGCTGCCCATGATTTTTGCCGGAATGAAGCCGCGGGTGGCGGATATCATTGCGATGGGTCATGGCGGATTCTGTCTGGAAAAGTATGCATTCTGATCATGGCGCGGCACTGTTCCGGCCGAGCGCGTGCTTAGTCATAGGACCATAACTTGAAAGGTATTGCTGATCATGACACACCAATTGATGAATCTGCCGGTGGCCGGGGAATTGAAATTGCTGGATGATATCGCAGAAGGCTACAAAGCCTATCAGGTTCTGGCCCATGCCGTGGATCTGGGGCTGTTTGACTGGCTGGAGGGAAACCCTGGTTCGACCAGGGAAAATATCGGTGCGGCCATGAATATCAACGGCATGTTTATGCGCAGCTATCTGCAGGCGCTGGTGGACATGGGGCTGCTGTGCCATGGCGATGAGCGGTATCGCAACTCGGCTGCCGCGTCGGCCATGCTGGTCCGTTCAAGCCCTTCACGTCAAACCGAATGGTTCAGAAGCATTGCCGCGCCACGGTCCAGTTGGGCCCGGCTGGGCGACACCCTCAAGCGAGACCGGCCAGCGTCCGGCACATCACGGTCCGGTCCGGACCGGGACTTCCTGCAGGCTCTCGCTCAACGCTCCCTGCGCGGGGAACTGCAGGCCGTCACGCGCGCGGTCCGGGGATGGGAGGGGTTCGACGGATCCCGGCGACTGCTCGATCTCGGCGGTGGCCACGGGCTTTACGCCATTGCGCTGTGTCAGGCCCAACCGCAATTGACCGCCACGGTGTTCGATCAGCCCCATGTTACGAATTTTACGCAGGAATATATTGAAGCCTACCAGCTGGCCGATCGGGTCGATGTCGCAAACGGGGATGTATCCGTCGATGATTTCGGCTCGGGGTATGACATCGTGCTGATTTCCCACTTGTTGTACAAGTTTCGCAAGGATCTGCCAGCAATTTTCCGGCGGGTTTGGCAAGCGCTCAATCCCGGCGGGCTGCTGGTGTCGAACCACTGGTTCTGCGCTCCCGGTTGCGGCATGCCCGCGGGCGGTCTCGTCGAATTGGATAAAAGCCTGCGGAGTTTCGGTCATCCGCTCTGTTATCCGGAGGCGTTTAATGCGGCGCTTGATGCCTGTGGCTTCGTCCTTAAGAACGAACTTGCGGTACCCGGCATGTCGGGTGAAACAACGCTTCACCTGGCGGCAAAGCGTTAGCTGGTATCCATCCGGGAACTCCGGATGGATGCCGCGTGGTTTTCATATAGGGAACGAGCAATTTTTCGTTGTAGCAAGGAAATCAAGGGATTGCGCGGAGGCGTACATCGGTACGCCACACAAGCAAGCCTGCAGATTGACGCCGCCACGGCGGAAAAGGGCCGTTTCCGGATGAAAACTAGCCGAGTTCGCCGGTCTGGTGGTTGTCGTAGCCGGGCAGGCCGGAAAGCTGTTTCTGGTAGGCGGGGGATTGGATGACTTCGACCATGGCTCGCAGCCGCGGATCGTCCATCAAAGTCTTGAGAAAGCACAGGTCATAGGGTTCCATGCGCACCGAAAGAAAGTCGATCCCTTCTTCTTCGCAGACCAGGCGCACCGAAACGCCAGCCTGAGCAAAACCGTTGCGGATGCTCTGGGCAACGGTGCGATGGTCGCGGGCAAGGTATTGGGGCACGAGCAGTCCATGGGACAATTCGTCGAGAACCTGGCGCGCCCCGGAGCCCTGCTCCCGGCCGATCCATCTGAGGTTGGCCTTCATGAGCGACTCGATATCCTGGCCGGCGAGGCCGGGGGCAAGTGCCAGGCCTTCCTCCCAGTTGGCCACCCGGATCAGGCAGAAATCCTCTCCCAGGATTTTAGCGGCAGTCTCGCGGTTTTCCTCGGGTGTGGCGGCGTTGGCCAGGTGAATGCCCGCCGCATGGACCAGGCCGGCGGCCAGCAGCTCCACGGCGGTACGACTGGAACGGGGCAGCACCAGCATGCGGAAGGGCGTCTGGCGCGCATATTCGCCTGCCAAAAGGCCTACCGCCGGATCACAGCAGGCAACCACCAGGGTGCGGACCGGATCCGCAAAGGGGTGGTCGTGAAATTCTCCATCGCGCCATACGCCATCATGGGGCAGAATCCCGAGAGGACTTGATTCCACCGGATAGATGAGTTGGCGTGACCCGATCATGGCCCGCCAGTAGCGGCAGGGATCCTGGGGCGGGGGCCAGGCCCATTGCGCGGACTCCTGGCCGCTGAGCACGAACAAATCCTCTACCCGGCAGTTAAACGCCGCGGCCAGCGCCAGCGCGGCGGCCGTGGACGGAATGAGGCGTCCGGCCTCGATAGCGCTGATGCCGGTGCGCGAGAGTCCGGCCCGGTCAGCCAGTTCCTGTTGCGACCAGCCCCGCTCATCCCGGGTTTTGCGGATCGTGTTATGCAGTACCAAATTTTCTTTTGACATTATTATGTACCATATGACATTATCCTGCCATATCAAGGGTGGATGAGAAAAGTTCCCGTTCGGGCAACATAACTTAACCTCCCCGGTAAATCAACCTGGACCACTCTTTTCGCGCTTATTTCGTTCTCCGTCGGCGATGGACTCAGCGTAACCCGCATGACTTTATGCTCCGGGTATTGGCCATGCGCTCATTTCGTCCTCCGTTGCCAGCAGGTGCGATGAATTGGCGCATTTCCCCTCCGATACCGACGACTTGGCGTGGTCTTTCTTGTTCGGTGCGCATGCCGCCGGAATGTCCTGTGTCCGGTTCGGCGCGTTCTTACTGCGTTGGCCGCCGCGTTTTCCGATAGCGTGGCCGTAAAAACAGGACGCAAATGACATGATCGTGTCATTCGGATGCAACTGCAAACCTTTTTGATCCGGCAGCGGGGAGATATGGATATACGAAGCATCGACTGGAACGAAATCTGGAAGCAGCACAACCCTGAAGGTCGTGACGAGGAGCGAACCCGAATCTATTGGGACAACCGGGCGTCATCGTTTGCCACGGGCGTTGAAGACGATTTTTATGTCAACCAGTTTTTAACGTTGATTGATCCCTGTCCCGAGTGGAGGGTGCTGGATGTCGGCTGTGCTTCGGGGACCCTCGCCATTCCGTTGGCCGGGCGGGTGCGGCAGGTTACGGGAGTGGATATTTCCGGGGCGATGCTCGATGGTCTGCGGGCTGGTTGTGAGAAAGGTGGCATCGGCAATGTCAAAACGGTTCGCGCATCCTGGACGGACGACTGGCGGGCGCTGGCTATCGAGCCTCACGATCTGGTCATCGCCTCGCGTTCCCTGATTGTGGCCGACCTGCGCCAGGCGATTGCAAAGCTCGACCGGTTCGCGCTGCGCCGCGTTTGCATTTCAACCCCGGTCGGCGACGGACCGCAGGACCCCGCCATGCTCGGAGCCGTGGGGCGCCGCCGCCGTGGTGGCGCGGATTACATCTATGTTTACAATCTGCTTTACCAGATGGGGCTGCAGGCCAATCTGCAATTTCTGACCTCCCGGGGACAAAGGACCTATCCGGACAAGGAGACGCTGTTTTTGAGAATGCGGGACAAGGTCGGAGAAATGCTGCCCCAGGAAGAAAAAGCCTTGCGCGACTATATCGACCACTCCTTTGTTCTGCGGGAGGGGCGCTGGCAGCGTCGTGAGCCGCGCAGCATCCGCTGGGCCGTCATGTGGTGGGATAAGGACTGAGCCAACATGATTTGTTTAAATGTGCTGTTTTTGCAGGAGGTCAGCGGACATGTTCATTTTTGCAGGAATGACTAAATCGAATCGCCCGGTGATCTGGTCTTTGGGCCTGGTGCTGCTGTTTTTCCCAATCCCCGAGTCGGTAGCGGTCGAAGTTGCCGCCAGTGGTGTGTTTGCGTTGGGCGAGATCGAGGTTGTTGCCCATGAAGAGCAAGGCGCCGCGAGTCTGCTGACCGAGCGGGTTTCCGAAGAGACCCTGCGCAACTTCAATCGCGACGATGTTGCCGAAGCTCTGGACATGTTGCCGGGGGTTCATTTGAGCAAAGTCGGGGGACGTAATGAAAGCACCGTATATGTCCGGGGATTCGACCTTCGGCACGTGCCTTTGTATTTGGACGGCATCCCCATCTATGTGCCCTATGACGGCTATCCTGATCTGCGCCGTTTCACCACTTTTGATCTGTCACAGATCGTGCTTTCCAAAGGTTTTGCCTCGGTGTTGTACGGTCCCAATACCATGGGCGGTGCCATCAACCTCGTATCCAAGCGGCCGGAAACGGCTTTCGAGGGGAATTGCGGGGCCGGGTATGCCTCCGGAGACAGCTACCAGGCCTATTTCAATCTTGGCACCAATCAGGATTGGTGGTACCTGCAGACCGGGGCGTCCTGGTACAACACTGACTACTTTCGCCTTTCAGATGATTTTCGGAAGACGGCCAACGAAGATGGAGGCCGGCGCGAGAACTCCTATGCAAGGGACCGCAAAATCAATATCAAGGTCGGACTGACGCCACGCGGCGATGACGAGTACGCTTTCAGCTACATCTATCAGCACGGCGTCAAGGGGACGCCTCCGTACGCCGGAAGCGCTTCTTCGGAGCGCATAAAGTACTGGCGATGGCCCTACTGGGAGAAGGAAAGTTATTATATCAATACCCGCACCGGCCTGGGCGAGGCATCCTATGTGAAGACGCGTCTTTACTATGATCGCTACATGAACTCCCTGTTCAGCTACGATAATGCTGAATATGACACCATCTCCCGGCCTTATGCTTTTCGCAGCAATTACGATGATCATACCTACGGCGGCTCCTTAGAGGTCGGCACAAAACTGCTGCCGCGCAACGAAATGAAGGTGGCGTTTCACTACAAGCGCGATGTGCACAGAGAGCACAACCGGCCCAATCCTTACCAGCGCTTCGCGGACGAGATCTATTCCGTCGGAGCCGAGGACACCATAACCCTGACGGATAACCTGAAGGTGGTTGCCGGTCTGAGTTACGACGCTACCAGGACCCTTGATGCCCAGGATTTTATCAGCGGCGAACTGGTCGATTTTCCCAAGGGTGAAAGCGACGCCTGGAATCCCCAGATCGGGCTGTTCTACGAGCTGACCGATACCGCGGTCCTGTATGCCACCGTCGCGCATAAAACCCGCCTCGCGACCATCAAGGACAAGTATTCCTACCGGCTGGGTACGGCCATTCCCAACCCCGACCTGAAACCGGAGAAGGCGATCAATTACCAGATCGGCTATCGGAATCGTTTGTGGGATCGGTTGTCCTTCAACGCGGCTCTCTTTTATAGCGACATCGAGGATTTCATTCTGCAGGCCACCATTCAGGATCCCGACGATCCGACCGCAACCATCGGCCAGAATCAGAATGTCGGCAAGGTGGAGCAGTATGGCCTGGAGCTGGGGATTGAGGGCAATCTGAGCGACAGCCTGGAAGCCGGCATAAACTACACCCTCATGGACAGGAACAACCGGGACAACGATGACAAGCTGACCGGCACGCCCAATCACAAGCTGTTCACCTATGTCCGGTATCGCCCCCGGACATGGCTCAGCCTGCAGGCGGATCTTATCTACCATTCCAATTCCTTCAGTTCTTCCGACGGTGTGCGGATCGCCGGCGAGTTTGCGGTGGCCAACGTCAAGGCTGTGTTCGAACCGCTTCCAGGAGTGACTTTCGACGCCGGCATCAACAACCTCTTCGATACCAATTATGCCTACGATGAGGGGTATCCGGAGCCCGGCATCAATTATTTCGGCAATGTTGCGTACCGATTTTAAAGCTGACACAGCAGTTGGAGCACTGCCGGAGGAGGCAAGGATATGGCAGGATACCTGACCAACAGTATGGGTCGCGCCCTGTGGTGCATGATGCTCGTCACCCTGATCGCGACAGGTGCCGGGGCACGGGAAATCGTGGACATGACGGGGCGCAGGATCGATGTGCCGGAGCCCCTGCAGCGGGTCTATGTCGCTTCGCCGCCGGAGAGTTACCTGGCCTGCGCCATCGATCCATCCCTGCTGGTCGGTTTGACCTTGCCGCTGCCCCAGCGCTATCGCCGTTACCTGCCAGAAGCGATGACAGGGTTGCCGGTGGTTGGCGGGTTTTTCGGGGTGGGGAATGCCCCCAACCTCGAGGCGCTCGTCAAAACCCGGCCACAGCTGGTGATCTGCTGGCAGAAGACGGCCGTCAGTGAGCGTTTTGACAAGTTCCTGCGGCAATTCGGGATTCCCGTTGCCCACATGACGTTGCAGCGCCTGCAGGACTACCCGCGCGATATCCGCGGCATGGGGCGGATACTGGGGCGTCCGCAAAGGGCTGAACAGCTTGCTGCCTATGCCGAAAAAACCCTGGGGGAGATTTTGCCGAGAGTGGCGTCCATGCCGGCCTCGGAGCGGGTGCGCGTCTACTATGCCGAAGGGGCCGACGGCCTCAGCACCGACGGCCGGGGCACCTGGCACGCCGAACTAATCGACCTGGCCGGTGGACTCAATGTTCATAAGGGGGAAAAAGACGACCTTTTCGGCATGGAGAAAATATCCCTTGAGCAGGTTCTTCTTTACCGGCCGGAAGTGATTCTGGTGCATGACCCCGTCTTTTTCAGGAAAATCTTTTTATCGCCCAGGTGGCGCAACGTGCCGGCTGTAAAAAACCGGCGGGTCTACCTGATCCCCCGGATTCCGTTCAACTGGTTTGACCGGCCCCCTTCCTTCATGCGTCTGCTGGGGCTCCAGTGGGTTGCGCAGGTTCTCTATCCGCGGCATTTCAATATCGATATGCCGCGGGAAATGCGGGAATTCTACCGGTTGTTTCTGCGGGTCCATCTCTCTGACGAGGATATCCGGCTCATTCTTGAAAGCAGGGAGGTTCCAGAGCATGGATAAAGCTGCCATAGCCGACCGACCGGTCTCACCGTCACTGAATCGTCTGTGGCTGCCAGGAGCGCTTTGCCTGCTGCTGCTGGGGTTGGTGACCGTTTCGCTGAGTCTCGGCAAATATCCGGTTTCGGTTTATGAAATTCTGCTTTTTTTCCGTCAGCAGGTGACGGGAGCAGCGGCCCTCGGCCCTGAGCGGTACGACCTGCTGCGCAATATTCTGTGGGAGATTCGCGCCCCCCGTATTGCGGCGGCGGTGCTCATCGGCGCCGCGCTTTCGACATCCGGCGCGGCTTTTCAGTCCATGTTCATCAATCCTCTGGTGTCTCCGGGCCTGCTCGGCGTGCTGCCCGGCGCCTCGTTCGGCGCGGCACTCGGCATGTTGCTGTCCAGAGGCTGGTTCGGGGTGCAATTCTGCTGTTTCGCCGGGGGATTGCTGGCCGTTGGCATCGCCATCGGCATCGCCCGTCTTTATCGGGGCGACCGACTTCTGATGCTGATTCTTGGAGGAATCATCAGCGGCTCCCTGTTTACCTCCCTGCTGTCGATCGTCAAGTACCTGGCCGATCCTTACGATACCCTGCCGGCCATCGTCTACTGGCTGATGGGCGGCCTGTCCATGACGGACAGTCACACCGTGCTGTGGATTTCCATCCCCGTCCTTTCCGGCATTGCCGGCCTGCTGCTAATGGCCCGCTACCTTAATGTGCTGAGCATGGGGGACGAAGAGGCGCGCAGTTTGGGGGTGAATGTAAGTCTGATCCGGTTCTGGCTGATTTTCTTCGCTACGGTGATAAGCGCCCTGACGGTGGTGGTCGGCGGCCTGATCGGCTGGGTAGGGCTGATCATTCCGCACATCGGCCGTATGCTCGTGGGGCCGGACAATCGCACTTTGCTGCCGGTCAGCGCTCTGCTCGGGGCCCTGTATCTGGTGCTGGTGGACGATGTTTCCCGTCTGCTGCTCGATATCGAAATACCGCTGGGCATCATCACGGCTCTGATCGGCATACCGTTTTTCATCCTGGTTCTGAAAAACGCACGAAAGGGGTGGGGCTAGCATGGCTTTGTTGGAAGTCAGAAACATATCCTTCGGCTATGGCGGCCACTCGGTGCTGGACAATGTCAGTTTCGATATTGAAAAAGGCAGTCTGGTGTCGCTGCTGGGACCCAACGGCTGCGGCAAGACCACGCTTCTGAAAATCCTGCTGGGGCTGTTGCCGGTGCCCGGCGGTGAAATCCTGTTCGAAGGCCGCCCGGTTGCTTCCTACGATCGGCGTGAAATGGCCCGGCGGGTGGCCTATGTGCCGCAGATACACAAGGCCGCTTTTGCCTATCGGGCGATTGACGTGGTGCTCATGGGGCGTCTTCCCCATAAAGGGTTCTGGTCGGCCTATCACCGCAGGGACGAACATCTGGCCCTGGAGGCACTCGACAAACTGGGAATCAGGCACCTGAGCCAGCGTCCCTACACCCAGATCAGCGGCGGGGAGCGGCAGATGGTGCTTATTGCCCGGGCCCTCTGCCAGGGCGCGCACACCTTCATCCTCGACGAGCCGGCCAACGGGCTCGATTACGGCAACCAGATCAGGCTGCTGGAGCAACTGGCCACCCTGTCCGGCGAAGGCTACACCTTTGTCATGTCGACCCATTTCCCCGATCATGTGCTGTGGGTGGCGAACCAGGTTGTCATGTTGTCTGATGGCAGCATCATTGCCGAGGGGGCTCCGGATACCGCCGTGACCCGGAAAAATCTTTGCCGTCTGTATCAGGCCGATGTCGAAGTCTGGCAGTTGCTGGAGAATTTCAGAATATGCGTGCCGCAGAGGCTTCGCAACAGGTTGTGCAGTTGTGACATGGAGGATGTGCCCCGCCCTGTTTTAATGGCAGGCCGCAGTTAAAGGAGGAGGAATGCTGAAAGTTGATGATGTACAGGCGACACTGAAAGATTGTGAAGCGTTTCACGGCCATCTCTGCATGGGACAGGTGATGGGCGTGCGTATGGCTAAAAAAGGTCTGGAACTGATAGCCGCGGAAGATATCAAGGATCTGATTGTCATAGTGGAGAACGATCGCTGCATCACGGATGCCATTATCATGGCCACCGGTGTGCGGCTCGGCCGGCGCAGTCTGAAATTTCAAGATTACGGCAAAATGGCGGCCACTTTTGTCAATACGAAGACCGGCCAGGCCTGGCGGGTGGCCAGCCGCGGCGACAGCGACAACGGTTTGCCCCCGGATCAGGCCCGGGCCGCGGCTCTGGCAAAAACGGATGCGGAACTGCTGCGCTGGCAGCAGGTCCGGGTCGCATTTGGTCCCGGTGATTTGCCCGGTCCTCCGGAGCGTATCGTCCAATGCAGCCGCTGTGGAGAGACGGTGCTCGATTATCGCGATGTGCCCACCGGACAGGGGCAAGCCGATCCACTGTGCCGTGCCTGCGCTTTCGGGACCTATTATCAGCCTTTTGCCGGATAAAGGGATGGATCAAGGAGTTTGGCGTGACAAAGAAGAAGCAGGATTCACTGGCATTTTACCGTTATGACGACAACCATCCCTTCGCTTCCATGTATCCATTGCTGGCCCGGCAGATCGTGGAGGATCTCGGCATAAGCCGCGGGCGATGCCTGGATATCGGCACCGGCGGCGCGCCTCTGCTTATCGAGCTGGGCAAGATCACCAACTGTGAACTCTCGGGGCTGGACATCAACCCCGAGGCCCTGGCGCTGGCGGCACAAAACGCCCGGTCTCATGGCTTGCCTGAAGGCCGCTGCACCTTTCTTGAGGGCGATGTGCATGCCATGCCGCTGCCGGACGATTATGCCCGGCTGGTGGTAAGTCGCGGATCGATACCCTTCTGGGATGATTACGTGGTGGCTTTCCGGGAAATATACCGGGTGCTGCAACCGGGAGGCCTGAGTTTTGTCGGGGGCGGATTCAGCCGGTTTCAGAGCCTCGAGGAGGCGAACCGAATGCGTCCGGACTGGGCGCGCAAGGACAATCCCGACAAACGGGCCCGCTGGTTGCGCCGGGAATTTCTGGCGGAGGCGCTTGCGCCGCTGGCGCAAGCGGATTGGCGGATCATCGAGGATGGCTATGGCACCTGGGTAGTGATGAGCAAACCGGCACTGACTTCCATCTCCGCGGGGGATTCGAAAGGAGTGCCGCATGCAATGCCTGAATTGTGAAAACCGCTGTATCGTTGCAGATGGCGGCCTCGGCGGGTGCGGCCAGTACCGCCGGATTGGCGAAACCATGGTCGAATGTTACCCCGATCGCTATCTGCTCGCCTGCCCGATAGTCATCGAAACCATGCCGATGCTGCATTTTCACCCAGGCAGCAAGTTTCTGCAGATCAGCACGGTGGGCTGCAATCTGAATTGTCCGGGCTGCATTTCGACCACCCTGGTTCGCGAGATGGACCCGGCCAGTTCGATTATGCAGCAAATGAGCGCGGACCAGGTGGTGGCCACGGCCGTTTCCCAGGAGTGCCGTGGCATCGCCTTTTTGATGAACGACCCTCTGGCCAGTCTCGATACCTTCACGAAAGTGGCACAAGCGGCACGTGCCGCCGGTCTGCTGGTCGGTTGTGCCACCAATGCCACCTTTACCGAGCGGTCCCTGTCCCGTTTGCTGCCATTTATCGATTTTATAAACATCGGCGTCAAGGGCCTTACCGCGCAGGCTTATCGAAGCTGCGGCGGACGGTCGCCCGACGCGGTGCTGCGCAACCTGCGCCTGTTGCACGAGGCTGGAGTGCATGTCGAGGTGGCCTGCATGCACCGCCGGGACAACCAGGACGAGCTGCGAAATCTGGCTCACCGGGTGGCGAAGCTGTCGCCGGCCATACCTTTGCAGGTGATGCGTTACATCCCCCTGGAATCCGCCGATCCCGGCTGGGAACCGACCATCCTGGAGTCGGAGGCGCTGGTCTTCGATCTGCGCAAGATTCTGCGACATGTCTACCTGTTCAATTCCCCGGGCACCGATCAGCTCGACAGCCTGTGTCCGGAGTGCGGCGAGGTTCTGCTCAGACGCGACTTCTACGGTCCCATGGGGGCGCGGCTGCTGGCTGCGCAGCCTGGAAGCTGTCCCCACGGGTCGGCATTTCTGGATCTGCGGGGAGACGCCGTGGTCGGTGCCTTCCGGGAGGGGGATTTCCAGGGCGGTTATCCCTTTACCCGGGCGCTTGAGATCGTGCAATCCATGCTGATCGCCTTGGGCGTGAGGGATGCGGTCGAGGTTGTGCGGGTCTGGGAAAAGATTCTCAATCTGCAAAGTCTGAAGGAGCTGCATCTTTCCATTCAGCAGCCTTCCGCGTATCTGGCCACACTGGAATATTTCGGCGCCCTGACCGGGCGCCAGGCACGGGCCGCGGCACTGATCGCCTATCTCGGTGAACGCTTGGAGGCGGTGGCCCGAGGGCTGGCGGCGGTAACCCATCGTCCCCGGGTCTATTACGCCATGGGCAAACCGCTGTTCGCCATCAAGGGCCCGCGTTTCGAAAACCAGTTGGTCCAACTGGCCGGCGGGGACAGCGTCAACCGGCGCCTGGATCTGTCGGGACGGCCGGGGATGAGCATCGACCGCGAAGTTTTGAACGCATTGAATCCGGAGGTGATGGTCATATCCGCGTTTCTCTCCTGTCCGGTGCAGGATTTCCATGCTGAATGCCTGCGGTTGGGCGTGGATGTGGAGGCGGTGCGCAATCTGCGTATCTACACCCCGCCGGTGCCGTCCAGTGATTTTGGCGGTCCGCGCTGGATTCTCGGTCTGCTGTTCCTCGCCAACATCCTGCATCCCGAGCGGTTTCATTTCGATATCGCCCGGGAGTCAAAGGATTTTTATGGCGAGTTTTACGACATGCCCTTTGTTCCCGATCATCTCAACCGATCCTTTGGAAAACCGAGCAATACCTGGTGCTGGACACGAACCTGATGGACAACCGGCAGGTGGAACCGATGAGAGCAAACCATGGGCCGCTGATCATTGTCAGCGGCCCGGCCCATTGCGGCAAGACCACCCTGGTGACCCTTCTGGTATCACATCTGCGCGATCAGGGGCGGCAACTGGCCGGCATTCTGGCCGAAGGGCACTGGCGCGACCAGCGGCGCAGCGGTTTTACCCTTGTCGATCTGGCCGACGGGCGGCGCACGCTCCTGGCGGAGCGTATCGCCGATTGCGGTCCGCATGCTTTCCCCTATGCGTTTCATGCCGAAGGGCTTGCCGCCGGTTATCTTGCCCTGGGCCCGCGGCGATGCGCCGGGGCGGATCTGGTGGTGGTCGATGAAGTCGGCTCCCTTGAACTGCGCGGTGCAGGATGGGCCCGGAATCTTGGTCCGTTGCTGCGGCAATGCCGCTCTTTACAGCTGTGGGTCGTTCAAGCGGCCCGAGTGGAGGCGGTCTGCAGGAAATGGCAGTTGTCGCCGGTGCGGGTTATCGACGCATCACAGCCCCAAGCTCTGGATAACTTGTTGATAACTGTCGAGGAATGGCTGCCGGGTGCTGATCCCCCGTCGCACTTTCGTTTTTGAAAAATATCTAAAAGAGGGACAAGCGCCCGGGTTCAATTCGCTCCGCGCTTGTGCCGTGGCTGGACGATGGTGCAAGGGTTCTTGCTCCATCGCTGTTATTGATGCGCCGGTCCCGCTGTTTCAAAAGCCGGGAGACGGCATTGAAGGATGTTTTCGCAGGGAGGGAACGAGAATGTGTCTGGGACGTATATTGTTGTTAACATTCTGGCTGGTCGCCGGTATTTCCGGCGGGGCGCTGGCAGGCTCCGCGGCGACGGAAACCGCGCGGGAAGAGAGTGGGTCCGCTCTGAGCCTGGAGGCCGTCGAGGTTCACGGCAAGGGCGGCCATGTGCTGTTCGATGCCAAGTCGGATAAGCCGTGCACCGCAACGAGCCTGACGGGGGAGGGAATCGACAGTATTGGCGGCACCAGTCAGGGCAGCCCGTTGCAGGCGGTGCGCACCCTGCCGTCGGTGCAGACCAGTAGCGAGGAACCCTACGGTTTCGGCAATTTTTTTACCAGCGGCCTGAAAATTCGCGGACAGCGCATCAAGGCCCCTGGTTCCAACCTGCTCATCGAGGGCTTGCAGGTCACCGGCACGCCCGGTGGCGCCCAGTATCTGTTCGACATGGAAAATGTCGAAGGCATGACTCTTTACAAGGGCGGCATTCCAGTTCCCAACGGGCTGGCGTTTGCAGCCAACGCCGGTCTCATCGACTATCGCCTGCAGCGTCCCGCTGATGAGGCCGGGATATTTTTTTCCCAGTCCCTCGGCAGCTTCGACTACCAGCGCTCCTTTATAAGAGTCGACTCGGGGCGGCTGCCCGGCGGTACGCGGGCTTTTGCTTCCTATAGTTATACCGATGCCGATAAATGGCGCGGCCAGGGCGGCAGCCCCGACTGGCGGCACAACCTCGACTTCGGGATCGCGCACGATTTCGGCGATCGCGTCAAGCTGGAACTGTTCGGTAATTTCTTCAGCTTCAAGGCTCACGATTTCCGGTCCCTGACCTACGCACAGACCCAGGATTTGGACAGCTATCACAAATCCTCCTACAACCGGCACCTGACCGGCAACCCTGGCGAAGATATCTATTACTACGACTACAACCGGCGCCGTTTTGACGGCTACACCCTGATGGCCGATGTGGATATCCGCCTGACGGATCACAGCCGGTTTTCCGTGCGTCCCTATTTCAGCAAGGATCAGGGCTACTGGATGCTCGGCGTGGTCGAGCAGAAGGTCAACCCCCTGGTGCGCAAGTGGGAGATCGGCCATCACCGTCTCGGCGTGGTCGCTCAATATGAGGTCGAATTGCCGCTGCTCAACCTGACCGCCGGCTACTGGTATCACGAGCAGGAGCGGCCCGGTCCGCCGACGGAATGGAAGAAATACACCCTGACGGGCGACGGACTGGATTTCAGCGGCTGGTCGGTCTTCTCCGAAAACGGCAAGCACATTACCCACAGCCCTTTTGTGCAGCTGAATCGCGGTTTTGGCAAATGGCATCTGAGCGGCGGGGTTCGTTATCATTACCAGGAATTTTCGGATATTGAATCCTACTATTTCCCCGGCGGCGTCAAAACCTACGATCCCTGGAGCAGCGTCGGGCGCAAATACACCGACAAGTTTCTGCCGTTTGCCGGCTGCTCCTTCGAACTGACCGATCACGCCAATCTTTATTTCACTTACGGGCGCAATGTCGGACGCACGGCGTTCCCTCTGTACCCATCCTACGCTACGCGGCGCGGCAAGTTCGTGGCTGCCGGCGTCAGCCTTGCCGATTTGTGGGACGATGTCGGGATGGAAGTCTCCGATCATTACGATCTGGGCGCACGGTTCGATTTTGGCCGCTGGTATTTAAATCCGGTGTTGTTCTATTCCCGGCATTTTGACAAGTCGGTCGATTATTACGATCCCACTTCCGGTTTGCTGGTCATGCAGAACGTCGCCTCCGCCCGCTCCTATGGGGCTGAAATCGAAGCCGGTGTGCATGTCCTGCCCAACCTGCTGCTGGCCGCCAACGGCTTCTACAACAAGTTCGAATTCGACAAGAACATTCGCACCAGCCTGGCCGGCGAACTGCGCGTGCGGGGTAATCAGATTGCCGACACCCCGCTGTTCGGAGCCAGTTTCATTGCCGATTACCGTCTCGGCGGCTTTTCCGTGACCCCCGTGGTACGCTATACGGGCCGACGTTACGGTGACATCCTCAACCAGGAGCCGCTCGACTCTTACTGGCTGGCCGACCTGAACATGGCCTATCGCATGGATAATTTTTCCTGTATCAAGGAGCCCAAACTGTCGCTGAAAATTCTCAACCTGTTCGATAAAAAGTATATTGGCGCCATGGATGCTGCCGATGACGCCCATCCGGGCAGCATGGCCTATTATCCCGGCGCACCCTTCACCATGGTATTTACGGTGTCCTGGAGGCTGTAAGGGGGACGCCATCAGTACTTTCCCGAAACGAGCCCCATAAAGACCTGGGGCTCACTTTTCCATCGCGATTTTCTGGCGACGGCCGACGAGGAAGTAGGCGAGGGGCAAAAGGATCGCGAGGCCGGTTGTCAGGGCATAGACTGTCGTTTTGCCCTGGGTTTCCGCAGGGATGACGTAAGTGCTGCCGATGCCAAGGATGGCCAGCAGCAGGGCTGTCAGGCTCACCATTATCCAGGCGATTTTATTGCCGGCCTCGAAAGTGCCGGTGGTGCTGTCCAGCAGCGCCAGCAGGGCAAGGATCACTCCCAGTCCGGCAGGGCCGGCGTTGAGCAAAGCAAGAATTGTCCACAAAACGAGGATGGCGACAAAAAGCAATATTTTTTTTACGGATTTATTCATTGGTGTCCTCTCTTGCGAAAAAATCCTGATTCGTTGTTCGAACCCCGGGATGTATCCATGCGGCATGTCCGCATTCTGGGTGCCGGTTCTCAACAGCTCGCTTGTCTGTTGATGCGCCGGGTGAGGTCCGCAGTGCCGCTGTTGTCGTATTTTGGGGATTGTGGACGGCCAAAAAGGAAAGGGCGGCCGATTGGCCGCCCTTTGTGATTATGATTACTTGCCCCAGGCTTTAAGTCGTTCTTTGGCGACCGCGGCCTCGTCGGACAAGGGGAAACCCTTGGTCAGTTTTTCCAGAATGGTACGGGCGCTCTGGCGATCTCCAAGCTGGTCGAAGGTCAACCCCTGTTTCAGGTAGGCGGAGGCCGCCTTGGGGTGATCTCCGTACTTGCGAATCACCTCCTCGAATTGCAGGATGGCTTTTTCATATTCTTTTTCTCCGAGGTACGACTCCCCTATCCAGTAGGCGGCGTTAGGTGCCAGGGAGTGCCCCGGGCTTTTCTGCAGGAACTCTTCCAGCTGCTTGCGGCCCGCGGCGTATTGTTTCTGCTTGCGAATCGTATCGACGCCCTGCAGGTACAGAGATTCGGGCTGGTTGGCCGCTGGCGGACTCATGGTAACGGCGGAAGGTTGCCCGGCCGGAACGCTTCCCCGGTTTTCAAGGGCGCTGATGCGCAGGCCCAGATCGTCACGAACCAGGGCCAGTTCGTCCTTGAGTTCGTTGCGTTGCTGCTCGATGTCGCCGAAACGGCCATTCATACTCTGCAGCTCGAGGCGCAGGTTGTCCAGGTCGGCACGGGTTGTGGCCTGTTGCTGGGTCAAATCGTCGAGTCGCTGTCTGGTTTGTCCCACGCGGTCGGTCTGCTGGGCGGCAAGTTCGCGCTCGGTGGTGGCCAGGCGGCGCTTCATTTCTTCCAGGTCGCGGCTCATGGCCAGTTCGGTCTGGGAGGGAATACATCCGGCCAGAAGCGCAAGAAGGGCTGCATACAAAACGGCTGACGTGATGCTTTTCATGACGAAAGAGCCTCGTTTTGGCGGACGGCGGACCGGCAATCCCGGTCCGCCGTGATTGTTGGATCCCTGGCGTATTACTGTGCGATCTTGAATTCGGCGCGCCGGTTTTTGGCGTAGGCGGCTTCGTTCTGGGCCGGATCGAGCGGCATTTCCTCACCGTAGGAGATGACGCTCAGGCGGTCTGTGGCGACGCCCAGGGTTTCCAGGTACTTCTGGGCGGTGCGGGCGCGACGCTCGCCAAGGGCCAGGTTGTACTCATCCGAGCCGCGCTCGTCGCAGTAGCCTTCGATGCGTACTTTTTCCGCAGGGTTGGCTTTGAGATATTCCGCGTTGTTGACCAGAATGGCCTGGGCTTCGGCGCTCAGGTCGTAACGGTCAAAGTTGAAGTAGATGCGTTCCAGGGATGGAACGGCTTGAGGCATCGACATGGCGCTTCCTTCGCCAATCGTGCTTTCGCCAATACCCGTCTCGCCAGCGCCCATCTCTTCAACACCCTGTGCCGTCTGCTGTGTTCCTGCCTGGTCTGCTCCTGCGCCCGCGGCCGTGGTGGCGGCCGGTTTCTTGGCGCAGCCTGTCGCCAGCATGGCAGCAAAGACCATCATCAACAACACCTGCATGGAAATCCGAATACCTCCGCGTTTCATGGTTTTGCTCCTTTTACATGGTTGACTAAAAAAGGGGTTGAAGAAAAAACACACTTCGGGAACATCCCGAAGGTTTGAAAACCGGAATGATGAAAATCATGTCACGATCAGGAAACGTTGCCCATTATACATGAAGTAACCTGCAAAAAAATAGGGGGAATAAAAACACCTCAACGCTGCCGTGACCATGCCGGATGCTGACATTGGCCGCCACTGGATATGCGACGGATACCTGAGCCGTCAGCCCGCATGACGTAAATGCCTTTGCCGCCAGCCTGATCCGAAGAGTATACCAGAAAACGGCTATCGGGGCTCCAGCGCGGATGTTCCTTGTTGCCGGCGCCGAAGGTCAGCCGCCGCTCATCCGTGCC
Source organism: Syntrophotalea acetylenica (assembly GCF_001888165.1). Taxonomy (NCBI): domain Bacteria; kingdom Pseudomonadati; phylum Thermodesulfobacteriota; class Desulfuromonadia; order Desulfuromonadales; family Syntrophotaleaceae; genus Syntrophotalea; species Syntrophotalea acetylenica. Next base: position 256,003 of record NZ_CP015455.1, read on the forward strand.
GTCGGGGCGGATGCTGTAGATATCGAAGTTGCCGCCTTCCAGTCGGGTAAAGGCGATGCGCTCTCCATCGGGGCTCCAGGCAGGGGTGGCGTTGTACTTGCCGCTGCCGGTAAGTCGCCGGATCTGGCCGCTGAGCACATCCATGATGAAGATGTGCGGATTCCCCTGGCGGTCGGAGACAAACGCGAGACGGTCTCCGGCAGGACTCCAGCTCGGATCCACATCGATTCCCCAGTGATTGGTGAGCCGCCGCCGCTGGCTGCCGTCGGTTCCGAGCAGGGTCAGTTCGGGGTTGCCGGATGCCGACTGGGTGAGGGCGAGTTCCCGCCCGTCCGGGCGGAAACGGGCGGAAACGTTCAGGCCGTTCCGGGAGGAAAGGGCCGCTTCCTGGCCGGTACTGAGAATTTTCCGGAAAAGGTCCGGGTTGCCGCGGCGATAGGAGGTGAAGACGATCTCTCTGCCGCTTGGGGAGAAGTCGGGGTTGAGGACGATGGAACGGTGGTCCGTCAGGCGCAGGACGTTGGCGCCGTCGGTGTCCATCAGATAAAGCTCCTTGTGGCCGGTGCGGTTGTCGATGTAGGCGATGCGCGAGCTGAAAGGGCCTTCCTTGCCCGTGACGTTGAGCAGGATCTGGTCGGCAAACTTGTGCGCCATCAGACGCAGATCGTTACGGGTGCCGACGTAGCTGCGGCCGGTGAGCAGGCGCCGGTGAACGACGTCGTAAAGCCGGAACTCGACCCGGATGCGGTCGCCCTGGGCGTGGTACCCGCCTTTGACCAGAATCTCGGCGCCCAGCAACGCCCACTGGCTGAAATCGACCTGGGTGCTGGTCAGGCCGGGCCGCCGGGCGTCATCGAGGAAGGCCGCCGGGTCAAGCTGCCGGAACAGGCCCGCCATGTCCAGGTCGACGGCCAGAACCTTGTGCAGCTCTTTGGCGATGCCGGGCTGCGCCGGTCCGGCAAGGGGCAGCAGTTCGGCGTTGGCCACGTTGATGGTTTGCTGGCCGGGAGCACGGATCTCCACCTGCGCCACGACGGTGGTCGCTGTCAGGCAGGCAAAAAGGAACAACAGGGTCACGAGACGGCACATAGTTTTAATCCATCAGGTCCTTGAGGTTGAAGACGACGTCGAGCTGTATCTGCCTCTGGGGTTGAAACGGCAGGGTTTTGGCTTTCAGTATGGCCCTTTTGACCGAATCGTCAAAGGTGGCGTCGCCGGAGGAGTCGATAAAATGATAACTGATCAGGCTGCCGTCGGCACTGAAAGCCAGTCGTACCGTGGCCGAAAGGTCGCGGCGGGTGATCTGATACTTGGACAGGCTCCAGTTGTCTTTCAGGTAGGCCTGCAGCCAGGTCTGCTGGTCCACACCGGCTTCGGTGCCGGTGCCGTCGGGCATGCCGAGGGGGGCGCCGGAACCGTAACCGGAACCGGAACCGCCGGTCGCCGACCCGGCACCGCCTCCGGAAAGGGCCGCGATTCTGTTCTTGAGTGCGGCCAGCTCCTGCTGGCGCTGTTGTCTTTCACGCATCGCGGCCAGCTTGTCCTGGACGCTGTTATAATCGCCTGTTGCCGGGGCGGCAGAGGCCGCCGGTCTGGTTGCCGGCGCTGCCGGCTTGGCGCCTGGCGATGAAACGGTGGCTTTGCTGGCGGCCTTGTCGGTGGAAGCAGCCGGTCGTGGTTCCGGAGACGATGGTTCCGACGGCGCGTCAGCAGCCTTGGGGGCGTCCGGTTGCGGGGGCGCGGGCGCCAGGGCGGAATCTCCCTTGGGCGCGGGGCCTCCATCCGGCCTCCCGGCTTGAGGGTTGAGAACCGGCATTTTTGTCAGGTCGACAAAATAGACCGGCCGCTGTTCGACGGGCGCCGGGCCGGATAAAAACCCGGAAAAAAGCAACAATGCCGCCGCATGCAGAACCAGTGAGCAGGTCAGGGACAGGGCCAGGGGGCGCAGCCCCGGTTCGTTGTGCGGCGCAAACGGTGGTATCGACACGGTATTATGAGCCTTTGCTGCGGGCAAATTGAAAAGAATGCAGTAACGTCATTTTTCGGGATCCGGTGGCATGGAGACCATGCCCAGCTTTTCGATGCCGGCCCCCTTGATGGCGGCCATGACCTGAACCACCTTGCCGTAGGGAACATCGCGGTCCGCCTGCAAAAAGACCTCCTTTTCCTGTCGGGACTGCAGAATCTCAAGTAAAACCGGCACCAGTTTTTCGGGGCCGGGGATGCTCTGCTTGCCGATGGAAATGGCGCCGTTTTGTTCGACGGTGACAATCAGGGGTTCCTTGCCCGCCTGCAGTCCGGGGGCATCGGACACTTCGGGCAGGTTGACCTCCACCCCCTGTTCAAGCATTGGCGCCGTGACCATGAAAATGATCAGCAGCACCAGCATGACGTCGACCAGGGGCGTGACGTTGATCGCCGACAAAGTGGATCGCGATGTTCCGTTGCGCTGGCCTACCTCCATGTCAGCTCCTCCGCGCCATGCGCCCGACGATATTGAGGAACTCCTGGCTGAAACTGTCCATATCGCCGGTAAGGACATTGACCTTGCTGATGAAGTGGTTGTAGGCGACCACCGCGGGGATGGCGGCCACCAGACCGATGGCGGTGGCGACCAGGGCTTCGGAGATCCCCGGCGCAACGACGGCCAGAGAGGCGCTGCCGGTCTTGCCGATTTCATGGAAGGAATCCATGATGCCCCACACGGTGCCGAACAGGCCGATAAATGGTGCGGTCGAACCGGTGGTGGCAAGGAACGGCAGGTAGCGTTCGAGCCGCTGGGTTTCCTGAGTGGTGGCGCGACGCAGGGCACGGGCAACGTTTTCCGCATGCCCCATGTCGGCGCTGAAGGCCGCCGGCTCTTCAGCCCCGGCGTCACGCTGGTTGCGCATCAGCTCCTGATAACCGTCGCGGAACAACGCCGCCGTTGGCGCATTGGGAAAATCTCCGAGGTTTTTGTTGATGGCGTCAAGCCGGCGTTTATTCCAGAAAAAATGCTGAAACTGCTGGGAATCGCTGATGGCGCGGTAGATTACCCGGAATTTTAAAAAGATGATCGCCCAGGAAAGCAGGGAAAAGCCGATGAGAATCAGCAGGACCAGTTTGACCACCAGTCCGGTTGCGGAAATCAGTTCCAAGGTACTACCTCCATACGTGGGTAAAGATACATCTCAAGGGTGTTTTTCTGGGGTTTTTGCACAAAGCGGTTAGATTATCATCGAACCGCCCATCCAAGTCAACGAGCATCACCGCAGGCTTCGGCGAGCCATGCCACGAAAAGATAACACCTCTGAATATATGAAGAAATACCAAGCAAGGAGAGTGCCATGCCCGCAATGGCGAGGATTGAAACGGGCCGTTGCGAAAATCTGTCGCTTCCCGGCAACGGCGGCTTGATGAACGTGCCCGGATTTACCCGAGCGGCTGCGGTGATGCCGGGATTCAGCCCTCTTCGCAGCGAGGCGGAAATTCGACCATGGCGTAGGCTGAATGATTGTGGATTGATTCGAAGTTTTCGCACTCCACCCGGAACCAGGTGATCTCCGGCGTCGCCTTGAGCCTGAGTGTCACGGCCCGCACGATATCCTCGACGAACATGGGGTTGTCATAGGCCTGCTCGGTGACGGCCTTCTCGTCTTCCCGCTTGAGCAACGCGTAGACCGGCGCGCTGCCGCATTCCTCGACCCAGCTGATGAGATCCTCGATCCAGATGAACTTGTTCATGCGCACCTCCACCCTGACGGAGCTGCGCTGATTGTGGGCGCCACGCGCGCTGATCTCCTTGGAGCAGGGGCACAGGGCAGTGAGGGGAACTTCCACCGCGAGTACGAAATCCTTGGTCTCGGCCAGGGTGCCGCGCAGGCAGCAGCGATATTCCATGAGGCTGAGGGCTTTGGATACTGGCGCCTGCTTCTCGATGAAATAGGGGAAATCCATTTCGATATGGGCGCAGGAGGCATTCAGCCGGTCTTTCATTGCTTGCAAAAGCTCCCCCATGTTGCGCATGGTGATTTCGCCGCGATACCGGTTGAGGATCTCCACGAATCGGCTCATGTGCGTCCCCTTGAAGTGATGGGGCAAGTCGACGTACATGTTGATGCGTGCCACCGTGTGCTGCTGATCCCTGTTTTTGTCCATGACCACGATGGGGTAGTGGATGTCCTTGACCCCGACCTTGTCGATGGCGACGTTGCGCGTATCGCGCTCCATCTGCATGTCGCGCATACGGTTCATCGCCGCACCTCCCGAACATAGGCGGCCGGATCGGGGATGCCGGCTTCAGCAAACCCTTTGAGCCGCAACTGGCAGGAATCGCACAGGCCACAGGCCAGGCCTTCGGGGCTGGGGTCGTAACAGGAGTGGGTCAGGGCGTAATCGACACCCAGGTCGAGTCCGCGGCGGATGATCTGTGCCTTGGTCAGGTGCAGCAGCGGCGCATGGACGCGGTATTTCCCCTGGCCTTCGACACCTGCCCTGGTGGCGAGATTCGCCAGTTGTTCGAAAGCGCGGACGAATTCCGGCCGGCAATCAGGATAGCCGGAGTAGTCGAGGGCGTTGACGCCGATGAAAATATCAAAGGAACCGAGCACTTCGGCCCAGCCCAGGGCGAAGGAAAGGAAAATGGTATTACGCGCCGGCACGTAGGTTACCGGGATGGCGTCGTCGATGGCGCGCCCCTTGGGGACTTCCTGGTCAGAGGTCAGGGCGCTGCCGCCGATGCGGCGCAGGTCGAAATCGATCACCATATGGTCAACGGCGCCGACCCTGGGTGCGTAGAGCCGCGCTTTTTCCAGTTCCACGGTGTGGCGCTGGCCGTAGTGGAAGCTCAGGGCGTAGGGGGAGAACCCGGCGGCCCGCGCCTCGGCCAGGCAGGTGGTGGAGTCGAGACCGCCACTGTACAATACGACAGCTTTTTTATTCATCAAAAGTATCCCTTGTTTTGAAAAACAGACCGGGCTTCGTGGCCGGATGTCAGTTTATTTCGTAAAATTGGCCGGTGCCCAGACGGTGCACCTTCATCAGGTTGGTCGAGCCGAAGGCGGCTACCGGGCTGCCCATGGTGATAATGACAATGTCGCTTTTTTTAAGGGCGCCATCTTTTAAAACCGCTTCCTCCACCGAGTGGATCTGGGATTCCGTATCGCCGGTGAAGTCGACAAGGATCGAGCGGACCCCGGAATACAGGGACAGGCGCCGCCGCACTTCAGCCGAGGGGGTCACGGCGTAAATAGGGATCCGCGGGCGGAAGCGGGATACCGTGGCGGCCGTCGAGCCGCTCTGGGTGAAGGCCAGAATGGCGGCGGCCCCGACATGCAGGGCGGTGCGGCAGGCGGCTTCGCCGATGGCGTCAGAGAGCTTTCTCGGGCCCTCCTGGAGAGGGGGGAAATTGTTGAACAGCCGCTGCTGCGACAGGGGATCTCGCTCAACGCTGTTAGCCACCCGCACCATCATTTCCACGGCCTGGACGGGGTACCGGCCGGCGGCGGTTTCGCCCGACAGCATGACAGCGTCGGTGCCGTCCAGGATGGCGTTGGCCACATCGGAGGTTTCGGCCCGCGTTGGACGGGGATTATGAACCATGCTCTCAAGCATCTGGGTCGCGGTGATGACGGGTTTGCCGGCATCGTGACAGCGGCAGATGATGCGTTTCTGGATCAGGGGCACCTGCTCCGGACTGATTTCCACCCCCAGATCGCCTCGCGCCACCATGATGGCGTCGGCTTCCTGCAGGATCTCTTCGAAATCTTCGACCGCCTGGGGTTTCTCGATCTTGGCGACAACCGGCATCGCGCTGTTATGTTCCTGCAGCAGACTTTTGAGCTGACGCAGATCGGCGGCATTGCGCACGAAGGACAGAGCGAGAAAATCGAAACCCTGGTCCAGCGCGAACAGTATATCGTCACGATCCTTGTCGGTCAGGGCCGGCACCGACAGGCCGGCGCCGGGGATGTTGACGCCCTTGCGATCTTTCAGGATTCCGCCTGTCAGCACGCGACAGCGCACCTCGCCGGCGTTTGTTTCAAGCACTTGCAGTTCCAGCAGGCCGTCATCGAGCAGGATCCGGGCGCCTGGCATGACATCCTCGGCCAAATGAGAATAGAGGACCGGAATATGTTGCGCATCGCCCTCGATATCACGGGCAGTCAGCACGGTGGTGGCATTTTTTTCAAGGGTCACCGCTCCGTTCCGCATGCGCCCGGTGCGGATTTTCGGGCCTTGCAGGTCACCCAGAATCGCCACCGGTGTCTGGTGAAATTCGGCCAGCTCGCGAATAGACCGCACGATATGTGCTTTGTGCTCCTGCTCGCCGTGCGAGAAGTTAAGGCGGAAAACATCCGCCCCGGCAAGCATCAGCTGCTCGATGTCCGCGCGTGTGTCGCAGGAAGGTCCGATGGTGGCGATGATTTTGGTATGGCGGAACATGCGCCTGGTCCCCTGTTTCGTTCCAGTGTGGCAGGGTTGCGAAACGAAAGGACCCTGACCGGTGCAGCCAGGGTCCCGAAAAGCGCCTTTTTAGTGATGGTAGCGCCCGAGACGTTCCGTATGGGCCCGGCTGGGGCCTTTGTGGCAGCGGAAACAGGGCTCCCCCTCGACTTTCTGGATTTGTATGGGGGGTATGTCGGGGGGCAGTACCGAGGCTTCCTTCTGCCAGGGTTCGCGTCCCGATTCGCTTGCCAGGGTGACGGCAGTGGCTCTTACCTCCCAGTTGGCATTGATCGGAACACTGTGGCACTGATCGCAGCCACCGGGTGGCGGGATGGCTTTCCATGCGCCCAGCATGGCGCAACCACAGACAACAGCGGCGGGCAGCAGCATCCAGGGCCATTTATTCATGCAGGCAACCGTCCTCTCTCTCGGGGCTTTTGGCGTGCTGCAACTATAGCATAGGCATCGGGTAAGGCCAATCCGAAATAACTGCGAAGGTCGCCCTTCGCGGAGCATGCCGTTGCCGGTTGCCGTGCATTTTACGGTGGGAGGACCTGACAAAACGTAACAACATGCTATTATGTTGCTCATTGCCAAAGGACGATTTGCGTTAAAGATGGATGGAAATCCGTAGCCTTGAAGCTCCTGCGCCAAATAGTGGCAAAAAGATCCACAATAAACTTCGGTGGTACGTTTTTGAATGGGTGGCGCGGTTTTGAAACGGCTCCGCAGGCATGAAAAAGGTGTTTTGGGCCGCTTTGTTCGGTATCTGCCATGGCGCAAGGACATGGCATTGAAATTGCGTTATGCTAAAACGGTGGTTTATTGAAGATTTAAAGTCCTTCGAATTTTGGGTGTCTGATTTTACATGATGATTTAGTTATATGAAATTCCAGTTCTTATGTGAGGTCGTTGTCCTGAAAAACCGTTTCAAAAAGAATGCAACCTGATTTTATCTTGAGATGTCTGGATGTCGTCCGCGACCAGATCGGGGCCCGCAGGTTCTGATTCGCTGCGCTTTGGGCAGAAGCGTATGGCTGCCGCCGATATGTCCCGCTGCATCGGGAGGTTGGCAAGCCGGGAGAGCGAACAGTTCCGCGGGTGTTTCCCGCGTGGCGGTATGTACGGCGGAAAGCCGTCGTGCATCTATCGCTGTAAACGAATTTCCGCGGACATTTTCGCACGACCCGAGTAGGGAAACAATAACGAGGCTAGAAATTTTCAAGGAGGAGTAAAAAATGACACCTGCGCTTCTGGTAATGATCAGCATGATGTGGATTCCCTTGGGGATGCTTTTTCTGGGACAGGGCGATGCCAAATCAAGCGGCTTTACAACCGGCCTGGTTGGCATCCTGACAATTATTGGCGGCTTTTTTCAGGCGGCTCAGGGTGATCTGCTGACCGCGGCGGCGCTGCTCGTGTTCGGCCTTCTGTATCTGCAGGTTGCCCATGCCCTGCTTACCGGCGTAACCGACATGCGCACCGTCGGTTGGGGAGCCGTCACGGTCGGCATCGTTTGCCTGATTACGGCCCTCATTGTCGGCTCGGGCTATCTGTTCTTCATGTTCATTACCTTCGTCATACTCTGCCTGGCTGTTTTCCTCAACTGCTACGGCAAGCTTTCCGGCAAGATTGTCGGCTACATGCTGATCGTTCTGGCGCTGATTTGTTTGATTTATCCGGCCTATGCCCTGATGGGCCATTACAGCCTGCCCTTCTGATTTTCGTTTTTACCAAACACAAAGAGCCGGAAGCGTTTTGCTTCCGGCTCTTTGTGTTTGGTGCGATAAAAGGTGGGCTTTGCAGGTGGCCTTACAGCCGGATAATGCTCGATCCCCAGGTGAAGCCGGCGCCGAAGGTCACCAGGCCAACCAGGTCGCCCTGTTTGAGTTGTCCGTTGCGGCGGGCTTCATCCAGGGCGATGGGGATGGAGGCGGCCGAGGTGTTGCCGTAGCGGTCGACGTTGATGTAAGTCTGTGCCTCGGTCAGGTTGAGTCGTTTGCCGAGGGCTTCAATGATGCGCAGATTGGCCTGATGAGAGATGACCAGGTCCAGGTCCTCGATGCTGAGGCCGGCACGTTTCAGGGCCTTTTTCATGGTTCGGGTCATACACAGCACGGCATGCCGGAAGACTTCGCGGCCTTCCATGCGCATCGTATGAAGTTTCTCCTGCACATTTTCGATGGTGGGAGGATTCAGGGAGCCGCACCCCGGGTTGTAAAGCAGACCGCTGAAGTTGCCGTCGGCACCGATATCGGTGGCAAGAATGCCGCGTTGTTCCCGTGCCGGTCCCAGCACCACGGCGCCGGCACCGTCGCCGAACAGAACGCAGGTGTTGCGGTCTTCCCAGTTCACCATTGATGTGAGAACTTCCCCGCCAATCACCAGAATATGTTTGTGAACGCCGGACTGGATCAGGCTCTGGGCAAGTTGCAGGCCGTACACAAAACCGGAACAGGCAGCGCTGAGGTCAAAGGCAGCGGCGTTACCGGCACCGAGAAGGGTCTGCACAAAGCAGGCGGTGGCGGGAAATTTCATGTCACCAGTGACGGTGCCGAGGATGATGAGATCCACATCCTTGGCGGCAAGCCCGGCGTCCTCCAGGGCTTTTCTGCCGGCTTCCGCGGCCAGGCTTGAAAGGGGCGTGCCCGGTTCGACGATATGGCGGGTGCGGATGCCGGAGCGTTCGACAATCCAGGCATCGGTGGTATCGACCATTTTTTCGAGGTCGGCATTGGTCAGAATCTTTTCGGGGATGGCGCGGCCGGTACCGAGGATCATGGCGCGCTTGCTGTTGTCCATACGGGTCCCTCCTGATTGGATCGTTTCCGCCGGGAAACGGTTGCTTGCCTTGCCGGCCTCGATCTTCGGGGCTGACTGCTGCTGAGATTGATGCCGGCCAATGCTTTGAGGCTCAATCAACGCCTGGCATCGGCATGCGGCGGCCGGGCGTCATGTCGGGCCGCACCTCTGTCTTGTTTCGCAAAGAAAGTGCCATCGATAAACAATCCGGCACAAAATAGCATGTTTGCCAGTGCTGCTCAAGGTATACAAGAAGGCCGGCGGCCGGGGTCCGGCTGCCGGTTGCCAGGAATCATCCATCTTTTCCGGGTTGGCCGGACAAGTTCAAGGACCGCATAATCCCGGCATCCACCGAGCGCAGGTGCAAATCGTGCTGCGGGAAGGGGATTTCGACCCCTTCCTCTCGAAAGCGCCGGTCAATATACAGCAGAAGATCGTTCCTGATAGTCAGGCGGTCGTTGACGGAGGTGGCCCAAACGCGCAGTTCAAAGTCCAGGGAGCTGGCGCCGAAGGCCGTAAAGATGGCAGAGGGCGGAGGTGAATCAAGCACCTTGGGGTGAACCTGTGCCGCGTCGTAAAGAATGCCAAGCACTTTTTCGAGTGGACTGCCGTATGCGACTCCGACCGGCACCACGATGCGGCTCTGTTCGCTGGACAGGGTCCAGTTGGTGACCTTTTCCGAGACCAGAAGGGAGTTGGGTACGATGACTTCCGACAGGTCGAAGGTTTCAACGGTGGTGGAGCGCAGTCCGATTTTGCGTACCGTGCCCCATTCTCCGTCCAGAACGATCATGTCGCCAATCTTGATCGGCCGCTCGAACAAAAGAATCAGGCCGCTGATGAAATTGTTGACGATGTTCTGCAGACCGAAACCGATGCCGATGCCGAGTGCGCCGGCGAGCACCGCGAAGCTCTTCAGGTCGATCCCGGCGAGGCCCAGGGCCATGAAGATGCCGAAGGCGAGAATGGCATAGTTCAACAGTTTGTTGATGGAATCGCGCACGCCGCGATCCACCTGTCTGCGAGGGAACACCTCCTCTTCGAGAAGGCTGCGCAGCAGCCAGGAAATGAAGATGGCGACATACAGGGCACTCAGGCCGACCAGCAGCATTTTGACGGAAACCGTTTTGTCCCCCAGCACGACTCCTGCCGTTAGAATGGCATGCCAGGCTTCACCTACACTGTCGAAAAAATGCCAGGCGACCAGCAGGTACAAGGCGGTCTGGATGCCGACTACAAGAGGTGCCAGGTGCCAGAGCCGGTTCTGAAGTTCCTGCCCGTGGCGCCTGAAAAACCGCTGCCTTTTGAAAAAACGCAGCTTTCCGAGCAGTTGCAGGCCGTTTTTCAGCACGCGCAAAAGCAGAGCCGCAAGAAGGAGGGCGAAAACCGTTTTCAAACCGGCATGCAGCAGATGTTCGGCAAGATTGCCATAGCCTGCCGCCAGGATCAGAAATGTCGCTCCGAGAAAAGCCGCGCCAAGTTTTAGGAGAGTGCTGAAACGCTGCTGGCGACCGGGGCTGTCGCGACGGACCTGCGCTGCAAACCATCGCAGCGCGATGCCGCCGGACAGGCACACGCCCGCAATGAACAGACTGTAAAGGGGCGCAGGCAGCGAAAGGGTGCGCACCCCCAGAGACAAAAAGTAGGCCAGGGCCAGCAGCCGGACAACCTGCCGTTGCAGCGGGTTGTCCAGAATTTCCATGATCAGGGGTACGGCTGAAAACACGGCGATGCCCGCCAGGATCAGCATCCAGCCGGCTGGGGCATGCGCATAAAAGGGGCTGAACACAATGGTTGCCAGAAACAGCCCCGTCGAAAACGGGTGCCGCGAAACAAAGGGGGCCGCCGGACTTTGCGGATGGCGTTTGCGGTGAGTGCGCAGAAGGCAGGCGATAACCGTCGCCAGAATCAGGTGCAAGGCAATCTGGCTGCCCCGGCTTTGCCAGAATGCACGGTTGAAAAACTCAAGTTTCGTCAATCCGGTACCGATGCTGCTGAACAGGCCGGCATGAAGCTGCCGGTAAAAATCGGGATTCAGAAAGGAGGGATGACTACGCTCAAAAAGCTGGTTTTTCCGAACCGCCAGAAGCTCTTCGATGTGATCGATGCGGTCGGACACGGGGATTTGCAGTGCCGTGAGTTGCTGTTGCATGGCAAACAGTTGCGGTGCCGTCTGTTTAAGAACATTGAGTGCGGTTTCCACTGTCTGGCGGGCTTCGGAAAATGCCTCGGCGGATGCCTGCATACCGGCGGCGGGCAGGGTATTCAGCCATTCATCCCAGAATTGCCGCTTATTGCTCCATTCATCCCGCAACACCTCGATTTCCGACAACCGCATGAAAAGATCGTCGAGTATCCGGGAGATTCGATCCCGGTCCGCGATCAGGGCAACGCGGGCCTGCTGCAGGTTGTCCAGCGACCATTCCCGCGGCGGACCGAGGATGGCCTCACGCTCCGCCCATTGCTGCGGCAGACTTTTCAGCCCGGCCAAGGCCTGAGTGACCGGATCGAGAGCGCCAAGTCGCTCCATCCGGCTTTCCAGCGCCGCTTTTTCTTCCTTGAGTTTTGCCAGGCGCGGATAGACTTCCGCCACTTTCGGCATCACGGTTGCCGCCGGTGCGGCGGTCGGTTGGGGGTCGGCTCCGGCCGGCGCGGCAAGCAGTATGCAGGCGCCCAGCAGACAGCAGAAGGTTGTAAATTTCATGCGGCACCTCGGGAAGAAACAGGTCCGGTTTTTTCGCCAGGCGCCATTCTAGCATGTGTCCAACGCTTTGCCAGTGTTTTGTGCCGCCGGTCGGATGGGAGGGCCGACCGGACCGGACGCCGGATAAAAATCTGGTAAAATGAACAGGCTGGTATCCTTCCGGAACCTGCGGATGGATACAGGCTATGCGGCATTTTGCGAAAGAGGCACTTACATGAAGGCACAGGCGGCACCACCAGGCACGGTTGTAGCTGTTCGAGGCGGGGTGATCGACGCGCGGTTCGAAAACGGTTTGCCGGCACTCAATGCGCTGCTGCGGGCGGGCGCCAGGGATGAGGTGGTGGTGGAAGTTGTGCTGCATCTCGACGATACCCATGTGCGTGGCAATGTGCTGACACCGATTCAGGGGCTGGCCTGCGGGGACGCCATCCGGGACAGCGGCGCCCCGCTGCAGGCACCGGTGGGCGAGGCGATTCTGGGGCGCATGTTCAACGTTTTCGGTGAGCCGATCGACCGCCGCAAAGCTCCCGAAAACTGCAGCTGGCGATCGGTGCTGGCCAAACCGGCCGAACTGGCGAAGCGATCCGCCGCCGCCGAGGTATTCGTCACCGGTATCAAGGCCATCGACGTGCTGGCGCCCCTGGAACGGGGCGGAAAGGCCGGGTTGTTCGGTGGTGCCGGCGTCGGCAAGACCGTACTGATTACCGAACTGATTCACAATATGGTTGGCCAGCATGAAGGGGTTTCGCTGTTCTGCGGCATCGGTGAACGGTGCCGTGAGGGCGAGGAACTCTACCGGGAGATGCGTGAAGCGGGGGTGCTCGACAATACGGTGATGGTCTTCGGCCAGATGAACGAGCCACCCGGTGCCCGCTTCCGCGTCGGATTGACCGCCCTGACCATGGCCGAATATTTTCGCGACGATCTGGGCCGGGACGTGCTGCTGCTTATCGACAATATTTTTCGTTTCATTCAGGCCGGCATGGAAATATCCGGCCTGCTGGGACTGATGCCATCGCGTCTCGGTTACCAGCCGACCATGGGTACCGAACTCGCCGAGTTGGAGGAGCGCATTTCCAGCACCCGCCAGGCGGCGATCACCTCGATTCAGGCGGTGTACGTGCCGGCCGACGACTTCACGGATCCCGCGGCCGTGCATACCTTTTCGCACCTCTCCGCGTCCATCGTGCTGTCGCGCCGGCGTGCCAGCGAGGGGCTCTACCCGGCTATCGATCCCCTTGCGTCCAATTCCAATATGCTCAATCCGCGCATTGTCGGCGAGCGGCATTACCGGCTGGCCCAGGAAATCCGCCGCACCCTGGCAACCTACGAAGAACTCAAGGACATCATCGCCATGCTCGGCCTGGAGGAATTGTCGCGGGAGGATCGCCACACCGTGTTTCGCGCGCGGCGTCTGGAACGGTTTTTAACCCAGCCGTTTTATACCACCGAGCAGTTCACCGGCATGCAGGGCCGTACCGTTTCTCTGGATGCCGCGCTGGACGGCTGCGAGGCGATTCTCGACGATGAGTTTTCCGACGCACCGGAAAAACTGCTTTACATGATCGGTGATATCGAGGAGGCCCGCAGCCGCCTGCGCGCGCGCGAAGTCGGCAGCCAGGGGGCTGAATCATGAGGCTTCAGGTACAGACGCCGGTGGGCAATGTCCTGGACTGTGTGGTGATCAAGGTGGTCAGCGAAGGATTGCGTGGCGCCTTCTGTTTGCGACCGCGGCATGTCGACTTGGTGACGCCGCTGGTTCCCGGCCTGCTTTATTACGAACTGGCGGAGCAGGATCGGGGCCGCTATCTGGCCGTGGACCGGGGGTTGCTCGTCAAGCGCGACGATCTGGTGTCGGTGGCGGTGCGCAATGCGGTTGCCGGTGAAAATCTGGAAGATCTGCTGGAGGTGGTGCAATCGCGGTTTCGTAATCTCGATGAACAGGAAAAACTGGTGCGCAGCGCCATGGCGCGCCTGGAATCGGATTTTTTACGGCGCTTCATGGAGTTGTCATGAACGATGTCAAGAACAGAACCTCCCGGCCAGGCCAGCAGTCGCGGGATGAGTTGCGCCGCCAGCTGGCCGCCAAACAGCAGCGCAAGCTGCGCGCCCAAAGGCAGCGGGAACGCAACGCCTGGTTCGGCCTGGGCATGTTCGGCCTGGTTGGCTGGTCGGTGGCCATTCCGGCGGTCGGTTTTACCGCCCTGGGAGTGTGGATCGATGCCCGGCATGGCGGCCCCTATTCCTGGACCCTGATGCTGCTGGTTATCGGCGTCGGTCTCGGCTGTCTCAATGCCTGGTTCTGGATCAGCCGCGAACGCAGGGAGATCGAAGCCGAGCACAACCGGCCGCAAGAGGAGGCTCCGGATGACTCCGACTGAGCCGGGCCGACTGTTTCTGGCACTGATTGCCGGACTGGTGCTGGGGGGTGCTTATTTTGGCGGCCTGTACCTGACCGTGCAGCGCCTGGCTCGGTCCTCCTCGCCAAAACTGCTGTTAACGGTCAGTTTCGGGGTCCGCCTGCTGACGGTGCTCCTGGCGTTCTACCTGCTTTCCGCCTGGGGTATCTGGGCCATGATGATTGCCATGGGGGGATTTATGCTGGCGCGCCTGCTCTGGTTGGGCATGCATTTTGTCGGGAAAAAACAAAAGTGACTCGGGGGCGGGTTGGAGTGCTGAGGACTGAGGACTGAGGACTGGGAGGTTGTTGGTAACGGAACGGGTCATAACGAATCTTCAGGATATATCTATATGGAAATAACACCTGACATCTTCATTTTTTGGCAAGGGTACGGCTTTAAGCTCAATGCCACTATCGTTGTTACCTGGCTGAACATGGCGCTGCTGACAGGTGGCTCATGGCTGATCACACGGCGGTTGCGCAGCGACGGGGGGGTGTCGCGCTGGCAGAATCTGCTGGAGGTGCTGGTCTCCGGCATGGAAAGCCAGATACATGACATGGGGCTGACGCCGCCGCGCGAGTTTCTGCCGTTTCTTGGCAGCCTGTTTGTGTTTGTGCTGTTTTCCAACCTGCTGTCGCTCATCCCGGGTTACATGGCCCCCACCGGTTCCCTGTCGACAACCGCCGCGCTGGCGATCTGCGTGTTTGTCGCAGTCCCTTTGTGGGGGATTCAGCGCCGCGGCCTGGCCGGATACCTGCGGTTGTACATCAAGCCTTCGGTGTTCATGCTGCCTTTCAATCTCATGGGCGAGGTGTCCCGCACCCTGGCTCTGGCCGTGCGTTTGTTCGGCAACGTCATGAGCGGCAGCATGATCGCTGGCATCCTGCTGTCTATCGCGCCTCTGTTCTTCCCGGTGCTGATGCAGCTGCTGGGCATGATAACCGGGGTCATCCAGGCCTATATCTTCGCTGTTCTGGCAGCCGTCTATATCGCCGCCGCGGCGCAGTTGGAGCAGCAGCGGGAGGAAAGGGCCAATACCTGAGGTTCAAGGTTGAAAGCCAAAGATGAAAGGTTAAAGGCCAAAGGGGAAAGGGGCAAACCTGGAAATTTCGGTGGTCCGGAGTCTGCGGAGATGACAACGGATATTATTAGCTGACCGCAACGGACAAGGAATGCCGGCGATTTCCTTGCACCTTGCACCTTGCACCTCGAACAACCCAACAAAAGGGGATGAAAGCATGGATTATCTTGCATGGGTGGCTGTAGCGTCCATTCTGTCTTCGGG
The DNA here is from genome assembly GCF_001888165.1 of Syntrophotalea acetylenica. NCBI lineage: Bacteria > Pseudomonadati > Thermodesulfobacteriota > Desulfuromonadia > Desulfuromonadales > Syntrophotaleaceae > Syntrophotalea > Syntrophotalea acetylenica. Next base: position 271,622 of record NZ_CP015455.1, read on the forward strand.
GATCTGCATCGGTATCGGCGCCATCGGTCCCGCTCTCGGTGAGGGTCGAGCCCTGGCGCAGGCGCTGTCGGCGCTGGCGCAACAGCCGGATGAGGCCAACACCATCACCCGGACCCTGTTTGTGGGGCTGGCGATGGTTGAATCGACGGCTATTTACTGCTTCGTGGTTTCCATGATTCTGATCTTTGCCAATCCGTTCTGGCAGTTTTTCCTGGCAAGGGCCGGAGAAGGAGGCTGATCCGTGCTTATCGACTGGTTTACGGTGGCGGCCCAGGCAGTCAATTTCCTGATCCTGGTGGCTCTGCTCAAGCGGTTTTTATACGGACCGATCCTGCGCGCCATGGATCGCAGGGAGGAGCGGCTGTCAACCCGTTTTGAAGAAGCGGAAAGCAAGGTGAACGAAGCCCGGCAGCTCGAGGAGCAGTATCGCGGCCTGTTGCAGGAATTGGAAGAAGCGCGCGGGGTTCGGCTGCGGCAGCTGGAGGAAGAGGTCGAGGACCAGCGTCGCAAGCTGCTTGCCGATGCCAGAAAGGAGGCGGCCGAGGTGCGCGGTGGCTGGTTGCAGAGTATTCGCGAGGAGCGGGATGCTTTTTTCACCGAGCTCAGAATGCGGGTTGGAGGGGAAATGCTCAAGGTTGCCCGCAAGTCCCTGGGGGATCTGGCCAATGCCGAACTGGAACAATTGATGGTTGCCCGGTTCAGGGAGAGGCTGGCGACCCTTGACAGCACCGCGCGGGAGCAGGTCGCCAGGGCGGCGGGTGAAGGTGGGGTTTCGGTGCGCAGCCCCTTTACTCTGCCGGAGGCCTTGCGCGAGCAATTGTCCACCGGGGTTCGCGGTGTTTTCGGGCAGCAGGTGTCCATGGATTTCAAAGACCGGGAGGAGATGCCCCTGGGGATTGAGCTGAGCGTGGGCGGACTGAAGCTGTCATGGGGCGTGGACAGCTATTTCGAGCAGTTGGAAAAGGAGGTTGCCGCCCTTTATGATGGCCAGTCCCTGCCGGCGGCGGAGGAACCGCCATGAAAAGTTCGCCGTCTTTGACCGCACTGCTGGGCAGCACCTTCGATGCTCTGGATCGGGCCCTTGAGGAGTTTTCTCCCGAGCTGGTGCTGCAGCATGTCGGCTGGGTAGAGTATGTCGGCAAGGGGATCGCCCTGGTTGGCGGGCTGACGGGCGTGCAGTGCGAGGAGCTGCTGGCGTTTCCCGGAAACCTGGTGGGGCTGGCGCTGGATGTCCAGGAACAGCGGGTCGGCGTGGTGCTGCTGGGCGATTACGGTCATCTGCAGGCCGGGGACGAGGTGCGCCGCACCGGCAGGGTTTTTGACGTGCCGGTGGGGGAAGGTCTGATAGGACGGATAGTGGACCCGGTCGGGCGCAGTCTCGACGGTGTTAAGACGGTGGCTTTCCAGCGTCGTCTTGCGGTGGAACGTCCGGCTCCGCCGATCATGGACCGGTTGCCGGTGACCCGGCCCCTGATGACCGGCATCAAGGTAATCGATGCCCTGATTCCCATCGGGCGCGGTCAGCGCGAGTTGATCCTGGGCGACCGGCAGACCGGCAAAACCGCCATTGCCGTCGATACCATCATTAATCAGCGGGACAAGAACGTTCTGTGTGTTTATTGTGCCATCGGCCAGCGCGCTTCCAGCGTTGCCGGGGTTGTGGCCGAGTTGCGTAACAGCGGGGCCATGGCCTATACCGTTGTGGTGGTGGCCGAAGGGGATGCGCCGCCGGGTTTGCAGTATATCGCGCCCTATGCCGCCACCAGCATGGCCGAGCATTTCATGGAGCACGGCCGCGACGTGTTGATTGTCTATGATGATCTGACCCGTCATGCCCGGGCCTATCGCGAAATTTCGCTGTTGTTGCGGCGGCCGCCGGGGCGCGAGGCGTTTCCCGGCGATATCTTCTATGTTCATTCGCGGCTGCTGGAACGCGCCACCCATCTCGGTGAGCCGCGCGGCGGTGGAAGCCTGACCGCTCTGCCGATCATCGAAACCGAAGCACAGAATCTTTCGGCCTACATTCCGACCAACCTGATCTCCATCACCGATGGACAGATCTATCTGTCGCCCGAGCTGTTCCAGAAAGGGTTGCTGCCGCCGGTGGATGTCGGCAAATCGGTTTCCCGCGTTGGCGGCAAGACCCAGTTGGCCGCTTACCGGGCGGTTGCGGGTGATTTGCGCCTGACCTATGCGCAGTTCGAGGAACTGGAAGCCTTTGCCCGTTTCGGCACACGGCTCGATGAAGAGACCCGGCAGGTGCTGCATCGTGGCCGCCGCATACGCGCCATTCTCAAACAGCCGCAATACCGGCCCCGAACCGCGCCGCAGCAGGTCATGGTGCTGCATGCACTGAACCGCGGTGTATTCGATGCCGTGGCGGAGGCGCGCCTGGCCGAGGCGGAATCGGCGGTCTGCGATATAGTGACGGAACTGCCGGAAATCGGAAAACGCATCTTGAGTAACGAGGCGCTTTCGGCAGAGGACCTGAATGCCATGCACGACGCCGCGCAAAAGGCGGCGCGGCCTTTCGCCATAACCGGGGAGGATCGGGATGCCGGCGCTGCAGCAGCTGCAACGTAAAATTCGAAGCGCCGCCGACCTGCACATGGTGGTGCGTACCATGAAAGCGCTGGCGGCGGTCAGCATCCGCCAGTACGAGGATGCGGTGCGCGCTCTGGATGGTTATTACGAAGCGGTGGAACTGGGGCTGCGGGCGGTGCTGCGGGATCATCCGCTGGCGGGTTGCGCGCCGCAGAGTGTTGCTACCGTGGCGCTGATTCTAGGTTCGGATCAGGGTATGGCCGGCCGTTTCAACGAAGCCATGCTTGACTTCGCCGTCGATTGGCTGCGACGCGACGGCAACCGCCAGGAAACGGCGGAATGCTGGGTTGCCGGCGAAAAGGCCGCCGGTGGCGCCGAGGAGAGGTTCGGAAAGGTCGACGCCTTTTTCGTCCTGCCGACCTCAGTGCAGGGCATTGCCGCCATTGTGCAGGAGGTTCTTTTGCGCTACGAAAAGCGCAACACGCAGGGGCTCTGCCGGCTGCTGCTGTTTCACAACCGGCCCCTCGCCGCTGCCGCCTATGAACAGCAGTGCCGGCTGCTGATGCCGCCAGACGAAAACTGGTTGCGGCAGATGGCCGGGCAGAGATGGCCGGGGCGCTGCCTGCCCATGGTTCCGGCACCCTGGCAGGAGGCCTTCCCAGCGCTGATCAGCGAGTACCTGTTCGTGACGCTGTTTCGCGGCTTTGCTACCTCGCTGGCGGCGGAAAATGCGGCACGGCTTGCCGCCATGCAGCGGGCCGAAAAAAATATCGAGGAACTTCAGGCAAATCTGCAGGCCCGCTACCACACCTTGCGTCAGACGGTGATAACCGAGGAGCTGTTCGATATCATTTCCGGATTCGAGGCCCTGGGTGGTGCCCAGGGCCCCATGGCGAAAGCCAAAAAAACGACTACTTGATACCCATCTTTTCCATGATTTCCTCGACCTCTTCGAAACCTTCTTCGTAAAGCTCTTCCTCTTCGGGCGCCAGGTGTTTCAGCAGGCGCAAGAACTCGCCGGCGTGCACCCGCTCTTCATCCGCGATGTCCTTGAGTACCTCGATGGCCAGTTTGTCGTCTGTGGATTCGGCCAGCTGCATGTAAAGCTGCACGGCCTCGTACTCGGCGGCGATCATGTAGCGGATGGCGCGGATCAGTTCCTGCTTGGTCAATTTTTTTTCACGGGCGTTTCCGGCGAACGGGTTGGCGAATTCAGGCATGGCATGTTCCTTTCGTTGAAGGTTCAAGACCAAAAACAGAGCTGCGGCCTTATGTGTTCGTTGCGATCGGCGGACCGCCGCAGTGCACGAGTCGCAATGATCTTCTCTTTATGGTTGATAACCGATCGATCCGGGATGTCAAGCCGCTTTGCGCTGAAAAGCAAGGTTTCCGCAAGAGTGCCTTTGTCCGGTTGTCCGTGTTATCATGTTTGCGAGGTGGACATGAAAGAACCGTTGCAAGTATCGGAATCCGAAAAATGGCATTTCGAACAGGGTCCTGTCCGGCCTCCGAGCGAGGCCCGCAGCCTGCTGCTGCGTGTCAGCCGGCACTGTCCATGGAACCGCTGTACCTTCTGTCCTCTTTACAAGGGGAAAGCGTTTTCCCTGCGTTCCGTGGAGGACATCCGCCGGGACATCGATGTCGTCGCCCGGCATCTCGACACGCTGCGGGAGCGTCTGGCCGGGGACAGACTGGATGCTTCCGTGCTTGCGTTATGGCGGGATCACCTTCCCGCCGCGGAAAGGGCGCCTTTCTGGGCTGCGGCACTCTGGCTGAGCGGCGGTTTAGAGTCGGTATTTCTGCAGGATGCCGACGGTCTGATCGCCGGCCCGGTGCAGTTGCGGGCGATCCTCGATCATCTGCGCAAAACCTTCCCCTGGCCCTTTCGCGTTACCGCTTACGCGCGCTCCAAAACGGTATTACGTTATCGCCCGGAAGACCTTTTAGCCCTGCGCCAGGCAGGCTTGTCGCGCCTGCACATCGGCCTGGAGTCGGGCTGTGACACCGTGCTGCGGCAGGTATGCAAAGGCGCCAGCCGTGCTGAGCATATCATGGCCGGCCGGCGGGTCCGGCAGGCTGGCATCGAGCTGTCCGCCTATGTCATGCCGGGTCTGGGAGGCAGAAACCTGTCGGAACGCCATGCCCGGGATTCCGCAAGCGCCCTGTGTGCCATCGATCCGGAATTTATCCGTCTGCGCACCCTGGCCATCCCCGGCGGCGTGCCCCTGGCGCAGGAATGGCTTAGCGGCCGCTTTGAACTGTGTGACAGCCGGGAGCTGGCTCGGGAATTGCTGTTGTTTCTGCAGTCGCTCGATGCGGCCCACGGCGAACTGGTCAGCGACCATGCGCTGAACCTGTTCGAAGATCTGTCGGGCCGGCTGCCCAAGGATCTGCCACGGCTGCGGAGCATGGTTGAGGCGTTTCTTGTCCTGCCCGACGAGCGGCGTTGCCTGTATCTTGTCGGCCGCCGCGGCGGCGTGCTGCGTGGCCTGGCGGATCTGCAGGATCCCGGCAGGCAGGCGGCGGCCGCGGCGATCTGCCGGAAACTGGGCGCCACGCCGGACAATGTCGAGGAGATCTGCAGGCTGTTGATGCAGCGTTTGATCTGAATCGTCGCCTGGCCAGGGAGCAGCCGGCGAACTTGTCGTCAAGGAAAGGGTGTCGACTTATGACTCATACCTGTACCATCGATACGCCGTTGGGACCCATGCTGGCGGCTGCCAAAGGCGGCAAGCTAGCGGTGCTGAATTTTCTCGGCCAGAAACACTTTGCAGCCGGCATGAATGATTGGTTGAAGCAGCCCGATGATCCCGTGCTGGTTGCTCTGCGGGCATGGCTCCAGGGCTATTTTTGCGGAGCGGCAACTGTCCCCGATGTTCCCCTCGATCCCGGAGGAACGCCCTTTCAGAAGACGGTATGGAGCATTTTGTTGCGAATACCCCGAGGAGCTACCACCAGTTACGGCGAAATCGCACGGGAAGTTGCCGAAAAAACCGGGATAGCCGCAATGTCGGCACAGGCAGTGGGTGGCGCGGTGGGACGCAATCCGATAGCTATCCTGATTCCCTGTCACCGGGTACTCGGCGCCGACGGCAGCCTCACCGGCTATGCGGGAGGGCTGGACAAAAAGCGGGCACTGCTGGCATTGGAAGGAATCACCGTGCCTTGAAACCCACCCTGAAGAACAGGCTGTAGAGCACCGGCACCACGCCGAGGGTCAGTGCGGTGGCGAACAGCAGGCCGAAAATAATGGCGATCGCCATCGGTTCCCACAAAGGGCCGCCGCCGAGCCACAAAGGCAGCAGGCCGCCGATGGTGGTGGCGGTGGTCAGCAAAATGGGCCGCAGCCGGCGCATGGCCGCTTCGATTACCGCGCGCTCTGGCGGCAGGCCGTTCTGCTCGATTTCAATGTCGATGCGATCGATAAGCACGATGGCGTTGTTGATAACGATGCCTGCCAGTGACACCACTCCCAGCAGGGTCATGAAGCCGAAATAGCTCCCCGTGAGCAGCAGGCCGGCGGTCACGCCGATCATGCCCAGGGGGATGGTCAACAGGATGATCAGCGGGCGGCGCAGGGAGTTGAACTGTCCTACCAGTAAAAGCACCACCAGCAGACCGGTGATGGGCAGATTGACGTTGATCGATTCGTTGGCCTTGCCCGAGGTTTCCAGTTCACCACCCATTTCGTATTTGTAGCCGAAGGGCCAGCCGCGCTGTTCCTTCTTCAGCCAGTGGTCCAGTTGCCGGGCGATGGCGATGGCGTTGCCGTTCGTGTCAAGGCCGGCTTCAACGGTAACGGTACGGCGCCGGTCGCGGCGCAGGATCTTGGCCGGTTGCCAGGCGATTTCGATATCAGCCACCTGTTTCAGGGGCACGGACTGCCCGGTGCGCTGCACGTAGATGTTGTGGGTTTCGAGCTTGCCGAAATCCTGGCGGTCGGCGGCCGTGGAGCGCAGGGTGACCGGGATGACTTCATCTGCTTCGCGGTACTCGGTGGTGGTGATGCCGCTGAGAATGGTCTGCAGCGATACCGCCACATCGCGGCTGGTCAGACCGGCGCGCAGGGCGCGGGGCTGGTTGACGCGCACCACCAGTTTTTTGGTGCGGGCTCCCCAGTCGTCCGTGATGTTGAGGATGCCCGGCATGCCCGCGAGATGCGCCTTGACTTTGTCGGCAATGCCAAACAGTTCTTCGCTGTTTTTGCCGGACAGGCGGATTTCCACCGGGTTGTCCACCGGCGGACCGAGGTTCAGAGGCCGGATGCGCGGATTGAGGTCGGGAAAGCGGCTACGACAGAAGGCTTCCAGACGCGGCATGGCGCTGTCGAGGAGGTGGCGGCGGGAGGTGCCGTTGACAAGTACATAGGCATATTCCGGGCTGGGCGGTTCCGGCTTGTAGGGGAGCATGAAGCGCGGCGCCCCTTCACCGATAAAGGCGACCCAGTCGGTGATCCCTTCACCTCCGTTTCCGGACGCCAGATCGGCGCCCATGAAATCCTCGATCTGTTGCACCACCGCTTCGGTTCGTTTAAGCGGCGTGCCCATGGGCAGGCGCAGTTCGGCACAGAAGATGGCCTTGTCGCTGGGCGGGAAAAAAGTCTTGGGGACCAGCCGCATGCCGAGCATGGCAGCCATGAACAGCACAACAATGCCGGCCACGCTCAGCCACCGGTGGCGCAGCAATGCCAGCAGTACGCCGTGATACCCGCGATAGAAACGGGACTGGAAATCAACGGCGCCGGCCTTGCTGTCGGGATGCAGGAAATGGCTGCACAGCAGCGGGGTCATGGTCAGCGACAGTAGCCATGAGCAGAGCAGGGTGATGGTGACCACTTTGAACAGGGGCGCCGTGTATTCGCCGGTGGAGGATTTGGCCAGAAAAATCGGCAGGAAGGCGGCCGCGGTGGTCAGCGACGAGGTCAGCAGGGGGATCTTGAGTTCCTGGGCCGAATCGATGGCCGCCTGCCGCGCCGGTTTGCCCTCCGCCATCTGCACCATGATCGATTCGCTCATGACGATGGCGTTGTCGACCAGCATGCCCAGGGCGATGATCAGGGATGCCAGTGACATCTGGTCGATGCCGATGTTGAAAAAACCCATCACCATCAGCGACATGATCATGGCCATGGGAATCAGGCTCGATACCACCAGCCCGGTGCGCAGGCCGAGAAATACCAGCATCACCGTCAGCACGATGGCCATGGCCTGCAGCAGGTTGCCGGTAAATTCCGAGACCTTGCGTTCGACGTGTTTTGGCTGGAAGGCCACCACATCGAAGCTGACGCCGATGGGGTAGGCCTCGTGAAAACGGTCGATGGCCTGCCGGACCTCCTCCCCGAGCTTGAGGATATCTCCTCCCTCGCGCAGGTGAAGGGCCAGGGTCAGTGCCGGCTGTCCTCTGTAGCGGACCTTGGCCTTCGGCGGGTCGATGTAGCCGCGGTGTATGCTGACGAGATCCTCCAGGTAGACCACGTCCCGGCTGCCCGGCACGTTGATGACAGTACGCCGCAGGTCTTCGACGGAATCGAAATTGCCCGTCGGTTCCAGCACGATCTGTTCCTTGTCGGTGAAGATTTCACCGCCGGGGATGATGATGTTGCGGGCTTCGAGGATGTTTTTCAGCAGCAGCGGCGACAGCCCCAGTTCGGCCAGCCGGGCATTGTTGTACTCCACGAAAATGCGTTCCTGCTGGATTCCCTGGATGTCGACCTTGGCGATTTCGTCACTGAGCAGCAGTTCGTTTCGGCAGTCTTCGGCGATCTGTTTCAGCTGCGCATAGCTGAAATCCTGGCCGGTGATGGTGATAATGGTACCGAAAATATCGCCGAATTCGTCATTGACGAAAGGCCCCACCACTTCGTCGGGCAGATCCCCGGTGGCGCGCTGCACCTTCCGACGCAGATTGTCCCATATGGGACGCATGTTCTTGTAGCGTTCCAGGATGTTGACGAAGATGACCGAGACGCCTGGTTTCGATTCGCTGTCAATGTAGTCGATCTCGGGGATTTCCTGGATGACCTTCTCCAGCTTGTCGGTAACCAGCTGCTCCACCCGCTCGGGGCTGGCGCCGGGGAAATAGGTCAGCACCTGCGCGGTGCGCACCACGAACCCGGGATCCTCGTCCCGGGGCAGGGATTTGAAGGAGAACAACCCGGCCAGGGCCACCACCACCAGGGCGACGTAGGTGATGCGGGTTTTGTCGAGTGCCGCGCGCGTGATATTCATGGCGCGGGCTCCGGCTCCGTGAGCAGTTTGACCTGTTGGCCATCCTGAATCAGGGCGACGCCGGCGGTGACGATGCGGTTGCCGTCCTTCAGACCGGAGACGATCTCGAGCCCTTCCGCGGACAGTTCCCCGACCCTTACCGGTTGTCTGCGGACCCGGCCCAGATTTGCCCCCTCGACTTCAAGGATGAACACGAAGCGCCCGGCGCGATCCTCGCCAACCGCCTCGGGAGGGACGAGAAAACGGGTGCCGCCTTCGGTCCTCTGGCCGAAGCTGAAAGCGACTTCCGCTGCCATGCCCGGCCGAATGGCCGGGTCGGCGCCGCTCAGGCGCACCGTGACGGGATAGGTGGTGGCGTAACTGGTGGCCGCCACGCCGACCTCGGTCACCTGCCCCTCGAAGACACGCTGCGGCAGGGCATCGAAGCGGATGGCTACCGCGTCGCCGCGCTCGATGCCGGCGATCAGGCTCTCCGGGATGGCGACACCGACCTCCGGTATGGCCCCGGCGGTGAGCAGCGCCACGATCTGGCCTGCCGCAACATTCTCACCGGCCTCGATCGGAACACTGGCGATGGCCCCGTTGACCGGCGCGGTGAGACGGGTATAGCGCAGCTGCGAGCGGGCCAGTTCCAGACGGGTCTCGCTTGCGCGTACCGCCGCGGTGGCCGATTCGCTGGCGGCACGGGCCGCATCGAGGTCGTTGCGGGAAGCATTGCGGTTTTCGTACAGGGCCCGCACCCGGGCATAGTTGGCTTCGGCGTTGCGTGCCTGGGCCAGGGTTCTGGCGAGAGCCGCCTGTGCCTCCTGTTTCTGCAGCTCGTAGTCGGTGGCGTCGAGGCGGGCGATGAGTTGTCCGGCCTGCACCCGGTCTCCGACTTTGACAAACAGGCCCTCGATGGCGCCGGGCACCCGGAAGGAAAGCCTGGACTCCTGGCCCGCTTTGGAAATGCCGGAAAACGAGCGCTGAATCTGTCCGCTGAAAGCCCTTACCGTCGCGCTGCGGACCGGACGCAGCGGGGGTGGCTGAGGCGGACCGTTGTCGTTGCAGGCCATGAGGCTGAGGATGATCGACAGAAAGGCAAGGTATCGGACGGGCATGGCGTCACTCCGGCAAGGTGGCCTGTTGCAGAAATTGTTCGAGGTGCCTGAACCAGTTTTCCCGGTCGTCGGCCCCGAGAAAAAAATCGAACTGGCCGATGGCGCGCTGTACGGCCATCAAATCGAGAAGAAAATCGTAAACGGCATTGGCGGCGGCCTGCTCGGCGACCAGGTCGGCATTCTGGGCGTCAAGCAGTTCAAGGATGGAGACCACCCCGCGCGAGTAGGCATCGGTCACCAGTTCCAGGTTTCGGGCCGCCGCTTCGGACCCCTCGCGGGACAGCCGGATACCGGTGTAGGAGGCCCGGCTGTTGTGCAGGGCGCTACGGATACGTTGCTCCATGCGGGCGGCGAGCGCCTTGCGTTCCAGTTCCAGCCCCTCGACCTGGCGTTCAGCCTGCACCAGGTCGGCAAAGCGGGTGCCGCCGGAAAACAGGGGCAGCGACAGGCGAATGCCGACGTTCCAGGAGGTGTCATCGGCTTCCGGGATGTTAACGGGAAGCAAACCCTTGAGGCGACTGAAGGGCGATTCAACGCCTTCGCCGGTTTCATCAAGCATGTGCGTGATTCCGGCCTGCAGGGACAGGTCCGGAACCCAGAACGATCGCCGGGCCGCAAGGCGGGCTCGTCTGCGGGCCGCTATGGCCGCATCCAGGCGTTGCAGCTCCGGGGAGGCTTTCAGGCCTTGCGCCACCATAAAATCGCGAAATCTGGCGAATGCCGCCGGAGTGGCAAGCTGGGCGAACAGGCGCGGGTCGCTGACCAACAGCACCGGATCGTCCAGGCCCTGTTCGGATGTCGTGAAATTTTCTTCCAGGGGGCGCTGCAGGATGCGGTTGAGGGCGATTTTCGCTCGGGTACGCGCCACGTCGGCGTCGATGAGAGCCCTGCGGTCCCGTGCCAGCTGGCTTTCCCAGCGATAGACTTCGGCGGGACTGGAAAATCCGATTTCCCGTCGGGTACGGGCCAGTTCCAGGTTGGAGCGCGTCACGCGCAGATTGTTTCTCTGTACCGTCTGCAGGGTTTTGGCCCGCAGTACATCGAGGTATGCGGAGGCCGCCTCCTGGATGACATCGAGGCGCAACTGGCGCCGTTCTTCCTGCCGCGCCTGCTGCTGCTGTTTCTGGATATCGAGATTGGCCCAGGTGGATTCGGAGTAAAGATTCTGCCGCAGTTCCAGGGAAGCGCTCAGACTCTGCTCGGCCTGGGTGCCGAAGCTGGCGGCGGCGCGGTCCTGATCGATAAGGCTCCCGGTCGCCGATAGTTCCAGGTGCGGCAACAGTCCGGCGCGAGCCTTGCGGATGTCTTCACGGCCGGCGGCGACCTTGCGGTCGGCGGCGGCCAGGTCGAGGTTCACCGCTTCCGCTTCTTTTACCACCGTGTCCAGGGACCAGCGCCGCGTCGCTGTCAGCGGCTCGGCGAATAACTGTTCGGCTTCATTAAGTATGTTCCAGGCGGGGGAGAAGCCGATGGCGCGGGCCGTGGCCATATTGATGGCGAGGCGGTCCTCCAGGGAGGTGGTGGCCGGCAGGCTGGCAGCGTTCTCACCCAGCAAAATGCGCTGCATGTTCAGCGCGGTGCGGCGTGCCAGTCGCGCAAAATCGGTGGTCGGAGCCGCTCCCGCCAGTACCCCTTTGCAGACTTCTTCGTAACCCAGGTAGGAAAAGCTGGGCAGTCCGCGGGCGGAAAGCCCGGCGATCAGTTGGCGGAAGGATTCCTCCGCAAGCAGCAGAGGGGTGATGTAGACGGCCTCCGTTTCTTCAGGAAGGGCTGCCAGGGCAGCTTCCACCGCGCCGTTTACCGGGATGACGCTCAGGGAGACGCTGGTTTCGGCCAGTTGCCGTTTGAGGTTGCGGGTGATCTCGGGAATAGCTTCATGGTAGGGACGATGAACAAGGATGGCCAGGTGCTGGAACGGCACCAGTTCGCGAAACAGGCGCAGGTCGCGTAACAGGGGGCTTGTGGTGGCGATGTAGTTGAAGTTGAAAACGCCGCTGCTGCCGTTGCTGGCCGGCAGTTGCTGGGCAGCGCGATCGACGGTCAGCGGCGCAAGGCAGGGTTTGGGCAACGGTCCGCGACGCGCCAGGTCCTGTCCCGCCAGAAGCCCGAGGGCGAGGATCATGTCGATGCTGTCGTCGGCCAGCAGTCGGTCGATGTTACGGTGCACGCCCTGCTGGCTCCAGTCGGCGGTCAACAGGGCGGTTTGCGGAAACCGGGTATGAAATTCGGCGCCGAGCAGATCGTTGATTTCGGCCTGAAACATTTCCAGAATGGCCTGGTTGCCTTGCCAGGGGCCATCCATGACCACCCCGATGTTCACGGGCCGGGCGGCGCTGGTCACCGGTGAGGCCAGCAGGCATGTCAGAAGCAGCAGCAGGCCGGCAAGCCGGCGGCGAAGGTGCGGAAGCAGCGGCAAAAGATGGCGGCACATCATAAAGAGGCATCCTCGAAACAAAGCATCCGGTTCTGATCGGCCATGCTCAATGCAAAGCTTTTTCCATCAATAATACGAGTTGATCGAGTTCCGTTTCCGTCAGGGCTCTGGCCATGCCCCGGATGTATTCGCGGCAGGCTTCCTCATAGGCATTGGCCACCTGTTCTCCGGTGCGGGTAAGCTGGATGAAATAGACGCGGCGGTCGCTGGCGGACCGGGTCTTGGTGACGTAGCCCTGTTCGATGAGTTTGTTGACGATGCCGGTTACCGCCGGTTTGCTCAGACCCAGCGTTTTGGCCAGGCCGCTGCATGTCAGATCGTCGCTGTGGTTGATGGCATTGATATACTGGAACTGGGTCAGGTTGATTTCCCGCGCGCCGATTTTGCGCAGTTTCTGCACCTTGGCATTGACCAGCGCCCGGGAGACGACTTCGAAAATTTCCATGATGCGGTTCTGATGGTTCATGCGGGTATGTCATCCGGCCTGATGGTTAGTTCGGTTAACAAAATATATGGTCTGCAACATTTCTGTCAATTTCGTATACGCGAAAAAAGGGTCAGGCGGCGAAGCTTGTGGTCGCGAAGGTGGGAATGCGTCCGATCAGGGCGGGCAGCAGGCGCAGGTGGACCGGAACAGGGTCGTGCTCAGGTAACGGTCACCGCGATCGGGCAGCAGGGTCACGATGGTGCCGCCGTGCATGGCCCGGGCGATCTCCAGCGCGCCGGCAACCGCCGCACCGCTGGACATGCCCGCGAAGATGCCTTCAAGGATAGCCAGCCGGCGGGCGGTTTCAAAGGCCGTATCGTCATCGATGGTGAGCTTGGCATCAAGTTGTTGCGGATTGTAGATGGCCGGCACAATGGCTTCCTGCATGTTTTTCAGTCCCTGCACCTTGTGCCCCATGACCGGCTCGATGCCGATGATGGAAACGGACGGTTTCTGCTGCTTGAGGTAGGCGCCGGTGCCCATGAGGGTGCCGGAGGTTCCCATGCCGGCCACAAAGACATCGATCTGCCCATCCGTCTGGGCGAAAATTTCCGGGCCGGTAGTGTGATAGTGGGCCAGGGGGTTGTTGGGGTTGGCGTACTGGTTGGGCATGTAATAGGTTTCCGGATCCTGTTCCAGAACGCGATGCGCCATGCGGATGGCGCCGTCGGTGGCTTCAGTGGGGGGCGACAGGATCACCTCGGCGCCGTAGGCTTCCAGCACCGCGCGGCGCTCCAGGCTGACGCAGCCGGGCATCACCAGCTTGACCCGGTAACCGCGTGCGGCGCCAATCATGGCCAAAGCAATGCCGGTGTTGCCGGAGGTCGGTTCCAGAATCGTTTTTCCCCTGGTCAGTTCCCCCGATTCCTCGGCTTTGCGGATCATATGCCAGGCCGGCCGATCCTTGACGGAGCCGCCGGGGTTGTTGCCTTCGAGTTTGGCGAATATGCGCACCCGCGGGTTGGGATTGAGTTTGGTCAGTTCCACCAGGGGGGTGTTGCCAATGGTGCTGCACAGATCGATAGGGCGGTCGATTTTCATGAAGTTGTCAGCCTTGTCGGGTCGATTTTTTAGAAACACAAAGCCTTGCGGGCAGGGCGTTGCGTCACAGCGGTTACTCAAGTGTCATGCATCTTACAAAAGACTGCTCCCCGAAGACAACGCCGTTTTTTATCGATGGCGTTTACAGGATGCCGTGCAACGGTCTGCCGCAGGCCGCCAGGTCCTCGATGCGCCGCAGGGTGGCCGGATCTTCCTGCAGCGGTTCAGGGTAATGCGGCTTGAGGCGGGCGTCGAGGACCAGGGGGCCTGCACAGCCCCAATGTTTAAGCTGCGTCTTTGCCTCGATGCCGTACAGGTCGATGGCCGGATCGGAACGGGTGAAGGCGGTCCAGAGGAAATTTTCCAGGCTCCGGGCGCAAAAATCGCTGTTGTCGACCAGTACGATCCAGGGAAAACGCAGGATCGGATGCCCGGCATCGAAGCTTGCACAAAAAGCTTCGATGCGCGCATCCGCCTCGCCACGGGGCGAGGCTGCCGGCGGTGCCTGGATGGCCAGCAGCCCCGGGAGAATCAGGCGCGGGGCGGTATAGCCGGATGGCAGCGGCATGTCGGACGGCAACGCGGTGGGCAGGGTTCGGATCGGGGGCCCGCAGGCGGCGATCACGACCTTCGATCCCTGGTGCAGGGCCGGGCCACTGTAGTCGAGGGTGTCGATGCTGGTGCGGGTCTGAAAATGCAGATCCCGCCGCCAGTCGACGCGTTCCAGAAGGTGGCGCAGAAAGCCTGCCACGTTACCGACATCCAGGTCATTGGCATCCTCGGCGGCGGCGATCAACAGAAATTTGGCCAGAGAGAGCTGGCCGGTGCCAAGCAGGGCCTGGGCCTGCGTAAGGAGTTCCCGCGGCTGGCGGCGTGGCTCGTAGGGGGTGTAGCGTTCGCTGCCGATAGCCAGCAGCAGGGGGTGTACGCCGGCGGCGTCCACGGCATTCACGGCCCGCACCCCGTTGACCAGCCGGGGGATCAGCGGCGCGGTCAACTGGTGGATGAAGGCACCGAAAATACTGTCTTCCTGCGGGGGACGGCCAACGCTGGTGAAGGGCCAGATGGCGTCAGGACGGTGATAGACGGCCTTTACCTCCAGTACCGGAAAATCATGCTGAAGGCTGTAATAGCCGAGGTGATCCCCGAAGGGACCCTCCGGCAGCGTTTTGCCCGGAAGGACAGTGCCGCAGATGCAGAAGTCGGCCTGGGCGGCAATGGCGGGCCGGCCGGTCTGCGGCCGCATCTCCATACGGCGGCCGCCAAGCAGACCGGCGAAGCATATCTCGGGCATATCCTCCGGTAAAGGCATGATGGCGGCCAGGGTCAGGGCCGGCGGCCCGCCGACAAAGATGTTGACGGGCAAGGGCTGCCGTTGCCGCAGGGCTTGGGCATGGTGTACGCCCAGTCCGCGGTGCAGCTGATAGTGCAGTCCGACTTCGCGATTGACACGGTAGCGGTTGCCGGCCAGTTGTACGCGGTACATGCCGAGATTGGCATGCCGGAATCCGGGAGCGTCAGGACTTTCCGAGTAAACCAGCGGCAGGGTGATGAACGGGCCGCCGTCCTTGGGCCAGCAGACCAGTTGCGGGAGCTGATCGATGCTGGTGCGGCATGCCAGCACCGGTGCCTTGCGAACGGTTCGGGGCGGCAAGTGGCCCGCGCTGAGCAACACGCCTGGCCACAGTCGAGGGTTTTTCAGCAGCGCGACAGGGTCGCTGCCGAATCGCAGCAGGCGCTCTACGGTCTCCAGGGTGTCGCGGAACAGAAAACGTGTTCGTTGCAGGGTGCCGAACAGGTTGGCCAGCATCGGGAACCGGCACCCCCTGACACGGGTGAACAACAAAGCCGGCCCTTTGGCCTGGCACACCCGGCGCTGGATGGCGGCTACCTCGAGGCGGGAGTCGACTTCAGCCTCGATGCGCACCAGTTGCCCGGTGCGTTCAAGATCGCGGACACATGCGGACAGGTTGCGATAGCCCATGGTTGGCGTTTCCCTGTATAGGTCAAAAGGAAAGGGGGCTTTCGCCCCCCTTCTCACGTCTTGTCGCGGTTACCCTGATTTAAAAACGGTCGAGAATCTCCTGCTTTTTGGTACGGAATTCTGCGTCGTCGATCAGGCCCTTGTTTTTCAGTTGCTGTAAAAATTGCAGGCGCTGCTCGATGTTATCCAGTTCCATCGGCCCGGCGGCGGTGGCAGGCGCGCCGCTTGCCGGCGTCTGTTTTATCTGCTCGATGGACTGCTCGATCTCCTCGATTTTCTGATGCATTTTTTGCTGTTCTGACTGGTATTGAGCACTTTCTTCCCACATTTTGGTCGCTTCACGAAAGGTATCCGGGGTGGGGTTGAGGATCAGCCAGTCAGGCCGTGTGACAACATCGCTGGCAATGGCGCCGCCGGTTTTGTGTTGCATGCCTATTTTGCCCATGATCGCCCAGCCGGCGTTGGTTTTGCCCTGGTCGGGCGCGGTGTATTTGCGGCTGCCCGGCGCAAACAGCGGTCCGCTTGGGTCCGCGCTTTCCGGATAGGGTTCGTGCAAGGCGCCGATGATCAGGTTGAGCCTGTCATTTTCGACAAACAGCCGTCCGGTGGAGATCACCCGGGAACCGCTTGGCGGGTGGACACCGGCGATGGCAAAGGTGACATCTTCCCTGGGACCGGCCTGGGCCAGGCCGCGGCTGACGGCAGCACCGAGGATTTCCAGTTCTTCGGGGCTGAACATCGCCACCGGCTTTGCTTCGCCCTCGAACTGAACCTCAAGGGAGTCTAGCATCTTGCGGATCAGGTTGGCGGAAAAATTGGCGGGATGGTCGTTGGCCGGCACCAGTATGCTGTCGCGGTCCTGACTTTCGATACGCACGAACTGGTGCTGATGCTGCCAGATGGCCGGCCGGGCATGGGTTTCTGCGTTTTCCTTGTTGTTAAGCAGGTTGCTGCCACAGCCGGCAAGGCTCAAAGCCAGACTCGCCGCGAGGATCACGCGCCGGTTCAGCGTCACCATTCTGCCGAAAACAGTCATGCGCTCCATTGAAATCTCCTTGAATCGAATTGGAAACAATCTGTTCGGTAATGTGGCGATGATAGGATTGAATCCATAAGAGGTCAAACAGTTTTTGACGCTCTGCGTCGTTGGCGTGGCGGCGGCATGCAAGGAGCGGCAGTTCTGGCGGATTTTATGCTGCACAAATAAAAAAGGGGAAGGAGCTCTTGCCCCTTCCCCGATGGTGCGCCAATATTTACGACAGCTTACAGGCTGTCGAGGATTTCCTGTCGCTTGGCCTGGTATTCGGCTTCAGAGATGAGATTTTCGTTACGCAGATCCTGCAGCTGGCGCAGGCGGTTTTTGATGGAATCCGTCGGCTCGGCCTGATGCGGCTGGCTCACTACGGGAACGGCTGCCGGAGTCTGCCTGATGGTATGCAATTCCTGTTTGAGGGCTTCCATCTCGGCGCGCAGGCGCTCCTGTTCGGCGCTCATCTGGGCGCTCTCCTGGCGGACCTGGCTGGCTTCCTGCAGGGCGGCCTTGGCGGCTTCGCCGGCTTCCGTCTTGCGGGCGATGGCCGCTTTCCAGAGTTGCGGATCGGGGGTCATGACCAGCCAGTCCTGACGATCGGCGCCGGCTACCTGCATGGTCTCCAGTCCGGGTATCGACACCACCTGCCATGGCTTGCTCAATACCGGCAGCGGGCGGCTTTTGGCGCGGCTGCCGGGCAGCCAGGGATCGACACGGCGATCTTTTTCCTCATCATACTCTTCGTGCAGCCTGCCGATGATCAGGTTGAGTTTGCCATCCTGTACGAACAGCCGGCCCGTGAGTATCGAACGGTCGTGGGTGAAGGAGACCAGCCCCCGATGAATGCCGAGGATGGCGAAGGTTACGTCCTCCCGGGGGGTTGCCTGTGCCAGGCCCTGGCTGATGGCCGGCGTCAGTATCTCGAGTTCTTTGAAGGTGAAAACCGGCACGGGTTTTTCCTGGTCCTCGAAATGAACCTCGAGTGCGCCCAGTATGTTCGTCAACTGGTCTGCCGGAATGTTGGCCGGATGGTTGTTGGGCGGCGTGGGTTTAACACCGCGGTCCTGGGATTCGACCTGGACATACTGGTCGCGATGTTTCCAGATGACGGAGGATATTTCGGGTGTTCCGCCGCCGAGCAGGGTGGTCCCGCAACCGCCAAGGGTAAGTGTTAGAAGCGTCGCCACAAGCAGACTGCCGCACAGCGTTGCATATTTATCGAGAACACCCTTGCGCACCATTTGCGATCTCCTTTGATTGAATCGAAAAAAACAGGTTTTGCTGTATCGAGTGGATGATAGGGTTGAATCGGTTGAAGGTCAAACAAAATTTGATTTCGCATGCAGGCAGAAAAAGCGGGTCAGCGAAGCCGACCCGCTTTCATGGGAAGAGACGAGAGCCAGCAAAAAGCTAGCGGTTTGTCTCGTAAGCTTCCAATCCTTCATGTACCGTCATTTGCGCGCCGCAGGCGCTGCATTTGATGAGCGTTTTTTCGCTGATTTTGGGTTTTGAAGAACTGCAACCCACGGTTGCCGCGGTCATGAGTATCAGTGCGGTGAATATCGACTTGCGCATTTTGCTATCCTTTCGGTTCCGACCGGAGAATGTTTCCCGGAAAAAATCCGGAAGCTGTTTCTGGCCTCCGACTATAGCACGTTGCGCCGATGCACTGAATAGCCTATCTGATCCGCGGCCCCCGTTTTGCGCGGTGCGCCTTTTGGCCAGTGCTTACCAGAGGAAGAAGGCGCCGACGTTGAATTGCTCGACTTTCCATTCCTCGCCGTTGAACCACTCCAGTTCGATGTGGCTGATCTCGGTCACCAGCTTGAGGTGCGCATTGATGTCGTGGGTCCACATGGCGGTCAGCTGGTACTGGGATTCGATTTCGCCCGTGCCGGTGGCATCACGAACATCTTTTTCGTAGGAGGTTTCCTCGAACTCGTTGCCGCCGTAGCTGATGCCGAGCTTGTTCTGGCCGAAGGTGTAGATGCCCTGCACGATCCAGCCCCAGGTTTCGCGTTCTTCGCCGGTGGCGTCGAGGGCTTCGGTGTCGAGCATGATGCTGCGGCCGAGGGCTTCGCCGGTGAAACCGGAGGCACTCAGCTCAAAAGGTCCCATGCCGACGATGGCGCCGCCGCCGACACCCCAGGCGGTAACGTCTTTGCCATCATCCTTGTTTTTGGCTTCCTGCCACAGGTTATTCATGTACAGTTTGAGGGTGTTGCCGTCGCCGAAGGTGCCGGCATAGGAGATTTCGCTCTCGAAACGGGGCAGCTTGGTCTCTTCGGCCGTATAGTCGCCGCCACCAAGCACGCCGGAAGCGATGACGCTGGGGTCATACACGCCGACCGCCACCTTGAAGCCGTTCATGTCGGGCGTGGTGTAGCGCACCTGGGCGTTGAACTGGGGATAGACATAGCCGAAGCCGATGCGGCCGAGGGTCGGGCCGACGTTGGCGTTGAGGTTGCCGGCCATGCGGCCGGCGCCCAGCAGGGTCTGCTCCGCCAGCAGGTTGGTGCCGAGGAACAGGCTCAGGCCTTTACCTACCATAACCTGGCCGAAGTTGCCGTCGACGGTGAAGAAGACTTCACGCAGGTCGATCTGGGCGTCGAAGGTGTTCTTGAGGTTGGCGTTGGCCGGTTCCGGGTAGAAGCCGATGCGAGCCGCCATGTCGAGGCCGCCGATGGTCGGGGCCTTGATGTTGAAGGCGAAGCAGGCGGGCAGAAAGCCGCTTTTGAGGCGGAAGCCTTCGTCGTCGGTGTAGCCGAGGAAGGGATTGACGACGTTATCCGGAGTGCTGTCGCCGGTCTGATAGACGCCGAACAGGTTGACCTGGCCATCGGTGCTGAAGGACCAGCCGTCGGCGCCGCCGATAACCACGGCGGCCTGGGCGCTGGAGGCCAGGAAGAACAGGGCGGCCACGACGGCCAGAATGTTGAATCTGCGAGATTTCATGCGGTCTTACCTCCTGAATTCAAGAATGAAAAAAGTTTTTTCCCCACACGCAAGCGGGCACTTGCGGACGGGTCGGGCGCCGGACGCCCCGGTGTGCAGGTAACCGCGGTTTTCCGATATTGCGGGGTGCCGGCCCCGGCCGGATTCGGGCAGTTCCGGAGCGGGAAGGCCTGCATGCCTGTCCTGCCGGCGTTGATCGGAAGTCCTTGGTTGGTAATCCTCCCATAGAAATAGCTTGCTGCGTCGAGCGCGGGCTTGGCGTTCTGCGTTTTCACCTCCCTTCAGTGTCCCGCCTCAAGAAAATAAACAGCTGTTTTACTGTGCGCAATTTCGGTGCCAGAATACCCGCTGGCAACCGAGTTTTAAAAACAGGCACAAAAACGCCAGGTTAGGTAGGCACGTAATAATGTAAACGGCTGGCTATTGTGCTGAAACGATACATCGTGATCCAAAAAATAACGCTCTGTTACATCTCGGACATGGTTTGTGCCGTTACGGATGCATCGGAAGGGTCCTGCTGCCGTCCTGGATAGCCGTCAATGCCCAGCAACGGCACAAAACGGATCGAAGGTACTTATAGCGGATCTGCTACGATTTGCAACCCTTTGTGGCGCATTGTCGTGGTTGAGGCAGCGATCCAGACGGATAGAGGCTGGTCGGCCCCCAAATAGAGGCTTACGGCATCGACCAAAAAATGTTTGATTTATCAAGTGGATGCTTTGCTCGAAAGGAAGATTTTTCGGGGAGGTCTGCTATGCTTTTTGTGAGCGATGGTTTGGGCGAAGGCTTTTGCGCGGCGAGACGGGCGTCTGCAGCCGCTGTCCGGGAACAGCCCCGGGGAAAGGACAGGGTTATGACCTACGGCAAGGAACGCGTTTACAAAAAGGTGGAAGTGATCGGCGTATCCCCGAACAGCATCGATGAGGCTATCAAGGTGGCTCTGCACCGGGCCCACCACAGCCTCGAGCGGATTTCCTGGTTCGAGGTCGAGGAAGTGCGCGGTCATGTCAACGAAGCCGGAGAAGTCGGAGAATATCAGGTGGTTCTCAAGGTGGCCTTCAACCTCAAATAAGGAGTCAAAGGAACTGCTTTATCCGAGCGGCAGCACGATGGCGAACAGCACCCTTGCAAGGGGCACGAGCTTTTTCATCCCGGCGTGTCCCTTTTTTAATGGCCCGCGGCGTCCCGCCGCCATCACGGCCGTTCGCCCAGCAGGGTACGGATGACTTCGCCGGCCATGGTCAGGCCGAACATCGGAGGAATATAGGATGTGCTTCCGAGGGTGACGCGCTGGCGGGTCGCATTGGCCCCGGTTGTGGAGGGCGTGGCGCTATCGAAGTCGTGACAATCCTCGGCAAGAGGACGGAATTCCTCCAGCGAATAGACCACTTTGACGCCGCTGCGGATGCCGCGCCGCCCCAGTTCCCTGCGGATGATGCGCGCCATGCGGCATTTCTGGGTATGCGCCAGGTCTCCGACCCGGATCAGGGTCGGATCGAGCTTGTTGGCGGCGCCCATGGCGGATATGACGGGGATGCTTCGTTGCCTGCAGCTCTGGATCAGGTGCAGCTTGGCGCTGATGCTGTCAATGCAGTCCAGCAGGTAGTCATAACCCTCGCCAAGCAACTCCTGGTCGGTATCCGCGCTATAGAAGGCGTTGCGGGAGCGCACCGCAATTTCGGGGTTGATGGCCAGGCAGCGCTCCGCCATGACCGCTACCTTGGCTTTTCCCACGGTGTACTCCAGGGCGTGAATCTGGCGGTTGATGTTGCTCGCGGCGATATTGTCGAAGTCGATCAGGGTCAAATGCCCCACGCCGGAACGGGCCAGCGCCTCGGCGGCGTAGCTGCCGACGCCGCCGATGCCGACCACGGCGACGGACCTGCCGGCCAGATTCTGAAGCGCGTCGCGGCCGATCAGCTGTTCCAGCCGGGAGAAACGGTGTTCGTGCATAACGGCGAGGATTCCTTTCCGGGCGCTGGGCGGTCAGGCAGCCCTGATTCGCAGCAGGCGCAGAGCATTGCCGGTAGTGATGCAAGCGGTTGTGTCCAGCGACCATTGTCGCAGTGCGGCCATCCGCTCGGCGACCAGGCGCAGGTGGCAGGGGCGGTTGCTTTCTCCCCGGTGGGGGGCGGGCGGCAGATCCGGCGCGTCGCTTTCCAGTACGATCCAGGCCTGCGGCAAAGCTTGCAGCACCTGTGGTCCCCGCCGTGCGCCGGGCCAGGTCAGGGGACCGCCGAAGGCCAGGCCGAACCCCAGATCGATGGCGGCGCGGGCGGTTTCCGAGCTGCCGGAAAAACCGTGCCAGATTCCGCCGACGCGGGATGCCGCTTCATCGTGCAGGATCTGAAGCAGGCGGCCGGTGGCCCGGCGGCAATGCAGCACCAGCGGCAGCCCGGCGCTGACGGCGATGCGAATCTGCTGCCGCAGAGCCTGTTCCTGCACCTCTGCCGGAGGCATGCCGGAAGTGCCGTCCAGGCCGATTTCGCCGAGCGCCACCACCTTCCGTCGGGTCAGCAGGGTTTCCAGGCGCCGCGCCGCGTCACGGTCCCATTGGCGGGCGGCAACCGGGTGTGTTCCCAAAGCCGCCAGGGCGCCCGGCACGCTGTTCGCCACCTCCAGCAGCTGGTGCCAGTCACGCGGCTGCACGCCCGGTATCAAAAAGCGGTCGATGCCCGCCCGGTTGGCCCGTGCCACCTCCTGCACGGGATCCAGCTGACTGGGCAGGAGGTCGAGATGTACATGCGTGTCGAACAGCGTCGTGCAGGTTTCCATAGCGGGATATGCTAGCACAGGCGCCCGCAGCGCGGAAGTCCGGGATTTCATGAGGCGTAAAGACCCGATTTTGCCCTTGATTTCCCCTGGCCTGGCGGATAGACTCCCGAAATCCCGAAAAATACAGGGTTTGATTTTTGAATGGAGCGGTGTAAGGCGGGGGCGGCAGACCCGGCAGCGTCCCATGCCGCGGGAACTACTCGCGGTGCTGCGCGAAAGCGTGTGGGCGCTGCTGCTGCCCCTGCTGATTTTCGGCGGTAATTACTCAGGCGTTTTTACCGCCAACGAGGCGGTAGTGGCGGCCTTTTCCTATGTCTTTATCGTCGAGATTTCCATCCACGGGGACATGCAGAAGATTGTTGTTTCCTTGGCCACCATCTAGGCGAAACTGCTGGTGCTGGGCCGCCGCACCGCCGGGGAAGTGCGCGATGTGCTGTTCGGCAGCGTGACCAATCATGCGCTGCACCGGGTACGTTGCCCCGTGCTGCTGTTCTGAGCCTGCGCGCCGCATGGCGGCATGCTTGCTGGCCGTCTGCCGTTGCTGCGGACGGCCTTCGTGTCTGAACCCCGGCCACTCGCGTTCCGGGTTGCCCTGTAGGAGAGACTGCGCATGGAGACATTGAGTCAGGTCGCCGGACTGGTGATCAGCCAGAAAAAGGAATGGGGTGAGATTCTTACCGGATTCGAAACCCGAAATCGCTACAAAATTTTCGATGCCGAAGGGCGGGAGCTGTTTCTGGCCAGGGAGGAGCCGGGCAATATTCTTTTGCGCTGGTTTCTGAAGGCCATGCGTCCTTTCCGACTGAAAATCGTGACCGCTGACGGGGCATGCAAGCTTGCCGTTCGGCGTCCTTTCCGTTTCTACTTTCACGAAGCGGCAGTGACCGATGCCGAGGGCCGGGATCTGGGGACCATCCGTCGGCGTTTTGCACTGCTGCGGCGCATTTACACGGTGACGGACTGCCAGCAACAGGAGCTCTGTCAATTGTACGGACCGTTGCTGCATCCCTGGACCTTCGAGATCCGCAAGGGTGGCATGCCGCAGGGCAAAATATGCAAAAAATGGAGCGGCCTGCTGAAGGAAGGATTTACCGACGCGGATAATTTTGGCGTGACCTTCCCTCCCGGCTGGTGCGATGCGCACAAAAGCCTGCTGCTTGCCGCGGTGTTCCTGATTGATTTCGTCCATTTCGAAAAACGCTGACATCCAGGATGACCTTTGGGATGGAGGGGCACGGTGAAAAGCTGGCATGTACTGGTCATGGCGGGATGGTTGGGATTGTGCTGTTGCGCCGCTCCGGCATCACCCCGGGGTTGTCCCGGCGAAGGGCAGCCTGCGGGATACCGTGCCGCGCGTGGGGTTGGGCGGATTTGCGCCGCCGACCTGCATGAAATTTCAGGGTTGGCCGCTTCCCGCAGGATGGACGGAGTATTGTGGGCCGTGAATGACAGCGGCAACGCCCCGCATTTGTTCGCCCTGGGGCTGCAGGGTCAGGCTCTCGGCGAACTGCGTATCAAAGGTGTGGAAAATATCGATTGGGAGGATCTGGCCAGCTTCACCTGGCGCAATCAGCCTTATCTGCTGATCGCGGATGTTGGCGATAACCGGGGGCTGCGCCCGGAAGTGCTGCTGCATGCCGTGCCTGAGCCGGTACCCGGCGCGGATGGCCGCTTCACCGGCGAGGTGTCACCGGCCTGGAGTATACGTCTGCGGTATGAGGACGGTCCGCGGGATTGCGAGGGGGTGGCGGTCGATTCGCAGGTCGGTCTGGTGTTGCTGCTGAGCAAGCGGACCGATCCGCCGGTTTTTTACCAGGTGCCCTTGCTGCCATCAGAACCTGGCCGGTTGCAGGTTGCCCGCCGCCTTGTGGAAATGGGCAGCCTGCGTCTGACTGGCGACGCAGGCCGGCAAACGTCTTTTATCCCTCGCCCCTGGCCCACGGCGCTTGATATCCGGGCAGACGGCGGAGCCATGGTGATTCTGACCTACAGGGAGGCCCTGCTTTATCGGAAAGACAGCCGCCAATCCTGGGCTGACGCCATGGCCCGCGCGCCACAGGTTCTCGCGCTGCCATCGCTCGATCTTCTGCCTCAGCCCGAAGCTATCGCCTTCGACAGGGATAACGCCCTGTATCTGACTTCGGAGGGCCGGGGCTCCACCCTGTTCAGGATGGATGCTGAAAAGCCCTGCCAGAGGGCGCCGGCAGCCGTCGGAGAAAAGGCGTCAGGACTTCCGTGATGCTGCGCAACGCAGCCATCATTTCCGGCCGCTCCGTCCAAGCTGCCAGCGCCGCCAGACACTGATGCCCACCGACGAAACCAGGTAGGCCAGGCCGGTGAGCAGCACGGTGGTGGCGCCGGAGGGCAGATCGTACTGGTAGGATACCGCTAGCCCGCCGGTGATGAACAGCCCCCCCAGCAGGGTGGCGATAAGCATCATGCGGCTCAGGGACTGGACATAATGGCCGGCGATGGCGGCCGGCAGGGCCAGCAGGGCGATGACCAGGATAAGTCCGACCACCTGGATCAGGATGACGACGGTCAGAGCTACCAGGCAAAGCAGCAGCAACGAAAAAATATTGACCGAAACCTGCCGCAGTTCGGCGAATTCCTCATCGAAGGATACCGCCAGCAGCTGTTTGAAAAACAATATGACCAGCAGCACGATCCCCATATCCAGCCAGAAAATCAGCCAAAGATGCTCCCGTGATATCATCAGGATGTTGCCGAACAGATAACTCATCAGATCCACGTTGTAACCGGGGCTGCGGGCGATGAGCAGCACCCCCAGCGCCATGCCGACCGCCCACAGGGCGCTGATGGTGGTGTCTTCCTGTTTTTTCCAGCGGATGCTGACCAGCCCGATAATCAGAGCGGCCACCAGGGCGGCGCAGATGGCGCCGCCTACCGGACTGCGGCCCAGGAAGTAGGCCAGTCCCATGCCGCCGAGAACCGCGTGGGCGATACCCCCGGCGATATAACCGATACGTCGCACCACGACGTAGGAACCGGCCACGCCGCAGGCGATGCTGGCCAGCAGTCCGCCGATCAGAGCGTGCTGCATGAACGGCTGGGAGATCAGGGCTTCGAGAAATGTAGACAGCATATCGCGACCTTCAGTGGGTGTGCAGCAGGGTGTCGTGATGCACCGCCCGTAGCGGACCGCCATACAGTTGCTCGATCATGCTGCCGGTAAGTTCCGACGTGGCATGGCAAACCAGTGTGCGGTTGAGGCAGGCAACGCGGGTAATGTAACGGGTGATGAAGCCGATGTCATGGGATACGACCAGGACCGTGAGGCGTTGGTTGAGGCGTTTCAGCAAATCGAAAACCCCTTCTTCGATCTTGGGGTCGATATGCGCCGTCGGCTCATCCAGGATCAGGACTTCCGGCTGACAGGCCAGGGCTCGCGCGATGAGAACCCGCTGCAGCTGGCCTCCGGACAGGGCGGTGAGGGGGCGTTTGCCAAGGTCGCCAAGCTCCACTTCCTCCAAAGCCTGCCGCGCGATGCGGTGATCTTCGCGCCGGTAGCCGCCGACCAGGCGGGTTTTCCCGAGTCGTCCCTGCAGGACGGTTTCCTGAACGTTGATCGGAAAGTTACGATCGAAGGTAATGAATTGGGGCACATAGCCGACCCGCAGCCGCGCTTCGACGGGAGGTACGCCGAAAATGCGGACTTGTCCTTTCTGCGGTGTCAGCAACCCGAGCATGATTTTGAGCAGGGTGCTTTTGCCGCTGCCGTTGGGGCCGACGATGCCGAGAAACTCTTGAGCGTGGACCGTCAGGTTGATATCCAGCAGTACGGCATGTTCTTCGTAGCGGAAAGAAACGTCTTCCAGGGTAATGACAGGTTCATTCATGACGATCGTCCAGGGCGAGAAAGAAGGCATCGGCCGCTCTGCGCAGATTTTCAATATAATTTTCCGCCAGCGGATCGACGACCACAACCTTGCCGCCGATGGCGCGGGCGACGGTGTTGGCGGTGGTTCGGCTGAACTGCTGCTGCACAAAAATGATCCGGATATTTTCCTGCCGGGCCAGGGCGATGACCCTTGCCAGGGCGCGCGGACCCGGCTCCTTGCCGGCGTTCTCGATGGCGATCTGCTCCAGCCCGTAGGCATCGGCGAAATAACCCCAGGAGGGGTGGAACACCAGAAACTTGCGGTTTTTGATGGCGGCCAGACGGTTGCGCAGCCGGCTGTCGAGGTTTTTCAGGTCCGCGGCCAGGGTCTCGTACCCGGACTGGTAGTCCGGGGCATGGCGCGGATCCCGTGCCGAGAGTGCCTCGCAAATATGCCGGGCCATGTCGGATGCCAGCGTGGGGCTGGTCCAGACGTGCGGATCGAGGGCGCTTTCCTGGTGGGGCTCCCGATGAGCTCCGCCGTCATCTTCATGATGGTGGTCTTCAAGGCGGCGCAACGGCAGGTCGTCGCGCAGGTCGATAATGCTCATGTTGCGGTTGAGATCGGCCAGACGCCGTATCCAGACGCGCTCAAAAGGAACGCCGACCCTGAAGTAAAGGTCCGTTTTCCCCAGGCGGCTCATCTGCCGGGGAGTCGGTTCGTAAGTGGCCGGACTCTGCCCCGGCCCGACCATCACGTCGGTATCCACATGGGTACCGCCTACCCGGTCGACCAGGTATTTCAGCGGCAGAACGCTGACAAATACGCGGAGCGGGGGCGGTTCGGCGGCCAGGGACCAGGACGGCACGATCAGCAGGCCGATTAACGGCAGGATCCATCGATGCATGATATTGGGCTCCCAAAAAGAAACGAGATCCTAAAGAAACGTCCGCAACAAATACCGTGCGCCAATTATAACATGGTAGCCCGGAATCGGATGGTGGAGGGTGGTTCAGGCCGCATGCTGCAGTATCTCCCGGAGAAACCCCGTCAGCCCCTGCATGATCAGGGCGACAGCCTTGGCCGCGAGGAATATATACAGCAGCCGCGGGATGATCATGGCCGCATAACCGCCGATCAGCCGCATAAGGCAGTGGGAGCTGATGCCGATGAGGTAGACCATAAGGCAACTGGCGATGGATACCAGCAGCATGTGCAGCGGCCCGCTGTTCTGCGCCAGAATGATGGTGACGGCCAGGGTCCCCGGGCCGACGATGATGGGAAAAGCCAGAGGGAAAATGGCGCGGGTACGGAAATCCTCGGACAGCAGGTTTTCCGCCAGGGACCCGCGCATGACGCCCCGCACCGCCACGATAAACAGAAGAATGCCGCCGGCAACGCGAAACTCGTCGAGCGTTACCTCGAACAGATATTGGAGGCTCCAGTCGCCGACAAGGGCAAAACCGAGGATCATGATCCAGGCGGTTCCGACTCCCAGGCGGAGAATGGTGCGGCGCCTGGCGGTGTCCATGCCGCTGGTGAGGTCGCGATACACCGGGATGTTGCCCAGAGGATTGATTACCGCCAGCAGCAGCAGAACGTCGTGCAGGATGTTGGTGGACGAAATGAAATTTGACATGCCGCAGACCTGTTGTGAAAAGGCGGTGCAACAGCACCCTGCCGGATGGACACAGCGTGGTTTTCATCCGGGAAACGGGCAATCTTTCAGTGTGACAAGCAAGCCTGCGGATTGATACCGCCAAGGCGGTAAAAAAACGTTTCCCGATGCAAACGAGTCTAGCATAGGGTGATTTTCATGACAGCAACTTATTTGCCCATGTTTCACAGCGTGTCTTCCCGTAAAGGCGTATCGGGACAAGGCGCTTGACATGCGCCAGGTAAAAGACTAGAAAAAAGTGTCCGGGCGCAGCTGTTTTCCCCGGCGACAAGCGGGACCGCT